>JBBQBY010000301.1:0-8241 GCA_038318235.1 Caldilineales bacterium
TGCGCGATCCACAACGCTAATTCGAGGCTAAGCCGTTTGTCGCCGACAAAATCACGCAAGGAACCGCCCGTGATATATTCCATCACCAGAAATTCTGGTTGGCCGGGCCAAGCTTGGAGCGGCGCAGAATAGATCGCTGGCTTCGGCCAAGCGCGCCACCACGGAACACCGGTAAATTCAAGCGGACGCAGGGCAACAATCCCGCGATAGCCGCCCAGCTTACTCAGCCAATCGATAGTATTCTTGATCGCCAGCCGGTTGACATCCGCGCGCGCCCGTTGATCAACGCAGGCAATTTTTAAAGCGACTGGGCGGTTGTGGCCGTCCAGCGCCAGCAAGACATCGGACATCTTGCTACCTGTATCGATAAAATGTTGCGCCCGGTAAGCCAGGCCGTCCAGCGATGGGATATCCTGGTCTTGTTGTGCAGTCACAAATACCTCGTCAAAGTGCGGAGGTTGGAACGCAGAATGCGGATTGACCATCACTTCGCATTCTGCACTCTTTAGGCTTTTCCGAAAATAAAATAGCCATCTTCAACCGGAAAAGCCCCAGCCTTTCCGAGGAAACAGCTTAAAGCGTGGATATCTATTTTTTCGGAATGGCCTTATTCCCCCGCCACCGTCGCTTCGTCTTCACCTTGCGCATGAAATTCATAGACAACCTCGCCGAAGCTCGTCAGATCGTTATGGCGCAACAATAACTCTTCGCCAGGTTGCAGGCGCTTGCCGTTGAGGAAGGTGCCAGCCGTGCTCGCATTATCACGCAAGTAGAGCCGCCCCTCTTTCTGGATGATCACGGCATGTTCACGCGAGATACTCTTGTCATTGATCACGACGGTATTATTTTTGCTGTGCCGCCCAATATGAATCTGGCGCACCTCGCCGCGGGCAGGACTCAAGCCATAAATCGGCAGTTCATTCGGTAAGGTTGGGTTGCCCGCCACCCGGACAAAGGCACCGATAATCGGCTGCTTGATCTGCTCGGACAGGCGGTAGGTCGCTTCGTCGTCACCAAACTCGGAGCGCGGGACAATCGTTGCATCGTCATTCTGCTCATCATCAGCTTTCTGATCATCATCAGCCTGGACACGTGCGGCATACGCCGGTGTGCGCCGCGGTTCGGCGGCTGGCACCGATGCAGCATTGTCCGTCTGCAAGTCATAATTACTACTGACTTTGGGCTTATTTTTGGGTAATGGTTTCAACTCACCGACTGGATCATTTAAGGCATAAAGCTGGCTATCTCGCCGATTCAACCGTCGATTCAGATTTGTATTCTGTGTCGCCCGTGCTTTGCGCTCGCGTAAATCGCGATAGACAAAATAGGCCAGCAGCAAGATCAGCACCGGCAAAGCGAGTTGCAAGGCGCCTCTTGGCAGGGTTAATGCAGTGCCTGGGATCACAATGCGATCGCCTTGGGTAGTATCGACGACGGGTCCACTTTCAATGGCAGACGCAGCGGTGGCAACAGGCTCGTCAGCTATGGCAGCTGCGGCAACGGTAGTGGTGACATTTAGCGCTGCCGCGGTCGGAGCCGACGTGGGGCTTACGGTGGTAGCTGCCACCGTAGCCGTAGTCGCCTGTACTGGTGTTGAATTAGCCGGTATCTGGTTAGTAGGATCGAGCTTCGTTTCGACGGTTGAGCCACTGGGTAAGGTTAATTGGAGACGGAGCGGTGCAGGCGTTGTACTACTAGATTTGTAGATAAGTGTGCGCTGCATCCTTAAACTGGACAGCACAGGCCACAGCGCATCCAAGTTTTGCACGGCGGCCAAAAAGACTGATTGTCCATGAGTTTGCTGGGCCAACTGTTGCAGTGCGCTGGACTGGCTGGTCGCCTGATTCGGCGCGGCCATTTCCACCGTATGAATGTAGACCTGCTGCTCATGCGCTTTGGCGACAACTTTGGCCAGATCAAACGCGCTCGCGCCGGTTGAAAACAAAAGGAGCACGCGGGCCAGCCCAGCCGGTTGCCCCGGCGGCGGAAATTTATCCAACGTTTGCAGCAAGAGATCGGTGAGCGGTGCATCGGTCGCCAAGTCCTCTGGTTTATGCTGGACGATACTGTTAAAAATCAAGTTTGGTTCTTTCGTCCAATCCTGAATCGTTTGCAGCGTGCCATCTGCCTGGCTGGAATAGACCGCCACCAGATCCACGTTGCGCGTGATCACGTTATTCTCGATCAGGCCCAGGGCTGCGCCCGCCACTTCAGCATGATGGCTTTGGCCAGACGTACCAGGCGCCAAGATCTCATGTGGATCCACAACAAGTGCCAACTGGATGCCCGCCAACGCAGTGCGATCGGCGGCAGGCGTCTGCACTTTATCACCTTCAAAAAGTTGTACAGGCAACGTACTCAGATCGCCACTCAAATTGCCACCCACCGCGGAAAGTTGCATGGTCGGCGCCTGGGTCGTATCTAGATTGACAATATCGACAAACGGTGACGGGTTATCTTGAGCGAAAGCGGCAGGTTGCACTAGCCATCCGCCGGCTAAAATCAGCAAGAGCACGAGGAAACGGGCAATATACTTCATAGCACCTTCCTATAGTAAAGCGATATCACTTTATTGCTTGTTGAACCGGTAACCGCCTTCGCGATCGCCCCATTTACGGACAGTTTCAATATATTCATGCGCAGGGTCAAGCAATTCCAGCCGTTCGCGCAGGCGCTTAACAATGTTGAAGAGCGCGTCGCGCACGCGTTTCTCATCATCAACATTGTCTGGCTCCCAGCCCCAAATCGTAAAAGCCAGATCGCGATGGGAGACCGGGTTAGGGTAGCCATCCATGAGCAATTTAAGGAATTGGTACTCACTGTTCGAGAGGCGGAGTTCCTCATTCGCTTCAGCGCCCTGCATCCAGATGCGGCGGTCGGCATGCGAGAGGGTAATGCCGTAGATGGTTTTACTTTCCGGGGTGACATCCGTGGCGCCGAAATCAGAAAACTTGAGATGAAAGACGCCGGCTAATTGCAGCTCGCCGGTGTCACGCAATTTACAAACTTCGTTGTTTTCCAATTTGCGGCCGCCCACACTGGTGCCATTGGCACTGCCCAGATCGCGCAGTTCATACGATTCATCGGGGCAGGTAATAATTTTTACGTGGCTGCGTGAGATTTTGGGGCTATCGACAAACAGATCGTTGGTGACGCTCCGTCCAATCCCAAATTCGGCGACGTTAATGTAGAATCCCATGCCTTCGTTCAATTTTATGTGGCCTTCGAGCGTCATCACCTCGGCCCCTTGTTGATCTTGGCGATCCATAAACTGAACGCTGCTGGGTTTCACGCCGAGCGCAATGCCTTTCGCCACATAGGTGACGCAAAGTTCCAACCGATCTTTGTCAGCTAACATAGGCCGAACTCCTCATACAAAAACAGTGATAATGGTCTGACGAACGGATAGTGTAACAGATTTCAGGTGAGCAACCGATGAACGAACGGATAGTTATGCTGGATCTGATTGTAGCAGAGCGTGAAGATAGATTGGCGCTTGCTATCTAACAAACTGGCTTTAGATTCTATCAATTCTCGCTAAAAATTGATAGAAAGTTGCACCAAAACTGATGGTAAGTGAAGTATAGATGATATAGTTCACTCGGCTGCCATCAAAACCTGCCCCATTATACCGGTAGCCGCCCAATAAATCAATCAGGATCGTAGCAAGGGCCTCACCCCCGCGCCCGGTGGCCGCCCCCTCTCCTGAACGCGCCCAAGGGGCACCCGGCTGTTTCAGAAGCGGGGAGAACTGCCGTTGCTTTGCACCCCCTCTCCTAAACTCTGTCCTTTGATTCAGAAGAGGGGGCTGGGGGGTGAGGCTCCCGCGCCACAAACCCGCTCATAATCTGAAATAACCCACCGTTTGCTTACCGTTTGACCCGTATGGGCTGGCTTATCGTGCCGGCTAGTGGTATATGGTCGGCTACTGTCATCTGCGCCAAGATATGCGCACTTCCCGGCTTGATCGGGTGGTGAATGTACGGCTTTGCGATCAAACTTTTACACGGCCTGCGCAAATTGACATTATGCGGCATGTCGAAGCATCGATCGCGCGCACGCCCGGCGCCTGGCGGATCGATGTGTTGTTGCAAACTACATTGGAAAACGCGCAACAACAGATTTCGCCCGCATTAGCTACGCTGGAAGCGACAGCGGAAGGCATTCGGATGTGCTGTTTATGTGCAAAAGCTTCCCTGGTTTGCGCATTTCCTGGCCGGGCTAGATTGCGACATTATTGTACGCCACCCGCCGGAATTACGCGCTGAATTGCAAGCGTTAGCCGTCAGAGCCATGAGGATCGGGAATGAAAGTTAAGTAGGCCGCCCATTCGCGATCATTTGCCAGCGCAACATGCGCTAACTTTTGCAACTTTCCCACTGGCTTTTGCGTATAGATTGGTGAACGACAAACACGCCAGCAAGCGTCATTAAATCGGATCGAAAGGTAGAAAATAAAATGCAACATTTTGAGAGAGAAATGAATTCAACAACAAAAAATCCAGGCCTTGCCGCGGTGTTGAGCGCTCTAATCCCCGGCCTTGGTCAAATCTATAACGGGCGCATCCTCTGGGCGATCTTCTGGTTTATTATCACACCAGGACTCTGGATCGGCACAGGTGGTACACTTGGCTGGGTCTGCCATGTGATCTCCGCCTATCAGGCGTATGGTCAGGCGCAACGCTATCGGTATTAAACGGTTGCAGCGCATTTCGCAAAAATAAGCCGTAGGCCCATGCTTGCGGCTTGAAAATAAAATATGCAACACGGTCGAGGGTATACATCTATTCTCGGCCGTGTTGCATGCCATACTGAAGTCAATTTAAAAAGCGGCGTTTTGAGCGCTGGCGAGCCCAGACCCCCACCAAACCTCCCCCTGCTGGGGAGGAACCGAGGCTTCGTCGACCCCGAAACTGTTCCTGCTCAGCCGGAGGTAGGGTGAGCTAAAAACTCCGCTTTTCGTTCTGATTTTGGTATAAGGCCAATCCAAATAAATAAGTATACAGATTTGGTGCCGCCAAAATTGGCGGCGCGCCCTGGATCATTATTTACTTGGAATGGCCTAACACGTGCGAGTTTGGTAAAGCGATGTCACCTAGCGCAGCCATATTGACAGACGGCCGCTGAAATGGTAATCTATCTTCCTGCTGCCGCTCAACCGAGCAGTTGCTATCTAACGAAAATTTGGCGATCGGAAATCATTATGACCCCTCCTGCAAACTACGGGTTCACGAACTAAGCGTGCACCTGCTATAAACCGATGAAGAATTTGTAATCGCTCCAGCTAAAGGCTGAGCATGTTTATGGCTCGCGCCGGGTTAACAAGCGTGTCTGTTAAACGCGGTCAGAGCCGACTAAATGATTACAAATTGCTACGATTCCATCAATGGCCGCGGGTGTGCTCACCTGTGGCTTTTTTATGACCAGCCCATTGCCCTAGCGTGGCAACGATCTGGCCGAGTAAAACGAGACCGTGGGTGAATCCATCACCTGCGGTCTTTTTTATTTTCACCCCTGGCTGACCAGGCCAAGTTCAGCCAGCGCATCCAGTGATCTTGAAAACAAAAAATCACAGAGGAGAAGGAATTCATGTCGATCTTAACCGCCTATAACCTGGCCCAAGCCTTTGACCGACAAGTAATCTTTAAAGGCATCTCGGCCAAGATCGAGCATGGCAACAAAATCGGCCTGATTGGTCCGAATGGCGTGGGCAAAACCAGCCTCTTGCGCATCTTGGCTGGGCTGGAACGCCCCACCGACGGTGGGGCTTATCGCGCCGGCAATATCAAGCTTGGCTATCTCCATCAAGAAGCGGTCGACACCTTTGCCAGCCGGGCTAACACGGTCTATGCGGAAATGCTCACGGTCTTCGCAGGGTTGCGCGCTCTGGAAGCCCAGATGGCAACCATCGAAGCACACATGGCAACGGGAATCACCGATGAATTGTTGGCAACCTACGGTACGCTCCAGGCCACGTATGAGCAACAGGGCGGCTATAGCTACGAAACGCGCATAGAACAGGTGCTCCAAGGGCTTGATTTCGACGCCACCAATTGGCATCTACCCTTGAGCCATTTGAGTGGCGGGCAAAAGACGCGCGCTTTGTTGGCGCGCTTGTTACTAGAAGAACCGGATCTGCTGATGCTGGATGAGCCGACCAATCATCTGGATGGGCAAGCCGTGGCATGGCTGGAAAAAATGCTGCAAGGTTGGCCGGGTGCGCTGCTGGTCGTTAGCCATGATCGCTATTTTCTCGACAAAGTTGCCGCTATCATCTGGGAAATGAGCCCCACCGAAATTGAAGTCTACCGCGGCAATTATACCGCCTATACGCGCCAACGCGCCGAACGTTGGGCGCGCCGCCAAGTGGAGTTTGACGCCACGCACGAACGGCTGAGCAAGGAGATGGACTTTATCTACAAACATATCGGTTCTGGGCGTGGCCACGCGATGGCGATGGGCAAATTGCGGCGCATCAGCACGGAATTGGGGTCGTTCCGCAACACCTTTAAGCCCGCCAAAGCCAAAGCCAAGATCAAGGAGTTGCGCCGCCCCGCCGCCGAATGGGCGCAGATGAAGGTAGAGTTGGCTGCCGCCCAACAGAGTGGGAAGCTGGTGCTGCACACGCGCGACCTGATCGTGGGTTATGATGAACCGCTCTTTATGACCGATGATATCCAGTTGCAACGCGGGGTCTGCGCCGCCTTGATCGGCCCGAATGGCGCTGGCAAGACGACCTTACTGCGCACGTTGCTTGGCGAACTGCCACCCCTGTCAGGCACCGTTCAACTGGGCCATAACGTGCGGATTGGCTATTTTGCCCAAGCACATGACAACCTCAACCTGGAACGCACCGTGCTGTCAGAACTGCTCCGCCAACCAGGCATCGATTCAGAGCACACGCTAGACGAGACGGCGGCGCGCAACTATCTAGCCCGCTATCTCTTTCGCGCCAATGATGTGTACAAAACCGTGGCTAGTTTGAGCGGTGGTGAGCGAGGCCGCTTAGCATTGGCGATTTTGGCGCTCCAAGGCGCCAACTTCCTACTGCTCGACGAGCCAACCAACCATCTGGACCTGCCCGCACAAGAGGTGCTACAGGCCATCCTCGACCAGTATGCAGGGACGATTCTGCTGATCTCGCATGATCGCTATCTGGTGGGACAACTAGCCACCGAGATCTGGTCGCTGCGTGACGGCCAACTCAGCATCTTTGCCGGTAGCTATGACGAGTTTGTAGAACAGGACGAGATGTAAACAGAAAACCGGTGAATGAATTCACCGTCTGCGATAGAAAGTGCGTTAAAACGCACTGACCTTGACGAAATTACGGGATACCACAATCTGGCTTCGCGCCCGGTGGGGCACCCGCCCGTGGGCGCGGTTTTTTGGATCAGCGGGAGCCCTCAGGGCGCGGTTTCAACCCGTAGGTGTCTGACGAACCAATTACATACCCAGAAAAATCTTGCTTGTCTCCCCTCTCCTGAAACAGCTTTTCCGTTCAGGAGAGGGGCTGGGGGTGAGGCCGCACTGCCAATAATTATTCCCAATCGAAAGGAAAATCTCAACCCATGCGTATCCATTGGCGTTCTTATGCGACCATCTTGGTCAAATATCTAAAACCACAACAGGCAAAAGTTACCCTGTTAATCGGGCTGCTCTTTGCCAGCACAGGACTGCAACTGCTCAGCCCACGGATCATTGGCAACTTTATCGACAACGTAACCAGCGGCGCGGCGATGCCAACGTTGGTGCGGCTGGCGCTCTTCTTTCTCGGCGTAGCGCTGCTTGGCTATTTGGTCAAACTAGCCGAAACCTATGTCAGCGAAGATGTGGGCTGGACGGCGACCAACGCCTTGCGCACCGATTTGACCAACCACTGTCTGCAACTCGACCTGGCCTTTCACAACGCGCATACACCGGGCGAACTGATCGAACGTGTGGATGGTGATGTGAGCCAACTGGCCCATTTTTTCGCGCAACTGGTAGTCCAGGTGCTGGGTCAGGTGCTTTTGATGATTGGCATTCTCGTTGTGCTCTGCTTTGAAGCTTGGCAGATTGGCTTCGCTTTCACCCTGTTCGCAGTGACCGCCCTCTTTATCTTGCTCCGTCTGCGTAACTTCGCGACGCAACAAATGAAGGATGAACGCGAAGCCAGCGCGGCGTTGTTTGGCTTTTTGGAAGAACGGCTGGGTGGCACGGAAGATTTGCGGGCGAATGGTGCCACCGCCTACACCATGCG
>JBBQBY010000302.1:0-8235 GCA_038318235.1 Caldilineales bacterium
ACTGAGCAATGTGGTAGTCAGTAACGCGCTCCCCGATCAGATGGAACTGATTACAGACAGCATCAAAGCGCCCGTTGCCTGGACAACTGATGTAGCTAATCGCACGATCACATGGATGTTGCCCACGCTGGCAGTCAGCGATACCGCGCAATTGGTGTATCGCGCGCAACGCCATACGCCTACACCGATCCCGCCTAGCATAATAGTACCAACCGCCCCCCCCACCACAGCAACTATCACACCAACGCCCACTGCATCATCAACCGGCACTGCACCTATAGAGCCGAACACGCCTACCTTTACAGCCACATCAACCACATCATCTTCAATAACGCCGACTGCAACGTCCACTCCATCCACCATTGCGAGTACAGCAACTTCAACGATTACATCTACACCGCCAGTCGCTTCTACCGATTTGACGATCAGCAAGTCTGGTCCGGCTGCGGTTCTACTCGGTTCTGAGATTGTTTATACGTTAAAGGTTACCAATCACTCTGCGCGTAGTTTGACTGGACTAACGATCTTTGATGTGATCCCCGTTGACGCCGAAGTCGTTGATTTTGGCGGCGGTTCCACCACCATGCCGCCGGTGCGTATGATTCAATGGCAGATTGCTTTGCTCAACCCAGACAATTCTGTGACCAGGAACTTTACGATTCGACCAGCCAGGAATGCAACCCAGATCAGAAACGCACTGTATTTTGTTGATGTGATCGAAAACGGTGCATTGGTCATGCGCGCGGTTGGTCAGGCTGTGGTGGTGACAACGATTGGCGAAGGGTCAATCGACGCCCAGTCTGGCTTATGGGGGCCAGCGATCGCACTGGAAACAAATCCGCCTATTATCAATGCCGGAGCCTTGGTCAAATGGGAATATCCAGGCTTTGATGGGCAACAGTCTAGCAATCCTGTGCGGAATCCATTTCAACTCTATCTGCCTATTATACGACGTCAATAAGATGACAACGATGGGGTGCTAAGTCTTACTTATACACGCCGCTGAAAGTAAGCATTGGGCGGAGAAACGGTGAATTAGGCATGGAAACCATTGTTGTAAAATACTCACCGCCCCATCCACCCACGCGACACATAATCGCTCATCGTCAGCGCGATCAGGATGCCCAGCCAGACGAATCCAGCGGCGGCAAATAACCAGGTGAGCCGGCTGCTGGAGCGCATATGCATGAAGAAGAGGATAACAAGCAGTGCCTTGGCCGCGGCGATGGCCAGGGCAATCACTTCGTTGAAAGCGCCTAGATCGACATACGAAACGCCGACCGTGAGCGCCAACAAAATTAGCAAGGCTGCGAAGATTTGGTAGTAGATTTTGGTCGAAGTATGGTTTTCGGCAACAGGTTCAGGTGTTGTTTGTGACATAATTGGCCTACGCTTATTGTTTCAGCAGATAGAGAGTGGGAAACAGAAAAATCCAAACGATATCGACAAAATGCCAATAGAGGCCGAAGAGTTCAATCGCGGTCGGATCTTGGTCGTAGTGACCGCGCCGGGCGCGCACGGCCAAATAGATGATCACACCGATGCCGATGATCATATGTAAGCCATGCACGAGCGTCATAATAAAATAGAAGATGAAGAAAAGCTGCGCCTGACCGGGATTGTCGCCTTCCCAGGCAAAGTTGAACGCGGGCACCAGATGTTCGCGATAATCTAGAAAATATTCAACGCCTTTGAAGCCCAAAAAGAGCAAACCCAGCACCAGGGTCGCCAGCATAAACCGGACCATGCGGCGACGCTGCCGGTGTTCGCCGGCATGCACGGCCAGGGCAACGGTCAAACTGCTGGTGAGCAATACGACCGTATTAACCGCGCCAATGCTCATGTAGAGATGGCGACTGGTTTCTTTGAAGGTGCTGGCGTAGCTGGCGCGATAGATGTAAAAAGCCGCAAATAGTGCGCCAAAAAAGAGCACTTCGGTGGCTAAGAAAGTCCACATGCCCAGCGTGTTCGCTTCGTGTTGCTGTTCGGCATCTTCAAAATGATGCGCAACCGGCGTTGCCATAATTGAATGAAGTTCAGCCACTGTGACCCTCCTGGCGGACTTCACGGATACTTTTGCTGGTCTGCGGGGTAAAGGTGCCATCTGAATGGTATTGGTAGGGCTCCGCCGTCACAACCGGGATTTCGGCAAAATTTTCGGTGGGCGGCGGCGACTCAATCTGCCATTCCAACCCAGTGGCGCCCCAAGGATTGTCACTGGCAATGGGGCCTTCGCGCATTGACCAGATTAGGTAGATCAAGGGCAAAATATAGCCAATCGCCAAAATAGAGGCGCCGGCGGTCGACATGACATTTAGGACTTGATATTCAGGGGCATAGGCGTAATAACGGCGCGGCATGCCCTGATAACCGACAATAAATTGCGGGAAAAAAGTCAGGTTAAAACCCAGAAAGATCGTGATCGCCGAGACCTTGCCCCACCATTCAGGATACATGCGACCAGTGATTTTGGGCCACCAGAAGTGAATGCCCCCCAAATAGCCGAGCACCGCCCCGCCGACCATGATGTAGTGGAAATGGGCGACGATGAAATAGGTATCCGTTACATGCACATCCACCGGCAACGTCGCCAAGAACAAACCTGTCAGCCCGCCAATCGTAAACAAGCCAATAAAACCCAAAGCATAAAGCATGGGCGTGTCCCACGCGATCGTGCCTTTGTAGAGCGTGGCTGTCCAGTTAAAAACCTTGATCGCCGATGGAATGGCAACCGCAAAGCTCAAGATCGAGAAGATCAGGCTGGCATAGATCGACTGGCCAGAGACAAACATGTGGTGCCCCCAAACTAGAAAGCTAAAGACCGCGATCGCAATGCTGGAGAAAGCAACAAATTTGTAACCGAAGATCGGTTTACGCGAAAAACAGGTGACCAATTCGCTGATCACGGCCATGCCCGGCAAAATCATGATATAGACCGCCGGATGGGAATAGAACCAGAAGAGATGTTGAAACAACAATGGATCGCCGCCCAAAGCCGGATCAAAGATGCCTACATGAAAGATGCGCTCAACGGCCACTAACAGGAGGGTCATCGCCAACACGGGGGTCGCTAGCACCATGATCAGGCTGGTGGCGTACATCGACCAGATAAAGAGCGGCAGGCGAAACCAGGTCATCCCCGGCGCGCGCATTTTGTGCACGGTGATAATGATGTTCAGCCCGGTAAAGATCGACGAGAAGCCCGCGATCAGAATGCCAATGGCCATTGGAATGACACTACTTGTGGAATAAGTCGTACTGTACGGTGTGTAGAAGGTCCAGCCGGTGTCCACGCCGCCTGTAATCAATGCGATAATGGCGAAGAGTGCGCCAAACATAAAGATATACCAACTGGCTAAATTCAGGCGCGGGAAAGCCATGTCGCGTGCCCCGATCATGATCGGCACCAGAAAATTGCCGAGCGTCGCTGGAATGGAAGGAATCAGAAAAAAGAAGACCATAATCGTGCCATGCGCGGTAAAGAGTTTGTTGTAGGTCTCTGGCAAGACTAGATCCCCTTGAGGCGTCAATAACTCCATGCGCATCACGGTGGCCGCCAACCCGCCCAGGAAAAAGAAGACCGTAATCGCCACCATATAGAGCAGACCAATGCGTTTATGGTCGGTCGTCAGTAGCCAGGATTTGGCCGTGTAAGCAACGTTGATATAAGAAGGTTCACGGATTTTTAGTGCTGGTGCCGTTGCACTCATGCGTTGTTCTCCATTTGCCCGATCCAGAATTAGGCGACCGGTCTTACCAGTGAATGATGGTCTTTGACGATTTAATTCGGTAACTGTAGGTGCGGTTTTTAACCGCACAAGCCAGGTGAGCAAGACCTGTGCGGTTAAAAACCGCACCTACGTGGTTACTTGTTTATTTTGTTAATCAGCATCAACCATGTGTAAATATTGAACTATAATCCCTACCTTTATGGCTGGCCGCTGCCCCCATTGGTGCTGCTGCCTTGGTTGTCGCTGCTGCCACCACCTTGGGACAGTCCGCTGGTTGGGTTGTTCTGTTCCGGTGGTGCCTCGGTGCCATTGCCTAGCGACTTGATGTATTCCACGAGTTTTAACAATTCATCCTCGCTGATCTGTTCGGCATAGGTCGGCATGATCGGATCATAGCCGGCGACTATTTGCGCATTCGGGTCAATGACTGAATCGCGAATGTAATTTGTATCCGCCAAGACAATCTCGCCGTTAATCAGTTGCACTGGTTTGCCATAGACATTGACCAATGATGGCCCGGCGCCTTCGCCGTCTGGGCGATGACAAACGTAACAGCCCAGATGCTGAAATGTTTGGGCGCCCGCTTGGGCCATTGTTTGGGGTGCCACCGCTTGGGCACTCGGTGACGTGTTTTCGGCGATCACGCTGGCGGAAGTTGTGCGATTCTGGTCTAGCCAAGTTTGATAATCTTTGGGAGCCATCGCAACCACGCTGCCGATCATGCCGGAATGCTCGGTGCCACAATATTCGGCGCAGAACAGGTGATAGGTGCCTGGCTTAGTCGCCTGAAACCAGGCTGTCGTGTAGCGTCCGGGCAGTACATCATGTTTGACCCGAAACGCCGGTACATAAAAACTATGGATCACATCCTCCGAGATCATCGTCAAGCGTACGTCGCGCCCGACTGGTACGTGCAAAACGTTGAGTTCGCGCTGGCCGGTCGGATATTTGAACTCCCACATCCACTGACGGCCCAAAACATAAATATCCATGCCATCCTTCGGGACGGTGAACATATCAAAATAGAGCCTTGCACCCCAGCCAAATACCCCCATCGAGAGGATCAAGGGAATGACAATCCAGGTGGTCTCGAGTTTTAGATTCTCATTCGGTGCATTGGTGCGGTCAACGTCTGTCCCGCGCCGATATTTAACGGCAAAATAGATGATCAGCCCAGCCACCGGCACGGCAAAGACCAGGGCAAGCAGCACCAATACCAGAAAGAGTGAGTCTACCCGGCCAGCGATGGTCGATGCACTATCGGGCAAGAATGGTAAACCTTGCACAGTTTACTCCTTTAACGCATAACAATTAACTTGCCAGCGGCGACTGTGCAGGCATTCGGCGTAACATCGTCCACACCCATAAGCCGATGCCCAACACCGTTGCCACGGCAACGAGCCGCATCAAATTTAAGATGAACAGGCTATATTTACCCGTGGTCGGGTTATAGTGAAAACAGAGGAGCAAGAACTGATCGATCGGTGTGCCAATTCTCGCCGCGGCGGTTTCTACCAAGCCTAAACGTAGATCAAACGGTTCATACGCAATGCCGAACAAATAGCGGGCGATCTTCCCCGCAGGGGTCAAAATGACAATGCCGCTGGGGTGGGCATACTCCTTTTGGTCGGCGATATAGAGATAACGAAACCCAATCTTGTCGGCCACCCGATCAATCGCCGCATGTTCGCCGGTGAGAAAATGCCAGCCCACTTCTGTCCCAGGTCGCGCATAGGTGGCGATGCTTTGCTGCTTAACCTTGGTCGCAATCGCCGGCGTCTCTTTGGGATCAATGCTGATCATCACCACGTCAAAGTCTTTACCGACTGTAAAGTTCAATTTCTGGAGCGCATTCACGAGCCCTTCGCGCTCCAATGGGCAGAGATTAGGACATTGAAAGTAGCCAAGCAACAAGATCACCGGCTTGCCGTGAAAGTAGTCGCCTAACTGCACGTGTTGGCCGCGTTCATCCATAAATGGCGCGTCCAGGGGCGCCTGGGTGGCTAAATGTTGGTCAAAGCCAATCGCCCTGAGCACGTCCGTTGGTTGTTGTGACGGATCATGCGCCCAAGCCAGTTTGCCTGGCAGCAGCGTGAGCAATACCATCACCAGCAGGAACTTGACGGTCAAGGTAACACGCCCTTTGCCCTGGGCAGCGCTAGCGCGTTGTATTCTCATCACCCGGCTCCTGTCCACCCGCGCCATCCATCGTGTGCGCATCATCTAGCCCGAAACTTGGTGGTAGATCCTTGCGGGCGGGCAAGCCGCGTTGGAGCAGCAGCAGCATGGCCCGATCGATCGGGATGCGCACCACGCCGGCCTTTTGATCCACCCAGCCATAACTGTGCAGATTCGCATTCGCCGCATTGACCAGGGTTTGTAAATTCGCTTTAGCATTCTCCACGGGGAAAGGCCCAGGTGCCGAGGGCACGGTTGCGACTGCCGGCGAAATCTGGGCCCGCGGCACCAAAGTCTGACTCTGCCACGTGGACAACAGCCACCACAATACGACCAAGATCAACACGATACCGGCGAAGAGCGTAATCACAAAGGCCATGACCGCACGGATATTGAGCGAACGCGCCTCAAAGCCACGGTCCAAACTTTCAGCGGGAATACTCGCGAGCGCGTTGTCCACTTGCGCATCACTTTGTGGGATAACCGGGCTGCTTTCAGCCATGACCAGGCGCCTCCTGTAATGAACTTGTCTGTTGATTCAACGCCGCGTCATTGACTGGCAGTAAGGCTCGGCGCTTCAACCACCACAAGAAGACTGTGAACCAGAGGCCGCCAATTGTGAGCGGGGTGACAATATCCAGCCAATCGAAATGAAAGTGGCCTGGGTAGAATGCAGGCATCACCAGCCAATAAACATAGACCAGATCGACTACGAGTAGCCACAGCGCCACGCGCGCCAGCCATTCACGCCGTCGTTTCAAGCGGGCGGATAAAAGTAAGGCAAAGGGGACGATAAAGTGGCCGATTAAGATCAAGATTGCCAGCCATTGCCAGCCGCCATTCAAGCGGTGAATATACCAGCTGACCTCGTCCGGTAGATTGCCGGCCCACATGATCAAAAATTGCACAAAGACCAGATAGGCCCAGAAGAGCACGATCGCCAGCAAAAAATTGCCCAGATCGTTAAAGTCCTTGTTGGTAACAAAGTTGATCAATGGCTCCCATTTGGTCAGTTGGGTTAGCGCAACAATCATAAGACACCAGGCAATCAGCACTTGTTGCGAGACAATCAGCATGCCAAAGACCGTCGAAAACCAGTGTGGTTCAAGCGACATGATCCAATCAACCGCTGCAAAACTCATGGTAAAGGCATACGCCACCAAAGCGGGCCCGCTGAACAGGCGCAGGCGATGCCCAACTGCCAGCGAACGGGTGCGGTTCCAGTTGCGCGCCCAGCGGTCCAACAAAAAAGCGATGCCAATCCAGAGTACGAAGTAGATCAGCGCACGAGTTAAGAAGAATGGAACGTTTAAATAGGGTTGTTTATGTTGCAGCAACGGGTCAGCCGCCACTTCGGCTGGTCGCGCCCACGGGTACAAATTTGCCAGCCCAAAGCAGAGCGGAATAAACAGCAACGCCATCAGGATCGTCACGAGCGCGCTGACTTCGTGTACACGTCGGGTAATAATCCCCCAGCGCCCACCACTCAGATGGTGGATCATCACCCAGGCAATCCCACCCAGTCCTAGCCCCAGCCAATAGAGCCAGGCAAACAAATAAGACTGGAAAAACTGCTGCACATTCAAAAACGCCCCCAAAACAGAGAGGACAACGCCCGCCGCGCCGACGATTAAGGCGCGGCGCTGGATGCGGTCAATGAAGGTTGTTAATGCCTCAGTTTGGTTCATAAAATTAACCCTGTGCTCTTTCCCTGATACGTGATAAGTGTTTAGGCCATTTCAATGAAATAAGGATCCCGCGTTTGCCGAACAAAATCATGCCATAGTGCGCGCTTGTAGCCGCCCGTGCTGCGTATACCCCAATGGTGCGGCTACAAGCACGCACCTACTGGATCCTTTATGCTTTGATTGCGCCTAAGTGAAACTTGACGATCACTCATCACTCATCACTCATCACTCATCACTCATCACTCATCACTCATCACTCATCACTCATCACTCATCACTCATCACTCATCACTATTTACTCGCCGCATCCAATGTCGGTTGCGCCTCTGGCGGTACATCCAATGTTTTTGCGTTCTGGCTCAATTGCAAGGCCCGAATGTAGGCAATGATCGCCCAACGGTCGGCAGGCGGGATCCGGTCGCCATAACTGTACATCGCCCCAAAACCATTGCTGATCACGTCAAAGAAATGGCCGACCGGCGCATTACGTAAATTAGCTTGATGGAAAGAAGGCGGCGGCGAAAAGCCACGCTGCACAATCATGCCTTTGCCATACCCATCATAGCCGTGACAGGGCGTGCAGAAAATGTTATAGCGCTGTTGTCCACGCGCTAGGACAGCCTGCGTAATGGTAAAGG
>JBBQBY010000303.1:0-8211 GCA_038318235.1 Caldilineales bacterium
CAGGAATTCTCAATTCGGACGCGGATAAACGCGGATTTGCGCAGATCAAACGGTTTGCCGATGGCATACGCTATGTGAAAGGTCGAAAAACCGATTGTTTAGAAAAAAATCCGCGTCTATCTGCGTTTATCCGCGTCCGATTTTTTGAATTGAGCATTGCTGCTTCAACTCACTGCACAGTGACCAACGGACGCACCTGTTCGAGAATGCTGGGGCCAATCCCTGGCACTTTGTCGAGTTCATCCACAGTAGCATAGGGTCGGTTGGCAACAATCGCGGCGGCTTTACTCGGGCCGATACCGGGCAACGAGTCTAATTGTTCTGCGCTGGCCGTGTTCAGGTTGATCGAGCCAGTGGGCGCGTTGCCACCGGTGTCACTGCTACCACTTTGCGCGACTGGTTCAGAGACACCAGCCGGCGGCTGTTGGCTGGTGGCTTGTTCGGCCAGATCGGGCACATACACCTGCGCCCCATCCTGTAACTTGGCCGCCTGGTTGATCAAGCTGGCATTGGCCGTGGCCGTAAAACCACCAGCTTTGGCCAATGCATCACCAACCCGCTCATCCGCAGCCAAGTTGTAAAGGCCAGGCTTTTGCACTGCGCCACTAACAAAGACCATAATCGGCGCGGGGGTCGGTGGCGGTAAAGCCGTCGCAGTGGGGGCGGGCGACGGGGGCGCATGCAGCACGATTGCTGGCGGATCTGGGTGGCGTAAGAAAAAGAGCACGCCGCCCACCAGGATCAAACTGGTGAGCAGGCCGAGCAGATAGGACATGAAGTGAAAATGGGCTGCAGCACCGACGGGTAGTGAGTCAGCAAGATCCGGTGGCGGCGTTGAGAGCCTGAAGTCATGCGGCAAGGAGGACATGCGCACTCGCTTTGAATTTCCAAGAATTCAAATTATATTTCTTGTTTATTTTAATTTAATAAATTAATTGTAAATCAAAATCCCCCTTTCGGCAAACTTACATTGACCTTTGCATAAAAATCAAGCGAGCGTGCCACGCCCTAGCGTCACCAGCGCCTGATCGTCGTTGACCGGATGGTTCAAGCCGCCGCGCACATCGCGGTAATAACGTTCAAGCGGCAATGCCTTGGTCATGCTGGCGCCGCCAGCGACGCGCATGCAATGGTCGACGGCTTCAATCGCATGGTTGGTCGCCGTGACTTTGGCAGCCATCACAGCAGGTGACAAGGCAACGCGCAGTTCTGGATAACGATCCCACTGTTCGGCGCTGTAATAGAGCAACGTGCGCGCTTGGTGCAAGAGTAATTCAGCCTGTCCGAGATGGCGTTGAATACTTTCCAGTTCGGCAATTGGCTTGCCCAATGCGGTTGGTATGCGCGCTTTGGCATACCGCACAGCCGTTTGTTGCGCCGCCAGCGCGATGCCGACATAGACCGCGCTTACGCCCAGCATGAACCAAGCATTGGTCTTGGATCCCTGCGTCGCTTTGCCTGCGGCGGATTTATCCGTGGAACCGCGCGCAATGATATCCTGATTGGATACACGCGCATTATGAAACACCACATCGTGGCTCCCCGTGCTGCGCAGGCCCATTGCATCCCACGTCTCGACAATTTCTACGCCTTCGCCCGGCGGCACGAGAAAACGCGCCACCTCTTCGCTGCCATCCTGGAGCACGGCGGGAATGAGCATGTAATCCAACGCTGGCGACATGCTGCCAAAAGTTTTGCGGCCATTGATCAACCAGGCCGAAGGTTCTTCTCCCGGCCGAGGCGAAGCCGTAGCATAGACGGGAGTAGCCGTTGTCTTGGGTTTGCCACCGCGGCTCGGACTGCCCAGTTCCGGTTCGGTGGCGATCGAGTTGATCAGCGCGCCTCGTTCGACGGATTCGCGACAAATTCGTTCTAAGATCGCCGCTGGCCAGGATCGCGTTTCGACGGCTTCACCCAACGTTTGCATGTGCATGGTAACATTTAGCGCGGTACTGCCGTCGCCCACAGCCAATGTTTCCATGGTCAGGAGCGTTTCCAACAGATTAGCACCCCAACCACCGTACTCTTTGGGCACGATCAGCGCGGGCAAATTAGCGGCGCGCACATCAGCATAATTTTCATAGGGAAAAGAGCCCAAGCGGTCGTGTTCGGCGGCCCGTTCGGCGAATTTAGCAGCTAAGGGTTGAGCAAGCTCGATCAAATGTGCTTGGCGTTCAGTGCGTGCATAGAACATAATCAACTCCAACAAAGATGGCAGATTCAATATCCTTTAGGTGCGATTGTAACATATTTCACCAAGAAGAATGTAAGCATTATCAGCACGAGCGATAACTTACCGTACGCAAACGAAGGATTTGACGCAAAGGCGCAAAGAAAAGCAAAGGAAGCGAGAAACAACCAGCCAAGCTTTGTCGATTGCTACCGAAAAACGCAAGCTGTGCCTTGCCGATGACACGCGCACATCGTTTTTCTTTGCCCCTCTGCGCCTTTGCGTCTCGGCGTCAAGCTTTTTCATGCAATCTAGGCGAATTGATGATAAACTTTCGTCACAATGCAAGCTTGATGGAAAAGCCTTAAAGGAGGGATATGAGTGAACAAAAAATTCGCGTGCTCGTCGCCAAGCCAGGTTTGGACGGGCACGACCGTGGCGCCAAAGTGGTGGCGCGCGCCCTGCGTGATGCCGGTTTCGAGGTGATCTACACCGGCATCCGCCAGACGCCACAAATGATCGCCGAAGCCGCCCTGCAAGAAGATGTTGATGTGGTGGGGCTGAGCATTCTCAGCGGCGCGCACATGACGCTCTGTCCCAAAGTCGTTGATCTGTTGCGCGCCCAAGGCCAGGAAGATGTGGTCGTGCTGGTCGGTGGGATTATCCCGCAGGAGGACATCGAAAAGTTGAAACAAGCGGGGATTGCAGCGATCTTCGGGCCAGGCGCGACGACCAGTGACATTGCGCACTTCATCCAGCAGACCGTACACCCGCTGGCCGAGGCGTAGATGAGCGAATTACCGACGC
Organism: Caldilineales bacterium; assembly: GCA_038318235.1. Lineage (GTDB taxonomy): Bacteria > Chloroflexota > Anaerolineae > Caldilineales > Caldilineaceae > JAPLGZ01. The sequence goes on from JBBQBY010000303.1 coordinate 2,978, forward strand.
GCCGCGCAATCAGCAGAGAGGCGCTTGTCCAGGGCGTATTGACCGGCAACCGCTTATTGCTGGCGCGCGCGATCAGCCATGCAGAAAACGAACACACCGATGCCCATGCCATATTGCGGGCAGTTTTCCCCCATACCGGCCACGCCCACATCATTGGCATCACGGGCGCACCAGGTACCGGCAAATCGACGTTGGTGACCACATTGGCGCGGCATTATCGCGCCGCGGGCCTGACCGTGGGCATTGTGGCGATTGACCCGACCAGCCCTTTCACCGGCGGTGCGTTGCTGGGTGATCGCGTGCGCATGCGCGTGCTCAGCGGTGACAGCGGCATCTTTATGCGCAGCATGGCCACGCGCGGCAGTTTAGGCGGCCTGAGCAAGACGACGAATGATGTTGTCACGCTCTTGGACGCCGCCGGTTTTGATCGCATTTTGGTCGAGACGGTGGGCGTTGGGCAAGCCGAAGTGGAAATTGCCAGCTTGGCCCACACAACATTGGTAGTGGAAGCGCCTGGTCTGGGCGATGAGGTACAGGCGATCAAGGCGGGGATTCTGGAAATCGCCGATATTTTGGTTGTCAACAAAGCGGATCGGCCTGGTGTGGACAAGACAGTCAAGGCGTTGGAGATGATGTTGGAGACGGAAGGCAGCCAGGCACGCCAGATGCGCCATCATGGGCAATTGTTGGCGATGGAGGCGCCCATCGCACCAGAGCGAATTGATCGATGGCAAGTGACAGTGCTGAAAACTGTCGCAGCCAGCGGCGATGGCATTGAAGAATTGCGCCAGCGCATAGAAACCCACCGCACCTGGCTGCACACCTCCGGCGAACTTAGGGTGCGCGAAGCGTTACGCATCGCCCACACGTTAGAAAATATTATGCGCGCCGAGTTGAATCGACGCATCAGGGCTAGTTTGCCCTTTGCGCGGTTGAACGACATGGTTGAGACCATCAGCCAACGCACCGTTGATCCCTACACTGTCGCTGACAGGTTATTAGCCGAAATATAGTTCGCCCCAGGCTAAAGTCACGGGCTAGGATTGCACATCGTGATAGGCCCAACCTTGCTCCGCGCCAACCAGAAAATGCGCCACTAAATCTTGTCTCTGGTTCAGAGCTAACAACCCTTGTCTGTGGGGTTGGGAACGAGCAACGCTTCCGGGAAGGAAATACCCAACCAGGCACTGAACGAAGCAAGCCTTCCTGGAAGGGGGATGACCACCAATCAGCCACTCAACGTAGGTTCTTCCCGGAAGGAGATTGACCACCAATCAGCCGCTTTCCGGGCGAATGTCGATCACCACCCGTTCTACACACCAAAATCGGCAATGCCCATCCCTTGCAGCATAACTTTGTTATAGCGGTTCAACTTGCCATAGAAGCGGCGAATTTTTGGATCGGCATGGTCGCGCCAGAGACGAGGGGGAATAAGACTGACTTCACTCAGCGATGGCCGGTTGGGATGACCATAATAGATCTGTACGGTGCGCCGAAATTTGTTGGTTTTGCGGCTGGTGACGCCGTGGACGGTGGCGGCGTTAAAGAGAATGGCCGTCCCCGCCTTGCCATAGAAATTGAGAATGCCACCGCGTTCCAAATGTTTGGTCTTATCATTGATAATCTCACCCTCAGCCGGTTCAGGGCTGATGCTGAAGCAATGGGTGGTCTCATCGACATCGGTCAGGTAATAAATAACTTGTGGGTAGTCAAGGTGCAGCGGATGTTCGCGCCAATAGTCACGGTCGCGGTGCCAATCGGTGGGGTGATCCTCGATCTCGGCGGACTTGTGGCGCACGGCCAATTCCTCAAAACAGATCGGGCCGCCCATCAATTGTTCCACCAGCGGCAGGATGCGCGGGTGGCGGATCAGCTTTTCAAAGATCGGCTGGGTCAGGAGCAGATTGCAGTTGCAATCACGCGAGGTGGTGCAATACCACATAAACGCATTTATTTTGCGATCTTGGTCGATCACAGCGTTTAATTCCGCCACTTCGATTCGGCTGTGGAAGAGGTGCTGCGTTTTAATGGCCCAGTGCAGGGGACAAAACCTGGCTATGCCCTGGAAGCTGTGACGCTGCATGGCGTGACAATCCCCAAAGGAGCTACGGTGATGTCGCTGCTGGGGGCCGCGAAGCATGATCCTGCGGTTTTTGAGCAGCCAGAAGTGTTCGATATTGCGCGTCCCCCCAACCGACATTTGGGCTTTGGGCAGGGAATTCACTATTGCCTGGGTGCGCCGCTCGCCCGGATGGAGACCAAAATCGCGCTCAAAAACCTGTTTGACCGCTATCTCCACTTGAAACTGGCAATTGCACCAGCGGAATTGAAACTCCAGCACCTGCCAGCGTGGCACCGATATACGCGCTTACCGGTGGTGCTTGGCACCTGAGCCGCTAGCCCAAAGCATGTAACGTTTCTTGCAGACATGCCATGACCCGCGTCCGGTCGCTTTCATTCTTGATTTGCGCCGCATCTGCGCCGATCAGGTGAGCATGCTGGATCAAGACAGCGCGGTCGGTAGCGCGTTGCAGGTCGGGTGCAAAACTGGCGGTGGTTGCACCTTAGGTGATATAATTGCCGAATGGTCGGTCTTTTTTGTGCCCTTCACCCTCTTTGGTCGCCAAATCTTTGGCACCTGGGTGCTGGACTTTATTATGGCCTTTCTGCTGGGCATTGCCTTTCAATATTTTACGCTCAAACCGATGCGTGAGCTCTCCGTGGGTGCGGCTTTGGGTGCGGCCATCAAAGCCGATACGCTCTCGTTGATCGCTTGGCAGATTGGCATGTACGGCTAGATGGCACTGGCTACATTTGTGATTTTTGGCTACGAACTTGACAAAACGTCGCCTGTCTTTTGGTTCATGATGCAGATTGCCATGATCTTAGGGTTTTTTACCAGCTATCCGGTCAATTGGTGGTTGCTTCGACAAGGCACCAAGGAAACGATGTAGATCTGGCACCCGCAGATCGGCTGTGGACAACGAAAGTCAGGTTGGACGATGTGGAAAGCATAGATGATTGAACACACCAATGGATCAAATTGAACATGTAGTCGTTGTGATGCTGGAGAATCGCTCCTTTGATAATCTCCTCGGTTGGCTTTACACCGATACCGACAACCATCCTTCGCATAACATACCACCCCAGGCAGAACCGAGTTACGATGGACTGATCGCGCATACTTATTACAATACAACGGATGATGCTGAAGCGTCGCGCTGCTATGTAAAAAAATCGACGAGCCGCTGGCCGCCGCATCATGAGCCATTGCTGGTGCCGCTACCCGATCCAGGTGAAGTGTTTGAACATATTACCTACCAGATTTTTGGCACGAAAAACCCTGAACCGGACGCCAAGGCCAATATGAGCGGCTTTTTACGCGACTACGCCACTATCGCCAATCCAGCCGCAGTTGGGCAAATTATGGAAAGCTATAGCCCTGACCAGGCACCGGTGATCAATGCACTAGCGCGCAATTTTGCCGTTTGCGATCGTTGGTTTGCTTCTGTCCCCTGCCAGACCTGGCCTAATCGCGGCTTTGTCCATTGTGGTTCCTCCGCGGGTCACATCAACAATGGCAATTACATCCCCTATGATATGACGACAATTTTTAATGTGATGAACGATCAGGGCATCGCCTGGGGCGTTTTTGCTGATACGATCTACACGCCAGCCTTAACCCATATCCAATTTTCCCAACTCTGGCCCTTTGCTGACCGCTTCCAAGCGTTTTCGGCCTTCCAGCAGCTTTGTCAAGCGCCAGCCAATGCGTCTGCTGCGGAAAAACTGCCAGCCTACTCCTTCATCGAACCCCGCTTTATGCTGGAGTGGACCCCGGGCAAGACCTACTATGCCAATGATTATCACTGTTCGCATAACATTGCTTTTGGCGAAGCCTTTCTTGCCGAGGTTTATACAGCCGTGCAACACAGCCCCTACCGCGATCAGATTTTGTTGATTATCTCGTTTGATGAACATGGTGGCTGCTACGATCATGTGCCACCGCCAGACAATGCAACGCCACCTGAACCGGGCGCGATTGCCACCGATGGCGATTTTCATTTTGACCGTTTTGGGGTGCGCGTACCGACGATTGTGGTCTCCTCGTATGTCAAACCGGGTACAGTTTTTCGCACGGCGCAAGCGGAAACGCCCTATGACCACACCTCAATCTTGGCGACGCTGCGCGACTGGAAAAACTTGGATCAAGATCCTGATCACCCGTTTCTACCCAGCCCACGCATTGCTGCTGCACCTACCTTACAACAAGTGTTGACCCTTTCCGAAGCCGATAAGAATAGCAACTGGCCGACGCTTGTGCGCTTGCATCGTGTGAAGACGGACAAAGGGATTCTTGCCCGGCCCATCAGCGACCTCCAACTAAGCCTGATGGTAGGGGGAGAGACGCGCCGGCGAGGAAATATTCCGATTGGCGACAAAGCGGTGGCGCAACTACGCGACACGATGAAGACCCATCAGAATATGATTGATTACTACCAGAAACTTGGCACGCCCAAGCCGGGGTTTGTCGGCAAAGTGATGAAGCTCTGGCTCCAGATTCGGCTCAATGTTTTTGCGCCGTTCGTACAAGGGCTGGCTAATCTCGTTGACCGTATACCTCGTTGATCTCAATCATTGCCCTAAGAGATAGAATGACGGATAATTTGCTATAGACAGAAGAACCTACCATCTGTCTTTACAAGGAAACAGAAGAAATCTCTTTCCACCAATCGATTCCGTGACGGTATAGTATTGGCAACAAATGTAAAGAAGGCATCGATGTTACGGCAGAATTTACGCGAGCCTTGGCTAACATTGAATTTGCCAGAAGAGATGTAGACTGGTGTTTCTTTGGACGCTGAATGAGTCACGATTTACATTTAAACGATCATTACTTTGAAATTTTAAACCTTTTTACCGAAAAATGGTTATTTACAAACCGAGCAAAAGTTTTACATTTCTGACAATTTTACGCGTGCTATGCGTATCCGTACTTTTTGCCGGAGCCGTAATTTCAACTTCGGTCTTTGCCCAAAGCGAGCAGGGAGGCAGTGGTGCTGTTGTCACCCCAGCTGCGACCGAAACGATTGAAGCGCCGGACAAAGTGGAAGTGCAGCCCGTGGCGCAGGATGAGCAGATCGCCGAGCGGCTGACCAATATTCTACGCTCCACCGAGTGGTTTACCACGCCCAAGGTAAGTGTGCGCGAAGGTGTCGTCTTTCTGGATGGCA
>JBBQBY010000304.1:0-8203 GCA_038318235.1 Caldilineales bacterium
TTCGAGCACCTTGCCCTGCCCGCCCCACTGTCCGACGCCCGTATCCCGGCGGTCTACGCCCAAATTGCAGCTGATCCACGACCGATCAGCGTGCTCCAAATTCCGTTGGGCTGGCGCAATAGCTTTACGGCGTGGGGACCGGAACAGACGCAACTCCAATATTTTCAGACGGCGCATGCCAAACCCATGCTCGGTGGTAACATTAGCCGAGCACCCGATTTTAAGTTGGACTATTTTCAACGGATTGCTTATTTCCAGGCGCTTACAGCCGTCGAAACGGGAAAGCCGGTAACGCCAGAACTGATGGTGAGGGCGCGTGCCCAGGCACCTGATCTGGCGTATCTCTATGACGTTGGTTATGTGCTGCTCTATCCGCCGATTCCGCAGCGCTTCCCCTATGTCGATCACTGGCAGGCAAGCTGGGATTTTGTGAAACAGACGTTGCCCCTAGAAGCCAAGCCGTTTTGGACGGGCGATGGCATCGAAGCCTATCAGGTTGTCCAGCCGGCAGGCGCTGACCACTTTACATTAGATTTGGGCGGCGTGGGGACCTATCCCTATCGCGGTGACGGGTGGGATACGGCTGAAACGGACACGATTTATGGGGTGGCGGCAACCTGGGCGACCGCACCCACTAGTCAAATTTTTATACCCTTGCGGCAGATCGATGCCCAAGCAACCTATCGCTTTACGGCCCATGTACATCCCTTTGCCTATCCGGGCAGCCCGGCCCAAACTGTGCAATTAAAGGTGAATGGTCACCGGTTGGAACGGCAGACGCTCACTGGCGATTGGCAGAGCATCACCTGGCAGATGCCGGGCCGCGTGCTGATCAATGGGCTGAACCGTTTTGAATTCTCTTGGGGCTATAACGCCATGCCACGGGTGGTCACACCGGGCAGCCGCATGATTGGCACAACGGGCGTTGCTTTGCCGATTGACGCGGATTTGAAAGGTTTTGCCGAAGGTGGCTTTATCGCTTTGTTCGACGACAAGGGCCAACAAATTGATGCAGCGGCCGGGCGGCATGGCGTTAATGTGACTGTGTTAGATCCCGAGCGCGGGGCTGTGCTGGAGAAAAAGGGCTTTGACACCACAGCCAACGAATTTGAAAGCCAGGCCCTGGTTGAATTTCTTGCCACGATCCCAACTGGTTCGCCGGTGTTACTGGTCAGCGACGGTGACGCAACCGCACATTTAACCCAAGCGGTGATCGCCAGTTTGCGCCAACTTGGCGTCGACACAACGCTGGACAATTTGCGTGGTCACTATTTTGCCTTTGTCGGTGTCCGGGGGGCTGGACCAGGTACGGCGGCTGTGGCCGTTGACGCCAAAGAGGCATTTTTACGCATTAGTCTGACGCGTGACCAACGTTCGCTTGCCGCTAGTGTGGATTGGGTAAAGATCGAGCCGAGCGCTAAATAATCGGCGGGACCGATTTTCGTTCGCGCCGACGTTGGTAAAAACGAATTACCTGCTCCCAGGGCAAGGCGCTTGTGCGCAGGCGGAGCAAGGTGTAAAAAGCTTTATAGATTTCGGCTTTATTGATCTTGCTGGCGCCTTCTGTGCGATTGACAAAGGTGATTGGCACTTCGCCGATCTGAAAACCGGCCTGTTGACAGTAGAAGGCCATTTCGACGAGAAAGCTATAGCCGCTGCTAAAGATCGCATCCAAGTCAATGGCTTCTAGCACCTGACGACGATAACAGCGAAACCCTGCGGTACAATCGCGCGCGGTTACGCCAAGCCAAACATGGGCCAGCCAGTTGGCAAAATAGCTGATCGATTGGCGTGAACGCGTCGAACCGACGATTTTACCGCCTGTTATATAGCGGCTGCCAATCACCAGATCATAGCCCTGGCTGGCTTTATCTAAGAGGGTTGGAAGACTTTCGGGGCTATGGCTGAAGTCGGCATCCATGGTACACAGAAATTGATAACCATGCGCCAGGCCGTACCCAAAACCAGTTTTGTAAGCCGTGCCCAGCCCCAACTTGCCGGCCCGGTGCAATACATGCACGCCGACATCGCTGACCGCCAAGCTTTCGGCAATCTCGCCAGTGCCATCGGGCGAATTGTCGTCCACAATCAAGACGTGGACATTGCCGGGCAAGGCGCGTAAACGGCGGACGAGCCGACTTAAATTTTCGCGTTCGTTGTAGGTTGGCACTATCATAAGTGCTAAGCTAGACCAGTTTGTCAATCGAAGCCTCTGCAATCATGCTGGTAGCGCAAAATTCGTGCTTGCCTGGGCCTAATGTTTCTGCCAGTTCAAAGTTTTCAATTATCAGTTAAATCATATTTGTGGTCAAATTCATTCCTACGCATCGTACAGACCGTCAGATTATCCTTCTGCTGCTTGCCTTTACTTTGGGCCTCTATTGGCGCACGATGGCGCCAGGTCTCCTGGCCGGTGATTCAGGCGAATTCCAGGTGGCCGCCTGGCGCTTGGGGCTGGCGCATCCTACTGGCTATCCGCTCTATCTGTTGCTGGGCAGTGCCTGGCAACATGCCCTGGCCTTAATTGGCATCAATCCTGCTACCGCGCTCACAGTCTTCAGCGCGGTGATTGGGGCATTGGCTGTTGCGCTGCTCTATATCATCATGCGCGACTGGTTGCAAGGTGCGTTGAATGTGCGGCGGGCGGCGGCCCTTTTTACGGCTCTACTCTTCGCCGTCAACCCGACCTTTTGGAGCCAGAACCTGATTGCGGAAGTCTATACGCTGCATGTCTTGTTCATCTTGTTGATCTTGCGAGTTTTTCAGCAGATTGATCTCAGCCATTTTCTGCCTAGAGAACCTAGTAACACTGATATAAGCTTAAACGCTACGCAGCCAACTCGTTTACTGTGGCTTTTCTTCCTCGTTGGCCTTGCCTTGGCCCATCATGGCATGACGATCTTTTTGCTGCCAGGCCTGCTGTTGGGCTTGTGGCTGCTTGATCGACGCTGGTGGCGATCTTCACAATTTTTGATTAGCGCCGCGTTGGTGGCGTTGCTCCCTTTAATCCTCTATGTGTACATTCCCCTCCGCAGCGGCCCGGATGCCTCCCCCTGGTATCATCAATGGTTGGGGGGCGAGCGGCTGGATCTGTATCAGAATAATTGGTCATCGTTCCTTAATTTTATCACAGGCCGCTCAATTTCGGTTGGCTTCTATAATGTAACGCAAGCCTTAGCGAATCTGCCCCAGGCTGGGCTGCTCTGGCGTTTGCATTTTTACTGGCCGGGTCTCTTGTTAATGGGCGTGGGGCTTTCCGTGTTAATTCGCCAACACCGTTGGTCTGTGCTGGCGTTTACACTGAGCTACGCCGTGATTCAGCAAGTTTTTAACCTTTTTTATGGGATTGGCGACATTTTAATCTATTATATCCCGTTGTATTTGATCGGGGCGATTTGGGCTGGATTTGCCGCCAATGCGCTGGGCAATGGCATGCGCGCGCCAGTGGATGATCCACTGGCGCGACCGTTTGTCGGTGGTCTATTTCTGGTCGCCGCCCTTTTCTTTATTCCATTCCAGTTGCTCAGGATTAATTTCGCCCCGTTGGATCAGGCGGGTGATCAGGTTGTCCGCCAAACCTGGGAAACGATTTTGGCTGCGCAACCAGCGCCAGATGCAATTTTGATCAGCAACGACCGCGACGAGATCGTGCCGCTCTTCTATCTGCAAGCGGTGGAAAAGCGTGCGGTTGGTATGACGGGATTGTTTCCATTGTTGAGCACAGCCTCCCGTTTCGCCGACATTGGCACAACGGTGGAGACCGCGCTAGCGGCAGGGGGCGGGCGACCGGTCTATTTGATCAAACCAATGCCTGGTTTAGAGGTAAAATTCACCCTCAAAGCTGCGCGACCGCCATTGGCGCGCGTTGTTGGTCTGGCGCCGCCAGGGACGCCAGCGCATTCAATCAATCAACCATTCGGTCCATTGCAGTTGGTGGGTTATGATTGGCAAATGGTTGATCAAAGCGTGCGCGTCACGCTGCACTGGCTGGTGCGCGATAAATTGACGGCTGATTATACGAGCACCGTGCAGCTTTTTGATGCAACAGGCGAAAAGTTGGCTCAGGATGACCAGCAACCAGGTGGCGTTTATTATCCCACTTCGCTTTGGAAGCCGGGCGAGATGTTGCTCGATCGCCATCTATTGTCGTTGCCGACTGATCGCAAACCGACGACCCTATTGATTGGCATGTATGTCGGCCCAGAATTTATCCAACTTGCACCACCGTTAAAGCTTGAGTTATCGCCTTAGTGGTCAGTTATGTGATGATCTTGACTGCGGCTGCGTAACATACGTCATAATCTCTATAAAAGAAAACGTTCGTACAAACATTCACACCCGCTTCCCAATCTTATGACTAAAAGTGAATTTGTCGTTACCCAAAACTGGACAACAGACCCGCGCTCGCCGCTGCGCTGGATCTGGTCGCACACGCGCCGTAATAAACTCGTCATCCTCAGCATGTTTATTGGCGCGGCCGGTAATGCGGGGCTGGCGGCGGCGCTCCCAATTTTTACTGGCATCGCCTTCGATGCGCTCTTGAAGCAGAGCCCTAATTTGCGCGTGCTCTTGTGGGCTGCGATCTTGATTGTGATCAGCCAACTGGTGCGGTCTCTATTGCAACTGGGCCGCAATTTCGGCAGCGAAGTGCTAGGCCAACGGCTGGAGCGTGACGCCCGCCAGGAGCTTTATGCGTCGCTGCTGGGCAAAAGTATGGGCTTCCACGATGCACGCCCCACCGGCGAGATCATGGCGCGCGCCACAAATGATGTGCGTGAACTGGCCTTGATGATGGCGCCTGGTTTGAATCTGGTGCTCGGCTCGGCGAACTTTCTCATCGTGCCGATCCTATTGGCGCCTGGCTACCATCCGGCTTTGATCGCAACCCCATTGCTATTTGCTGCTGGGTATTTGATCTCGATGTACTTTTACATTGCTGAATTGCGCCCACGCACCGCCCATGTGCGCAGCACCTTTGGCGCACTCAACGCCGGTTTGACCGAGGCGATTGAAGGTATTGAAACCGTCAAGGGTGGGGCGCAAGAGGAAGCCGAAGTATCGCGTTTTGAGAAAAACGCGCGCGCCGTGCGCGATGCCTTTGTCGGCCAAGGGCGCATCGAGGCCCGTTTCTTACCGTTGTTATTATATGGTCTGGCAGAAGGGCTGGCCTTTGCCCACGCGCTCTGGCTTTACCAGCGCGGCGCCCTGTCGGTTGGCGATGTGGTCGGCTACACCCAGTTGGTTGGCCTGCTCGGTTTTCCCGTCTTTGTCTCACTATTTGCCTATTCGCAAGCAGCATCCGGTGTATCGAGCGCGCAGCGGATTCTTGAATTGATCCGGAGTGAACCTGATTTAGATCAAAATACGGTTGGTTATACAGGTGAGATGCGCGGGTCGATCCAGTTCGATGATGTAACTTTCGCCTATGGTAAGGCGCGCGCAGGAACTGCTGAGACAGAGGCAGGGCAAAATTCGGCCTTGACCAACGTCAGTTTTACAATTGAAGCAGGGCAAACGCTCGCGGTCGTTGGACAAACGGGCTCGGGAAAAAGCACAATTGGCAAACTGATCAACCGTATTTATGATGTAAACCAGGGCCATGTGTTGGTCGATGGCGTGGACGTACGCAACTGGAGTTTGGCTACCCTACGCCAACAAATTTCGATTATCGAGCAGGATATCTTCCTGTTTAGCCGCTCGGTTGCCGACAATATCGCCTTTGGCAAGCCGGGGGCCACGCCTGCGGAAATAGAAGCCGCCGCCAAATCGGCGCAAGCGCATGACTTTATCATGAGTTTTCCGGCAGGCTATCAAACTGTGGTGGGTGAACGCGGGATGATGCTGTCTGGCGGGCAACGCCAGCGCTTGGCGTTAGCACGGGCCTTTTTGACGAATCCAGCAATTTTGATCCTGGATGATTCGACCAGCGCCATTGATAGCGCCACCGAAGATCAGATTCAACGGGCGATTGAAGCTGCGACGCAAAATCGTACGACCATCCTGATCACGCATCGTCTATCACAAATTCGGTGGGCCGATAAAATTGTCGTATTGCGGCGCGGGCGGGTGGCGGCGGTGGGTACACACGAGGAATTGTTAGAACAATCACAGGCTTACCGTGATATCTTTGCGCGTTTTTAACGCCGATGCGCCAGATCGATCTGCTGGCGTAGCTCGCGCCGCGCTGCTTCTAAATTTTCCTTGGTCTGAAAAAAGGCAGCCTCGGTAAAATCCAACGTGTTTGCGCTGAGCAGGGCGTCGAGTGTATCGACCACGCGCAACAGTTTTCCCTCGATCAATTCCGTTGTTGTGCCATAAAAACGCTCGGGCACAAAATAAAATATGATCAAGAAGAAAGAGTAGCTATAGAGGAAGGACATGGCCCATGTCCGTGAGTTGCGTTCGTTGACCGCCACAAAAAGAATCAGACCCAGCACCAAGCCGATAATTAACAATTGCCAGCGAGCAATCGGTCGTGCCGGTTTTAGGGTTTGCAGGGGCGCAGCTAATAGATCATAAAGTTTAATCTCGGCTAACCAACGGTTAAAGGCATGACACTGTTTGAGGTCGACCTTACTTTGGTCATAACGGGCGAGTTCGAGCGCATAGGCCCGGCAGCGTTCCGCCAGTTGATAGAATTCGCGGCGCGTCAGCGGCCTAGGCTGAGCAGAGGATCGGCCCGATTGCACGGTATTCGGAGGCTGTGAATTTCGCTGGAGCAATGGCAAATGGGTTCAACTTATAAATATCGATCACTAATCAGGGCAAAACTAAAGAGTAAACCGGTCCAGATCATGGCATTAACCGTTGTACTATACAATAAGACCCGGTCCTCAAGCGTGACCTGCGCCCGCCGCACTTGGGAGAATGCGCCTAATGCAATGGGTAACGCCGCTAATGTAACTAAAGCACTCAAAGGTAAATGGGATAGACTGACAATGCCGAGAATGGCGATATAGACAACTACTACACCAATCGCACTGACATCTAACGCACGCTCGGTGCCAATGCTCACAACCAACGTCCGCTTGTGCATCAACCAATCACGGTATTCGTGGACCAGGTTATAATTGAAAAAGAGTAGCGTCGAAAGCAGACCCAAGGGCAGGCTCACCCAGATGGGCAGCCACGAAAGGGTCTGTCCCTGGCTGTAATAGCTGCCCACGATGGGGAGCAGGCCATACCCAATAAAGATGCCGAACTCGCCTAATCCCCAACCCCGATACCCATACTGAATCGGCAGATGAGCATAAGCGTAGGCCAAAATAAAGCTTAATCCACCAAAGAAAAGCATCGGCCAACCGACCAGCAAGGTGAGCCAGAGGCTACAGAGTAGGCTAGCGGTGATCAGCCAATAGCCAAGACTCAAACTCGCTGTCGGCGTAAGAATGCCGTTTGTCAGCAGACTATAACCGGTCATCATAGTTTCCGAACGTGGCACAGACTGTAAGGTCATGTCGCCGGTGCTGACTGCTTTTTGCGCATGCCGATAGTCACAATATTCATTCAACGCATTAATCCCAAGCGCCATCGTCAGCGTACTGCCTAGATGAAAAATGAACGTTAGACTGTGAAAGATCCCGAATTGCCACCAGGCCAAAATCGCGCCGCATAGGGATGGCATCGTTAAGGCAATTGCCGCATTGGTGCGTGTCAGGCGCAAAAACATCCCCCAGGCGGTACGCGGCGCTCGATGGATGGCCGCATGGCGTCGTAAGCGGACAGCATCAGTGCGTGTTTGTGCGCCCGGCAAGATCTGCTGGTTTGGGGTTGGTGGTAAAGGTTGCGAGGAAGTGAAGTTTGGATCAGCCACTGGGTTAGATTACTAGTTCCTTGGGAAATTGTTAACGTAGCATTTAACGGTCTATTCTATCACGCCCACTGAGCAATGTCAACGTATCCAAATTTTTTTGGGCAAATTAAATTGGGCTGCTATACTCAAGTCAGAATGAAACCCGGAGAATTACCCCACCCGCGCCCAAAGGCGGTTGCCTCTCAGGCGCGCTCGCCAAAACAGGGAGGGAACTGTCTTTTCGTAGACGAAAGATCAGTTCCTCCCCTAACTAGCTTACCTTTACCCACAAGTCGGTAACGTAAGGTTGGCAGGACAAGGGAAACGAAAATGGTCAGTGTCGCATGGTGTTTGCCGCACAGTTTTGCTAACTTATTGGCATATACATCATAATAATCAATCTAAATGTCA
>JBBQBY010000305.1:0-8197 GCA_038318235.1 Caldilineales bacterium
CTGTTCGGGCGCGGTGTTAAGCACATCATCAATCCGTTCCAGATAGCTGCGCACCAGTTGTAATTGCAAACCAGTCGTGATCAACGAACCGATCGGGCTGAGGAAGGCGGCGGCCAAGGCCTTCTACCCGGCGATTGCCAGCGTGGAAGCCGTGGACAAATATACGGTTAAATTTAACATGACCGGGCCTGATCCCAGTGTGGAAGGTTATCTGGCCTGGGCGCGCCACAGTGCGATCATCCCCAAGGATGCGTATACGCGCTGGAATTTGCTCACCGAAGGCGTTGGCACGGGACCTTTTAAGCTGATCCAATATATACCCAACGATCGCGTCGAATACGAGCGCAACCCCAATTCCTGGAAGCCGGGTCAGCCTTATTTGGACAAATTGACGTTCAAGGTCTTGCCCGACATTGTGGTTCTGCGCGGCCTTTTCTCCTCACCGCGCGTGCTCCAATTTACGCTTATGGGTGACGGCAAACCCTGGAACGATATACGCGTGCGCCAGGCGATCAGCAAGGCGATCGATCGCCAGCAGATCGTTGACAACGTCTTTGGCGGCGAGGCCCAATTAACGGGGCCGATTCCCCCCGGCTATGGCGACTGGTTTATCCCTGCTGAGGAATTGGCAGAAAAATGGTTTAAACAAGACCTGGATGCCGCGAAAAAATTGATGGCCGACGCCGGTCATGCCGATGGTTTTGACATTACGCTCTATGCCATTGCCAATCACGACGCCACCCAAACCGCCGAAGTGGTGCAACAGCAACTCAAAGAGTTGAAGATCAATGTCAAAGTGATCTCAGAGGAGATCGGCCCCTTTGCCAAACGGGTGGGTGATGGCACGTTCGATTGGTGCTCCACCGGGCGCGGCATGCGCCCGGATGTGACGGGGTATGTCAATGACTTTGGCAACCCGGCGATTGGTCAGGGCGCCACCTGGTTCAAAAAAGGCGAGGGCTGGAAGAATGCCGAAATGAGTGAGCTCTTCCAGAAAGCGAAGATCGAGCTAAAGAGCGAAGAACGCCACAAGCAGATCCGCCGCATTCAGGAATTAGTCTTAGAAGAAGCGCCGCATATCTATATCTGTCAGCCCTATAAATTTCATGCCGTCAGTAAAAAACTAAAGGATATGTTACGTCGCATTTAATGACTTCCATCCCGGTCTGCGCACGGTCTGGTTGGATAGCTGACGGTAGTGGATTCCAAGCACGGCATCAATGAGTGATAAGTGATGAGTGAGAATATACATTCACTCATCACTTATCACTCCTCACCCCTCATCTACCATTTACCCATATGGCATGAACAAATACCTCATTCGCCGTCTAGCACTCTTGATCCCTACGCTGGTCGGCATGTCATTTTTGATCTTTGCGATGGTTCATCTGCTGCCGGGTGATATTGTGGACGCCTTGGTGGGCATGGATTCGACCGTCACCGCCGAGCAGAAGTTTGAACTGCGCGGCACCTTCGGCCTCAATGATCCGTGGCCGGTGCAATATGCCAAATGGATTGGTGGCATCTTTCAAGGCGATCTCGGACGTTCGTTTCGCAGCCGCGAGCCGATCACCGACCATATCCTGCGCGCCTTGCCGGTTACCCTGGAATTAGCCCTGCTGGCGATCGTAATGTCACTGGTCGTTGCGATTCCCCTAGGCATCCTTTCCGCGGTCCGCCAGAATAGCCGCGTGGACTTAGGTGCGCGCGTCACTGGGCTGATCGGTCTCTCGATCCCCAGTTTTTGGCTAGCCACCCTCTTCCTGCTCTTCACCTCGTTGGTCTTCCATTGGGTGCCGCCTGTGATCTGGATTTCACCGTGGCAAAATTTGCCCGGCAATCTGCTGCAAATGTTGCTCCCGGCGCTGGCGCTCTCGGTGCAATTGATGGCGGTGGAGATGCGCATGGTGCGCGCCGCGCTGCTTGAGGTGCTGCGTCAAGACTATATCCGCACGGCGCGGGCCAAAGGGTTAGGTGAACAGGTGGTGCTCGTGCGCCATGCCTTGAAAAACGCCTTTATTCCCGTGATCACGATTATCGGCATCCAACTCGGCGCGCTGATGGGTGGCTCGATCATCATTGAGCAGATCTTTGGCCTGCCAGGGATTGGCTGGACGATGATTCAAGCCGTTTTTAACCGCGATTATCCGGTCGTGCAGATTACCAGTCTTTTTCTGGCACTGATCTTTGTGTTGATCAATCTAGCGGTAGATCTCACGTATGCGGTGCTTGATCCCAGGATCAAATACACGTGATAGATAAATCCTGTCTGGAACATCGACGGATCAGCTCGTTTACGCGTTTCTGTAGTTTTATCTGGAAAGTGTCATGAGCCAGGAACAAACATTTATCACACCGCTACCAGCGACCATAGCGCGACCGCGCCTCGGCAATCTACAACAGACCACGCGGTTGCTCCGCCGCCATCCAATTGGCACGCTCGGCGCGCTGATTGTTCTCTTTATTCTGCTGATTGCGCTCTTTGCACCTTGGGTTGCCACACATGATCCAGCGGCGCAGGCTTCTAAACGCTTGTTGCCGGCCAGCGCTGCCCATCTCATGGGCACAGATGAATTGGGGCGGGATGTCTTCTCGCGCATCGTCTTTGCGGCGCGCATATCGCTCTATGTGGGTGTGCTTTCGGTGAGCCTGGCCTTGGCGCTTGGCGTCACGGCGGGGGTATTGGCGGGTTTTATTGGCGGGAAATTCGACAACATCATTGTGGGCCTCATGGACATTGTCTTTGCCTTTCCCACGCTGGTGCTGGCGATTGTGATCACCGGTCTGCTGGGGCCCAGCCTGACCAATGCGATGCTGGCGATTGGGATCGTTTATTCGCCTACCTTTGCCCGCGTGGCGCGCTCTTCTGTGCTGAGCGTCAAAACCGAATTGTACATCGAGGCGGCACGTGTGGTCGGTGGCAAAGAGCGCCATATTGTCATGCGCCATGTATTGCCCAACATCCTCGCGCCGCTGATCGTCCTCACCACGCTCTCGTTTTCGCTGGCGATCCTGGCCGAAGCCAGCCTGAGTTTTCTTGGGCTGGGCACGCAGCCGCCCGATGCGGCCTGGGGTTTGATGTTGAGCCAAGGGCGTAAATTTGTGGAAGTGGCGCCCTGGTTGGCGATCTTCCCTGGGCTAGCCATTATGATTACGGTGCTCGCCTTTAATTTCCTGGGTGATGGCCTGCGCGATGCACTTGACCCGCGCTTGCACGAGTAAATTAGCCTTGATCAACCGATCTAGGATTTAGGCACGCAAAGGCGCAAAGAAAAACAGATGAAGCGTTGTAAACTTTGCGCGCGACTTGTGTTGGTTTGCGTAAGTCCTGAGATCATAAAACGGTGGGAGCAAGCATGTTGCTCCCACCGTTTTGATTGGGATGAAGCTATCGTCAGTCTGCTATCACTTTGTGTTTGGTCTGTTCCAGGCGTTGATCATAACTTTGTTGCGCCGTGGTCACTTCCGCGATGTGCTCCTCGGCCCAGCGCCCAAGCGCAGCAATCGGTTCTGATAGGGTGCGACCGAGTGGCGTGAGTTCATATTCCACCCGTGGCGGCACTTCGGGATAGACGGTGCGTTTGACCAGGCCATCTCGCTCTAGGTTGCGCAGGGTCTGCGTGAGCATCTTTTGCGAAATACCACCAATCCCGCGCCGCAATTCAGAAAAACGCTTGGGGCTGCCTTCCAATAAGCCAAAGAGCAGGGTGGTCCATTTATTGGCAATTCGATCTAGTGCTTCGCGCGTTGGGCATTCACTGGTGTACATATCCAGTATTTCTTCATTAGTATCCATTGGGTGACTATAGCACTTTTTAGTGCCTACTAGCAAATAGAAAGTTATTCTGCTATAGTAATCCAATAATTCGCTGATTCTTGATGAGGTGATACGCTAATCTTACTCAGCTAGTTGCCCTGCAAGAACCAAGCATGACGAATCTTGAAACAATGTATCGGGAGGTTAGAAATAAATAAAATGACGAATAATCAATACCAACCAACAGCCAATGCGATCGACCCGGCGACAGTTGTCGGGCTTGTCTCGCTCACGGTTAGCGATCTCACGCGCTCGGTGACATTCTATACGCAGACGATCGGTCTGGCTCTGCTCGAACAGGATGAAACCACTGCGACCTTAGGTGTGGGGAAAACGCCGCTGCTCTTGATTACCGAATCAACGGGTGCAAAGCCGTGGCAGCGCGAAGGGGCCAGCTATACCGGCCTCTATCACTTTGCATTGCTCGTTCCTACGCGCGCCGATCTTGGCCGCTGGGTGCGCCACTGGCTCGAACTGGGCTTGCCGTTGGGCCAGGGTGACCATCTGGTCAGCGAGGCCTTATACATCTCGGATCCAGACGAAAATGGCATTGAAGTCTATTGGGATCGGCCACGTTCTACCTGGCGTTGGGCGAATGGTAAAGTGCAGATGGCCTCTGATCCGGTGGATATTCGCGGCTTGTTGGTCGAGGCAGAATTGGCGGGCGAGCCTTGGACTGGTCTGCCCGTGGGGACGCGCCTGGGGCATATCCATCTGCAAATTGGTGATATTGCCGAAGGGGCACGGTTTTATCATGATCTGCTCGGCTTTGACATTGTGGCACAGATGCCAAGTGCGCTTTTTGTTTCGGCGGGTGGCTATCATCACCACATTGGCATGAACATCTGGCACAGTCGCGGGGCTAGTCCAGCACCAACGGGCACGGTCGGCCTGCGCTTCTTCACGATTGATTTTCCCAACGCCGAGGCCCGCCAGGCGGTGCTCGCGCGGCTCAAAGCCGCCGGTTTCACCACGACCGAGGGTGCGGCTGGGGTCACCGTCCAGGATCCGTGGCACAACACCTTGCTGCTCCAAATTGGCGCGGCGACTGACGCTGGTCGCGTTGCCAAGGCTCCAATCTACGCGCTGGGTGGATAGACAGGATTCCGTAGGGGCGTGATCAATCACGCCCCATACGCATCAAGCTTAGGATTTTCGCCGACATCCACGGATTTCAATCCGTGTCTACTACCTAAAACTTGCTAAAGCCAGGTTGGTATACCCTGCAACTTTGGCGAATGGAGTGCATTTCAACGCACTTTCTGTAACAGACGGTCAATTCATTGACCGGAACCTGATTTGTTTAGCTTGATCCACATGGGGCGCGATCAATCTGTGACCGGCACTTTCGCGCCGCGCCAGCCTATATACCGGCCTTGAGGCACGTTGTAACGGGAAGTGTCGGTCACATTGGCTGCCTACCACTGGGTAAACCGGGCGGAGCATTTAATGTATACACCTTGGTTTCTTGCGCAATCGCGTCTCGGATATGTTTGGGTGGTTGTAGCAGCCCCAGCAGCGTTATACCATCAAACATGCGAAAGTGCCCGCTGGTCTTTTCGGCCAAAATCTGGTCAATTGTCGCTGGCTCGGGGCGCGTGTTAATTGTATTTGCGCTGGCCAGAATAAATCCCCAAAGGCTGCCATAGGTTGGCACATACGAGCTGTAGGTGGTGACATTCGGAAAGACGCTTTGCAAAGTATGAAACAACTGTGCATGCAGGGTCAATGAGGCCGGATCACAAGCGCCGGCCTGCACCACCAGATAGCCACCTGGCGTGAGGGCGCGCCGACATTTTTCGAAATACTCCTGGGTAAAAAGGTAGTAGGCCGGACCATCCTCCACCGGGTCGGCCAAATCTGAGATGATGATATCCCATTGGTGTGGCTCCGCATCCAGACAGTCGCGGGCGTCGGCAATGATGACTTGCGTACGCGGATCTGTAAACGCGCCCTGATGCATTTCGCTGAGATGTTCTCGACAAGCTTCCACCACTTCGCCGTCGATGTCGACCATGGTCACTTGCTCAACGCCATGCCATTTCAGCACCTCACGGACGGCTGCCCCTTCCCCGCCCCCCAAAATCAAGACGCGTTTTGGGTCGCCATGTTGCAGGCAGGCTGGATGCACCAGGGGTTCATGATAGAGGAATTCATCGCCCGTGGTCGATTGCCAATAGCCGTCGAGCACCAATGCTTTGCCATAAAAACCACAATCAAGGATCAACATCTCTTGGTAAATTGTCTTTTTGTGAACGATGACTTGGCGAATTTCATGGTAATACAGGTCCGATGGCGTCAACGTTTCGACAGCCCAATCGATCCCATCCACTTTGCGACGGATCATGCGACTTCTCCTATTGAATTGTGCCCGATTGAATTGTGCCCGATGGAATGCGATGATGACTTGATGGTGAGGGCGGTTGGGGTGGTGCCGCGGGCGATAATGATCGTGGCATGGGTTTGAGCGCCGAAGCGTTGGATGAAAAATTGACAGGCTGCTTCTGGTGAGGCCGCCGCGCCACAGGTAAAGATATCGATAGCTGCGTAGCCACATTCGGGCCAGGTATGGATCGAGAGGTGAGATTCGGCTAACAAACCCAGCGCAGTGACGCCCTGCCCTTCAAACGGATACGTTGTCACCTGTAATAACTTGGCGCCCGCTTGCGCGACGGCTTCAATGATGGCGTCTTGAACAACTTCTGCATCATTCAATAATGCTGGGATACAGTTGTATAATTCCAGAATATAATGAACCCCGACGACATCTTTGAACATTGTTCTCTCCTTTAGCGCTGCCTACTGGATCAGCCAGGCAATCTGTATCCTTACTGACTAACTATTAATCGGTTTTAAATCTCATTTCCATCCACAAAATCTTTCTGTGTTGCGAAGTGCGCAATGATTTGTTGCGCAACACGCTGGCCACTGCGCACCGCGCCTTCCATATAGCCCCAATAAATATCGGTATGCTCACCGGCAAAGTAGAGTTGACCCTGCGGCTGGCGCAAAGTGGGCCAGAATGCGCTTAGCTGACCGGGTGCATAGCAAGTAAATGCGCCGCCAATCGTGGGTTGATCATGCCACTGACTTACCGTTGCCGCCACCAGGAGGGCCTGCGAACTGGGGTAAATCTCTTCCAACTGAGCAACGATCGATTGCACCAACTGTTGATTGCTCATTGTAGCCTGATCACCTGTTGCAACGTCAGCCGTATAAACTGTCAAAATCCCCATATCACCCGCTTGGCCTTCGCTGGCTGCCCAAGTTCGTCCCAGCGATAGATCGGTGATCGTCGTGCCAGAAAGCCCCTCATCCTGCCAAAAACGGCGTTTATATTGTAAGTGGATCTTGACTTGGCGGCTATAGTTCAATTCGCGCACGGCCTGTTGGAGTACACGAGGAAGCTCAGGTGAAAAGTTGATCTGGCGCAGAGCAGGAAGCGGGGTGGCTAAAACCACACAACGTGGATTGACTTTGCCATGCAAATGCCGAACCGTAAACCCCTGAACGGTGGTCGTGACGCTGAGCACAGGGGTTTGTAAATGCACCACCCCATCCAAGGCGGCGGCCAGCGCTGTGGGTAATTGGTCGTTGCCACCCTTGATCCGATAGCACTCAATCTCCTCGGCTGGAACATGACTGTAAAGTTTGGCATCATGCGCCAGCGCCAACAGTGAAATGTGGCGCGGATCGTCAAAGTCGGCGCGCAGATATTCATCAATGATGGCTCGCGCCAAAGGCTGCAAGCTTAATGTATCTAGCCATTGGGCCACCGATTGGGCATCGAGCAACGTCAACTGCGGGTCACTACCTAGAGCATCCAAATTGACATCCAATTCTCCCAGCCGCGCAAAGGCCTGCCAAAAACGCTTGACATCAAGCGCTGTTGCGGGATCGAATTGAGGGTTTTCGGCTAGCGCGCGCCACTTTTTTCGTTGAAAATAATACAGATCTGGATACTCGTCCAGATCCACTGTCTGCAATGCTAACCCAAAATGGTCAATATAATGATGGATCTGCGGATGAATTTTTGGGGCATCGATAAATTCGCCGCCAGCTTCCACATATTGCTGCTGAGCAAAACCCTGCTTTGCTGTATAGACTCGTCCGCCTATGCGCGGTTGTGCCTCTAAGACAAGTACAGATAAGCCAGCCTGCTGCAATTCATAGGCAGCCGTCAACCCAGCAAGACCCGCACCAATCACAACCACGCAGGGAGCTGCTCCGCTTTTTAGCATAGTGATTCCAGACCAGCAATGTTATTTACATCAGCACCGGTTAGAAGACGTCGAAGCAATGCTGACCTATACTATAACATGTGATCGTGATGAAACAAGCAAAGTGTCTGACAAAAACGTGATGAAGTTGGCAGGATCG
>JBBQBY010000306.1:0-8194 GCA_038318235.1 Caldilineales bacterium
TGGCCGCTGCCCTAATCTGGGTCTGAGTTGCCGTTGGACAGCCATAAGCAATGTTCTCGGCCACAGTGCCGTCGAACAAGAGCGGCTCGTGTAGCATAACATCAAGTTCGCTGAGCATCGCTGGCTGGGTTGATTGTTGCGTTGCCGCGTGACCGATCAGGATCTGGCCAGTCTTTGCAATTTGCAAATTTGCCAGCAATTCGGTGATGATCCGGCTGCCGGTGGTTGGCGGGCAGACAATCGCCAGCATTTCACCTGGGTTAAGGCTGAGATGAGCATTCTGCAAAGTTTGCGATGTTTGGGTAAGCACAGGTGGCGACTTTTGCCCGGCCATTGTCGTCCGCAAAGGTCTACTATTGCGGGGCGGGGCGGGGGCAACCAGCAGACCGTGGATCGGCTGTGCGCGCTCGGGGGTGGCTTGATCCGCAAAGGTAAAGTCGGGATCCAGCAAGGCCCCAATGCGTGCCAGGCTGGCATAGATTGGGTCAAGTTTGTTCCACGCCTGGATCAGTTGGCGGAGCGGCTTAAATAGACGTTGGATTAGCAGCATAAAGATGAGCAACAGACCAACGCTAATGCTCGCTTGGCTGACGAGCCATATGCCTAGCCCTGCAAGCAGGGCAATCGCGACCAACTCGATGGCTTTGCTGATCCAGATAAATTGCGCCTGACGTGCTGCCGCCTGGCGGGCCAGCGTCATGGTTTTTTGATTATACTCGGCAAAGCGATGCTGTGTATAGCTTTCATTGGTGTAGGGCTGGACGACGCGGACTGGCAAGAGGATATCCTGCGTAATCGCGGCCAGATCGTACTCCTGCCCCTCTTTTGTGGGCAAGGCTGGTTCGAGTTGCTGAGCAAAATGCTGAAAAAAGAGCGTCAGCATCAGCAAACTGGCACCGCTCAAGATCGCCATTTCGCGCGAAGCAAGCATCAGAAAAAGTAGGGTGCCGATGAACAGGAGTCCGTTGCCAATACTTGTGGGCAGCGTTCCGGTCACAAAATTTTCCACCGCAATAATATCGCGCGCGGCGCTACTCAAAAGGTTGTTGATCTGTTTTGTGTCTTGGCTATTGTTCGAGCTCTGTTGCATGATCGAGATCTGCTGGAGATGGGCAAATAGTGCCATGCGCAGGTGATAACCCAACCGTTGCCCACAGTTTGCCAACACCAACTCTGCCCATGCACTGGTCAGAGTGTGGATCAAGGCTAGTAAAACAATCATTGTCAGCAGTCCAATACTTGTCATCAGCAAAGGTGAGGTCAATGTTGGTTGAGCAAGCTGCGCTA
The DNA here is from genome assembly GCA_038318235.1 of Caldilineales bacterium. GTDB lineage: Bacteria > Chloroflexota > Anaerolineae > Caldilineales > Caldilineaceae > JAPLGZ01. The sequence continues at coordinate 1,288 of JBBQBY010000306.1, forward strand.
AAAAGTCAGGACGCTGCTCCAGCAGGTAATCAAGCAAGTAGGCCACGGGGCGCCACACCAATACTGCGGTGATCGCACTGACGAGTAAGAGCAGAAAGGCCAGCACAAACCAACTATATTGACCAACCAGACACTGACTGAGCAGCCCTAACCCATCGTGAAAATGATTCTGTTGACGGGGCAGTTTCGGTTGCGTTGGCAGCAACGGCTGTAGATGATAAACTTGGATTGAATGGCTCATGCCCGAACCTCTCCTAAAAGGTGATGGTCATAGCGCAGGCGCGGTGTTACAACTCATTGATCAAATATGCCCGATCAATTGAATAAAGGCGCTCAATGATGAACAAGCGTGGACTTACTCTCATCGAAAATAAAATAGACTATCTGCGAGGCTAGAAAGCTATGTGAAATATCAAGCTGGCTAGAATAATCTGCTAAACTAACCGTAGATTAATCGATTTATCAAGTATAACAGATTGCAAAAGAAAATAAACTTACAAAACCCTTTCTATTATACGGAGAAATTAAGCTTTGCACTGAATTGGTATAGTGTTGAATTGGAAATTAGCCTCAGCGAGGTTGCTGCTAAGCTTATTGGAGCAATTTATTTACTCAGGTTACGCAGCCATGTTCGTAGGGGTGTAACTGTGAACTATCTATTTAAAGGGTGAACAATGGACAATAATACCAAGGTCGCGCTGCGTCTAGCCACCGCAGCCGATTTACTCCAGATCACGGCGATGGATCAGGCGATTTTTGGGGCTTACGGCGCGGCCGAAGATCCCGTTGTGATCGGCGCGCGCCTGGCGGTTTTTCCAGCCGGTTGCGTAGTTTTAGAGGAGTCGACGAGCGCAGGAACGGCAGCGCTGTTGCTCGGCTATCTCACGACCGAAAAATGGCAGACGGCGCGCGAACCAGCCTTGGATGAAGATCCGCACCGGACTCACAAACCGGATGGACAGATCTTAAATATTACCACGTTGGCGGTGGGGCCGGCTTATCAAAATCGTGGCCTTGGTGAACTTTTGTTGCAGCAGGCGATCGACATTGCGCACCGTGAGCAGTGTACGCAAATTCTCTTGGAAACCGCGCATGCCGAACGTTTCTACCGGCGGCATGGCTTTACGAAAGTGGGCGAACGGGCGCAGCGTGGCATCGCATTGCCCATTATGCAAAGGTTGCTCCCACCACTTGTGCCGCCCGTTACAGTGTTTATTTCGGAATAGGCTAGAATTTCTGTTAGGATACTTTATATTTTGCTCCATCAATTCCCTCCCTAGCTTGGAAAGGAAATTAATATGCCCATTCGAAGATTATGGTTGTTGATTGCCCTATTGATCATGGTTGGTTGTACACCGATCCATGCCCCAACCAGTTCATCCGATCAGGATCAAGGCCAATTGAGTGTCACCACTTACACGCTGGCTAACGGTTTGCAAGTCATTCTTGTCCCCGACCATAGCGCACCCACGGTGGCTGTAGATGTTTGGTATCATGTGGGCGGCATGAACGATCCTGCCCAACGCAGCGGCTTCGCCCACCTGTTTGAACACATGATGTTTCAAGGATCGGCCAACGCCCCCAAAGGTGAAATGGATCGCCTCAACCAAGAAGTCGGCGGCTCGAACAATGCGTATACCTCAGTCGAGCACACCTCTTATTATCAAGTGATGCCCGCCAACCAACTGCCGTTGGCGCTCTGGTTGGACGCCGATCGCATGGCGGCGCTTGATATCAATCAGGTGAATCTCGACAATCAACGCGACGTGGTGATCGAAGAATATAATCAGCGCGTCAGTAATTCACCCTACGGCGAGGCTATACAAACCCTCAATACGCTGCCTTATGACTACGCGCCCTATCACAAACGTGTGATCGGTTCGGTGGCCGATTTACGCCGGGCCTCACTGGTGGATGTCACTCAATTTCATAGTACATACTATGCCCCCAATAATGCCACTTTGGTGATTGCCGGTGATATTGAGGTGGATACGGCGCGCAACCTGGTGGCCGAATTTTTTGGCGATATTCCGGCCAAGCCGCAACCGCCCGCCGCGCCCACCTATATGCCCGCGCCGCTGAGCGCGCCGCAGGTGATCAGCATGACCGATAGCCTGGCGAATGTGCCCGCCGTGTTGATTGGCTATAGCGTGCCGCCGCGCAAAGACCCGGATTATCCAGCCATCGAATTGCTCGCCAATATTTTGGGCAACGGTAATTCAAGCCGGTTGGCCAAACTGTTGGTCGATAGTGGCGCAGCGCAAGAGGCCTCTGCCTCGACCACAGCGAACCGTGGCCCCAGTCTGTTTAGCGTTATTTTAGTCCCAAACGCTGGCACCGAAGCCGCAACCCTAGAGCAGCAATATGACCAAGCCTTGCAACAGATCATAAAAGAAGGCGTGCAGCCCGCCGAGCTAGAAAAAGCGATCAACCAACTGCGCAGTCAACAGTTGTCTGGCCTAGAAACCGTCTATAGCCTGGCCGAAGCCGTGCAGTCAGCCAATTTTTACCTGGGTGATCCCAACGCCGTCTTCACCGAACTAGAGCGTTATCGCAGCGTGACCTCGGCTGACTTGCAACGGGTGGCCAGCCACTATCTGGCGCCCGAGCGGCGTACGGTGATCAATGTGCAGCCGGGCCCTGCCGCCGAGAAAGCTCCCCGGGTTCAAGCCACCGCCGTGATCACTGACCAGGCAGCGCTGACCCAGACCGCAATTCTCACAAGCACCGCCCAACCCAGCGCGACCTTTGTGTTGCAACAAAAAACACCACCCGCACCGCTGCCCGATACGTCGTTCAAGCTGCCCAATATCCAGGAGAGAAAACTAAGCAACGGCCTCAGTGTGATCGTGATCGAACGCCCAGAGTTACCCCTGCTCTCGCTGGATCTCTATTTGCCGGGCGGTACAAGTGCGGTGCCCGCGGCCAAAGCCGGTTTGGCCGAAGTCACAGCCAACAGTTTGACGCGTGGTACTCAGACGCGGACGGCCCAGGAGATTGCCGAATCGATTGAACAAGTCGGTGGCTTTCTGGGGGCAAGTGTGACGCGCGATGTACTCTCGGTTGGCGTCTTTGCCTTGCGCGAGAACACTGATCTGGCGTTTACGCTCTTGGGCGATGTGGCGCTCAAGCCCACTTTCCCTGAAGCCGAAGTCAAAAATCAACGGGAGAGTCAAGCCACCAGTTTGCAATTTGAATTGGCTAATCCCGGTACATTGGCGCAACGGGCTTTTTCCAGGCTCGTCTATGGCAACCATCCCTATGGTAACTTGGCGACAGAAAAAATAATTCAAACATTAACGCGCCAGGAGGTGGCCGATTTCTATCAATCGCAGCTCGACCCGCAGCGCGCCTTTCTGATTGTAGCCGGTGACATCACTTTGGATCAGGCTATGCAACAGGCGCAGAAGATCTTCGGTCGGTGGCAGACAACGACCGCCAGTCAGCCGGTCACGTATCCGCCAGTGGCTGCCCAGTCTGGTCAACAGATTTATCTGATCAATCGCCCCGGCAGCAGCCAAGCCCAATTTTTGATCGGCAACATCGGCGCGGCTGGCAATGATCCAGAACGCTATGCGCAGGCGGTGATGAATGATATCCTCGGCGGTGGCGGCTTTACGTCACGGTTGATGCAAAACATCCGCGAAAAGTTAGGCTACACCTATGGGATTTCTTCGGGGCTAAACTATCCGGCGGATCGTGGGCTCTTTAGAATTGGCGCGGCCGTGCGCAATGATGTGGTTGATAAGGCGTTGACCGCGATTTTGCAAGAAGTGCAACAGATGCAGGATCAACCGATCAGCACCGATGAACTGAACGCCAAGAAAACCGGCTTGATTGGCAGCTTTGCTTTGCAACTGGAAACCTATCAGTCAATTGTCGATCAGATGGCCGCGCTCAAATTGCGTGGTCTCCCGCTCGATACGCTCGCCAATTACCCAACCGCCATCGGAAAAGTCACCGCCGCCGACGTGCAAGCGGCCGCGCAACAGGTGATGCAGACCAAAGCTTTCGTGATCGTCGTCGTGGGTGATGTCAGCGTGATTCAGAAGCCACTGGAATCTGTGGCACCGGTCAAGGTGATTGAGGCGCGGTAAGGTTTAAACTTCTATGTATTACTGCTGAGTTAGCCACACCCTTTATATAGCTAGACACAGATGCGGCCACGATAATTCGTGGCCGCATCTGTAGATAAGTTCTGTAAGACAGTGATTTCAAGCCAAGTAAGGTAGAATCGCGGCGCTGCTTACCCGCGAAACCCGGCTAAAATTCCACGCGCCGGCCAATCACAAAAACCTGATCAGCCGGCAGACAGAAGAAATCGGCTGCGCTGGCGGCGTTGTGGGCCATCAAGGCAAAGAGCTTCTCACGCCAGAGCGCCATGCCAGGCATGTGGCTTGCGATCACAGTCGTATGGTTAACAAAGTAGGAAACATCATTTGGGTTGAAGTCAAGGCCGCGCGCTGGCAACCCTGCGACGATTTTGGGCACATCTGGTTCTTCCATAAAGCCATAGGTCACTGTGATCTGATAAATACCCTGGCCGAGCGGTTCAATCTCCACACGTTCTTCATCGGGTACATGCGGCTGGGATGCCGTATTGACGGTGAGCAAGAGCGCCTGTTCGTGCAATACATGGTTGTGCGCCAAATTTGCCATCAGGGCTGTTGGTGTACTCTTCGGCACATTACTCAGGAAAATAGCGGTGCCTGGTACGCGCACAGGGGGATTTGTCTGAAAATTCTGCATCATCGCTTCGATCGATTTGCTTTGCTCACCCACCCGTTGCGCAACCAGATAACGGCCTTTTTTCCAGGTCATCATGACCGTGAAGATGAAGATGGCGAGCACAAGCGGGAACCACCCACCTTGCGGAATTTTGATAATATTAGCCCCCAGAAAAGCCAAGTCGATCACCAAGAAGAAGCCGGCCAGGAAGCCGGCCAGCACCCGGTTCCAACGCCAGCGTTCTACAATTACAACGTAAAAAATCACCGTCGTAATCGCCATCGTCGAGGTGACGGCAATGCCATAGGCGGCCGCCAAGTTGCTCGACGTGCGAAAGCCAAGCACAATCACGAGGCAGGTAATCATCAACAGCCAGTTGACCGCAGGGATGTAGATTTGACCATAATGGGTGCGCGAGGTGTGGAGAATGTTCATGCGCGGGAGAAAGCCCAATTGCACGGCCTGCATCGTAATCGAGAACGAACCAGAGATCAGCGCCTGCGATGCAATCACCGTTGCCAGTGTTGCCAGAACGACCAGTGGATAAAGCGCCCAACTTGGCGCCAAACGGTAAAAAGGGTTCTCCGCAGCCGCTGGGTTCGCCAACAGGAGCGCGCCCTGACCAAAATAATTGAGCATCAGGGCCGGCAATACGACGGTGAACCAGGCCAGACGAATCGGTCGCTTGCCAAAATGCCCCATATCAGCATAGAGGGCTTCACCGCCGGTGACAACGAGAAAGACACTGCCCAGCACCAGATAGCCGGCCCAGCCATTCGCTCGAAAAAAGGCAAAGGCATAAGCAGGATTGATGGCTCCCAGGATCGCTGGGCGGCCCACCAGCTGGACAAGGCCCAGCAGCGCCAACACCATGAACCAAAGCAACGTGATCGGGCCAAAGAGCCGGCCGATCAAGGCCGTACCCTGGCGCTGAATCAGAAAGAGCCCGATCAAAATTCCGATGGTAATCGGAATGACATAAGGGGCAAACAAAGGCGTTGCCACATTCAACCCTTCTACTGCGCTGAGCACCGAAATGGCCGGTGTGATCGCGCCATCGCCGTATAAGAGCGCCGCCCCAAAGACGCCCAAGATCACCAGCCAACGTCGCTCGCTCGGGCTTAACAAGCGGATGCGCGTGGCCAGCGCGGTTAGCGCCAGGATGCCGCCTTCGCCCCGATTGTCCGCCTGTAAGACAAAGATCAGATATTTGACGGTGACCACGAGGATCAGCGCCCAAAAGATCAGGGAAAGCACACCGAAAACGTTGGCCGGGGTCAAAGCAATTGCGTGTGGCCCATGAAAGCATTCGCGCAACGCGTACAAAGGGGATGTGCCAATATCCCCATAAACTACACCCAGCGCGGTCACCGCCAGCACGAGTAAAAAGCGGCCGTGCGCCGGGGTAGTATGCAAATCAGTTGCATCTTCCGCTGGCCGGGTGACATTTTCGGCGATTGCTTCGTCCACCGCCTGACTAACAGTATCCTTCATCGATGGCTCCATAATACCCTTAATTCTCTATGCAGTTACCCATTTCACGGCAAAGCAATCGAATGTTCCACCTGGAACATTTTCTGGGCGGGATAATACCATCGTCGCTAGGCGCTGTCAAAGTAGGCTTGGCAGGCGGAGCGATCAATAGCTAGACTGTTCTTCAATGATTTGTAGACTGCGGTATCCAGGCGTGATCCTCACCTGCTTTAGTGGATAGGTAAGCACCAAGCTCCTATTCGCTGTGGGTCAGCCAGGCATTGAGATTCGGGACATCACCAAGGTTTATGGCAGGGGTTCAAACGGTTCGCGTACCGATTACCTTTTGGCGTATTCATGGCGAAAATCTGACCCATCCTACGTTATTCAATGTAGCGTTGGTTCAGTTCGTAGCGTCGATATACATCGTTGTCATATCTTCGTAGCCTGACCTTCAGCCTACAATTAAACGCAGCGCTCCTCCCTGCTCAATCCGTGTGACACCGGCCAGATTGATCGCGCCATCCGTCTGCGTAAAAGCCGTCGTCTGCGCACCCACATTCACCGATTTTATCGTCTGATTCGCCAGGAATGGCAAGCGCAACGTCTGTAGCTCCAAATGCCCATAGAGCAAGCGCACCTCGACCCCATCTGGCCCCATTTCAAATTCGCCCCAGCCCGAATCGAGCGACCAGAAGCAGCGGAA
>JBBQBY010000307.1:0-8179 GCA_038318235.1 Caldilineales bacterium
GATCTGCCGTGACCAGCCCGTAAGCCAGCCAGCGGATACATAACTTCGTCCACCGCGTCACATATTGCGGGCGTGCCGGTCACGTTTGTTTGTAAGGCCATTTCAATGAAATAAGGATCCCGCGTTTGCCGAACAAAAGCATGCGTAGGTGTGTGCTTGTAGCCGAACGTGCTGCGTATACCCCAATGGTGCGGCTACAAGCACGCACCTACTGGATCCTTTATGCTTTGATGGCACCTAAGTGTAGAACACTAGTATAAACGGCCAGCGCACTCGTTTTCAAGCAGCCCAATGTTGCAGTTCGGCGCCCTCCGTGACCGGCACGTCAGGCCATCAGTGTGCATACAGCTTCGTAACACCCGCCATCACCGCCGTGCGTGCCTGTCACGTTGGGTGGATGCAAGGGCACGAAGTCGGCGGAAATACGTATCGATATACCCAAGAATTGGTTCCGCCGCCGACCTCATGACCCTACGGTTTACCGAAATAATTTTCGATGTATTAAACTTCCATCACCATCCGAAAGCCGCGCCACGTCACCTTTGTCGCTTGGTCGGAGCCAGCGCGGGCGCTACAGCGTACTTGGGTCGCGGCGCTGCGGAAGGAACCACCGCGATGGATACGCAGCACGCGCCCATTATAGGACTTAGCCTCCGGATCTTCGCGACCGTCATTCGGATCGTATGGGTAAGTATAGTCACTGGCATTTTCGTCCGTGCCCCAGATGGTTTGGGTCCATTCTTGCACATTGCCCAGCAGGTCGAGACAACTGTAGGGACTGGCGCCATCGGGGTAGGTGGTCACGGGTGTGGTGTCATTGCTGCCCACGTTGCATCGTTGATCCGCCCACGCTTCACCCCAGGGATAACGCCGCCCACCCGGTCCGCAGGCGGCCTTTTCCCATTCTGCCTCGGTGGGCAGACGATAGGTGCGACCGGTCGCTTGGCTCAACCATGTGCCATAGGCGCGCGCATCGTGCCAACTTATGCCGACCACCGGATGATCGAGCTTGCCTGATGGGGGTTGGCGCAGGAACCAGCCAGCTTGTTTGGGCTCTTCTTGTCTTTTGTTACGCTTGAGAAACTCGGCGTACTGGCGGTTGGTAATCGGCGTTTTGCCGATGCGATAGGCGGGCAGGATGATCGTGTGCCGTGGCTTTTCTGCCTCGCCGTCATCATCACTGCCTAGGAGAAATGGGCCGGCTGGGATCATGATTGTTTCTGGCTCAAAAGGTTTCGTCTCAATCATCGGACGCGCATTCCCCTGCGGCAACTCGATCAGCCGATTGTCGGCGGCGCGACTAAAAAGCACCGGCGTGCCCCACTCGAAGGCGTTGCCCGCGCCATAGATGGCTTTACGGGCCTCAGCCAGCGCCGAATCAACCGGGTAACCATCAGCAATCGCTTCGTAAAATTCTTGGGCGAGCGTGATGGCGGCGACGTCGCTCACGGAAAACTGCATGGCGAGCACGGCCGGGATACTTTGCTCGACCAGTTTTTGGGCGACACCGGCAAAAGCATCAGCGCGGCCACTGCGCGCACCTTCACAGGCATTGAGAAAAATTAGCCGCAGTGCCGTGTGATCGTGCAACAGCGTGGCGAGTTGAGTAGCCGTGACCGATTGACTTTGGCCATGTTCATTTTCGAGCACCAGCCCGCCAACGTTGGCCGCCACATCAAAATAACCGTGACCAATGTAATGTAAAAGATGCACGTCACCTTTGCGCAGCCGGGCCTGCAAAGCGTCCATCGTGGCGGATGCCAGGCGTTCGACGGTGAGCAAGTTGCGCGCTTGGACATTTGCCAGCGCCGTTTGCAAATGTTGCCACTCCTGCTCCACCTGCAAGGGTGGTGCGTCGCTAGGGTTAGCGACCATGACCAGCAGCTTTAAAGGCGGCGTGACCTGGAGCGCCTGAACCCTTTGCGCCAGCTCGATGTAACGCACTAGGACCGTCTGATCCGACAAGGCCAGAAAGCGCTTGAGTGGCGACGCATACAGATATTCCCAAGGCAGATCGGCGAGTTCGGTCACCTCTGGGTCCAGGCGGAGGCGGATGCGTAGACCGGCAGATTGACGTTTGGCTTCGTCCAGGCTACGGAGCAAGCCCGTCCCCACATCACCGGCAAAGACGGCTTTGAAGAGGCGTTCGCCAAAGGTTTGTGGATCAAGCGGTGTCGTGGTTGGTCCAGGTAGCGCGACATATTTGAAAGCCCGCGTCACGCGTCCCGTCAACCCGAAAAGCGAGCGCAGTTCGTCAACGCTGAAAGGCAGAACGAAATCTGCCCTGGCCTGCCCCATGGGCGAGTTCAGCACGCGCGCTCGATAGCCTGCCTGGGTTTGCTCGATCAGGAGGTCAAAATCTTGATAGCTGATGGTATTCATTCGCTTCGTAAATTAGTTTGTTTTTTTAAAATTTCAGAAAATTATTGTGAGCGTAACGATATAGGTGCCATTTGTCAAACAGGTTTTCTGTTAGAACTAGTCAAGTGGAAAGCGAAGATTTTGATCCCCTCCTAGCCTCCCCCGTTCGGCTGTCGTTCGACAAGCTCACGGGAAGGGCCATTTAGGGTGCGCGTAGGGGCAAAATCTTCGCTTTCCAACTAAAGTAAAATCAGTTTAAAAACGGGTATTCGGAAGCTTCCTGGAAGCGGACACGATGGCCGCGTTTACGTGAAATACTCTGTCCGCTTCCAGGAAGCTGACTCGACGAAAACTACTGGTCTCTAGCCGATTTTACTTTAGACATCAGTTTCAAAGAACACGTTTGAGGCGAGCTTGACAGCGTTGTTGACAAGATCCGTTGGTCAAGCGAAATTCACGACACATTTGGCCGCTTGCCGCTGAGCTCTGTATGCTTATCCATCAATTCTTTGATCTGCGCAACCGTGTCGTCGGTGGCAATTTTCAATTCTTGCTGCACGGTTGCCAAATCGCTCGTATAGGCCAGGCGCGTCCAGTAGGTGTTATAGATGACGCCCAGCCAGGTGATGAATTGCAGATTTTCTTCCAACGCTTGGAGCGGACGGTTGACAAAGTAGGTTAGGAAGGCCACAACACCTAACCCGCCAAAGAGCACGCTGCCCCCCAACGCGGTGCTTGCGTTGCCCCAGCCCAGGGCGCTGATGAGGCCGAGAATCGCGGCCACGACAAAGGTGCCAATGCCCACACCAAACAGGGCGCGATACATCCAGATGGTGGTCCAATAGGGGATCATAAAGCCGTCGAGCACGCGCCCGAACATCGTTTGGTTGTTCTCGAAGCCTTGTTGAATGTGTTTACGCCAGGCAGCATAGAGTTCTGGATCGGCTTCGGAGAGTGGTTTGCCAGGGATCGGTGACTGCGGCATCGGCGCACGGGCCATCTCATCGGACGCCATGCCACGCGGGGCCGGCGTGGCGCGCAAGCTTTGAAACGTGGTCATATAACCCCGAATCAGATTGGCATAATAATTGGCCTGACCGGGACCATTATAGACCCTGGCAAAGGTTTGGAAATCTTGGTTGCGCACGGCGTCCACTAGGCCGTTGACTTGCATAAAGCGGAAGAGGCTGGTGAGTTGATTGCGTGTATCGGCCTGAAAGGCTTGGAACATTTCTTGCACGGTCGCATAACCGAGCATGCGATAGTTGAACCCCATGATCTGCGGCGCGCCCATGCTGATCGAGCACAAGGCGGCATGCTCATCCAGTGTACGGGCAAACTCAAACGCTTGCCATTCGCCACGCTGATCCAGGTGACAAGCTAGCCAGCCGGCATTGACATCCGGTCGCCAATGTTGCCCTTGCCAACCTTGCTCAGGATTGAAGGCAAAACATTGGTGAAATTGGTCTTCGTGCTCTCTACCCCAATATTGGTAGAAGATGTGGTTTTCAAAACGAATCACCATGCGTCCATCAGGGCCAAACGGTTCACCGGCAGATTCCGCCACGAGTACGGCCACAGCCACACTGGGCTCAAGGTTAAGTTGCGTGGCCTGTTCGAGGATCAGATCCCCAAAACGATTCCAGGTGTTGACGAGGGCAACGGTCGTTGCGTCAGCGTCCACCGGAAGCGGCAAAGGGTCGACGGCGCCCGGATGGCCAGGCTGACCACCACTGGGTGGATTGTTGTTGCCATTTCCATTGCCGATCGATGGGTTGCCACCAGTGGGTAATGTGGCGGGCTCGCTCACTTTACGCGTGCGTTGGAAAATCACGTGGAAAGAGTGATGACCGACCGAGTTGCCCAGTTCGCCAGCCGAGTTATTTTCATCTGGGTGATTCGTGTGCAAATTTTCGACGCGGTCGCTTGGACAGTTGTCACCTTCAATCCATATCTGGAGTAGCTGGTTCTGGTACAGATCCACATTGCCAGCCGGTTCGTTGAGCGGCTTATCTAATAGCTTGGGGTCGGCGGCTTCATCCGTGCGGCGTCCCTCCCAAGTCCAGCCAATGCGCAGGGCTGAATCCTGACAACGTTGTCCAGATTCATCCAGCGCATCCACAAAAACATTGTGTTTGCCGCCATTCTCGTCGGGGGTAAGGTGCTGAACCTTGGTAACCTTCCAATATAGTGCATTATCAGCCACAATGGTTGGCACAATTTGTACAGCATAATTCGTGGCCTGGTTGATCCCATCATCATCGACACCTCTGCGACCTGAAGCTTTTTGGGGATCGGAACTTTGCTGCTGACTCATGATTTGTGCTCCTTGTTATAAACGTAAAATATTGTAATAGCGCAGCCCCCCCTCCAATCGGAGAAGCGGCTATACTCCCGCTACAAACGTTTGTAGCGGGGTCGGGGGAGACCAATTAGTTACGCTTTATGGAGCTTAAATGGCATCCCGTGCTAACGGACTCACTGCGAGGATCGTGCAACCCAACCATAAATTCGGATTCGAACGGATAACGTGACATAAGCATCTCCTGAAACAATTGGGGGATAAAATGATTCAGAGCATTCACTGTCACTATCATACAGGAGCGAGCGTTTATTTAGCGTTGAACCGGCGTTGTGGGCAGCGCTGAAATTAGAACGATAGCTCACCGATAGTTGACGTCTGTGAGCTATCGTCGAGAGGCGGCTTACCTTTTAGCTAGGCTTATTCCCAAGCCGATTGGCCTGCGAACGTGGCGTCAGATCAAAGTAGGTCTCGTGGCCTTGGAAGAAGCGATCAAATTCATCCACCATCAAGTTAAAAAAGTGCGGATGTTTATCGCCGCTATACCAGCCGATGTGCGGGCTTAGAAAGACATTGGACAGTTTGAGAATCTCGTGATCTGGTGGAATCGGCTCAGGATCAAAAACGTCCAATCCCGCGAAGATATCCCCCTGCTTGAGGCGCGCCACCAGAGCGTCGGAATCGATCACGGGGCCGCGTGAGACGTTCACGAGGACGGTGCCGGACGGGATCAAATCCAGTTCGCGCTGGCCAATCATGCCGCGCGTCTTGGGCGTCAATGGCGCCAGACAGACGATCACATCGCACTTGGTCAAGACATTGTCCAGTGACGTTTGCAAGAAACCGAGGGCTTCGGCCATCTCACGTGGCAGGTAAGGATCATGGACCCAAATCTCGGTTTCAAATGGGCGCAGCAGTTTGATCAGCCGTCGCCCCATGTGCCCGCCGCCAATCAGACCTACCCGTTTCCCGGTGAGCATGCCGCGGCTTTTTTCTAGCTCCTCGCGCTGCCAGCCAGTTTCGCCCGCGATCATGCGGCGGAACTGGGCGCCGGCATTGCGCAGCGCCACCAACATCAATCCAAGCGCCCATTCGGCCACGGGATAAGAAGAACCGTTGGTTGTATCGACCGTGCGCAGACCACGCGCCCAGGCCGCATCCAGATCGATCCGGCTGGCAAAACGATCCCCTTCTAGTTCACCAATAATTTTGAGCTTTGGCGCAGCCTCCAAAAGCGCAGCATCAAGGGTTGGTGCACCGTGGCAGATGATCAGGCCATCCACATCGGCCAGGTGTGCGCGCAGTTGTGCGGCGGCTTCTGGGTTTTGATTGGTGTCGTAGATCCCGCCACCTTCACAGGCAAACCATTCCCATTGCGCAAAACTTTCAAGCCGTTCAATATCCACCGATGCTAAATAGTTATCGCGCACCCATTGATTGCAGGCGAGCAGGATTTTCGGACGAGCAGTTGACATCTGAAATCGATCTCCATTTCTGACTGACATTTTTACTTGGATAGGTATTTTTTAGTAGGATGGGTAGCGTTAAATACGATTTTGTTGCGCCTAAAATGGTTCAGTCGGTCGTCAACATCGATATTTTTTTGTCGATGTTGATGCGCTTAGCGTCTACAACACAAAGTTACCACGGTTAGGCTAATTTTTCAAGCAGCAGGAATAAATTGGATGTATCTCGGATTGGGGATGAACTTTACAACCTTATCTGTGGGAAGGTGAGTCAACCGGTGCATCTCAATATCGCGTTCCATTTGGCGAGCGCCTTGTAATTTAGCAGGATCAGCGCAAGCGGCTGTCTCCTGAAATTGCGAACGGTGCTGATCCTGCAACGCCAATTCAGCAATTGTTTAGAGCAGAAATAAAACTTTATGGCTCAAATGTTGGTATGTAGGAACGCTTGGTGGTATGATGTGATTCTCTCAGCCATCTGTAAAAATAATAATGATCAGTTTCCTAACTTTCGGTTTAAGGGTAAGCGCTTCCCAATCAGCTTTGTCAGCTTGCTTTCGCTCCCAATCAACTCAGATTTTGAAACGTAACCAATCGCATGTCACCTATGCCAAATACAACCCCGATCCTTGAAATGCGCCACATTGCCAAGCGTTTTGATACGACAAAGGCGCTGGACGATGTTTCGCTTAGCCTCTATCCCGGCGAGATTCATGCTTTGCTTGGTGAAAATGGCGCGGGCAAATCGACGCTGATCAAAATTATGACCGGCATCTATCAGCCCGATCAAGGCGAAATTCTGCTGGATGGGCAACCGATCCAGATTCGGAATTCAGTGGAGGCGCAAACGCATGGGATTGCCGCTATCTACCAGGAGCCGATGATTTTTCCTGATTTGAATGTCGCTGAAAATATTTTTATCAGCCATCGCAATCGCGGGGCAATTTTACGCTGGGGTAAACTTTATCAGGATGCCGAAGCGATTCTGGCCCAATTAGATGTGAAGTTTGATGTCCGCCAATCGGCGCGTGGACTGACGGTCGGGGCGCAACAAATTGTCGAGGTGGCGAAAGCTATTTCGCTCCAGGTGCGTGTCCTGATTATGGATGAACCGACCGCCGCGCTCTCGGCGCATGAAGTGACCCAATTATTTAAACTCGCCAATACGTTACGCGCCCAAGGCGTCGCCATTCTTTTTATCAGCCACCGCATGGAAGAGGTCTTCGAGATTGCTGACCGCGTGACCGTTTTCCGCGATGGCAAATTTATTTCAACGCGCCCGCGCACCGAAGTGACAGCCGAGATCGCGATCCGCGACATGGTCGGGCGCAAAATGGAAGACTTCTTCGCCAAAAGCGCGACGGCGCGCGCTGAATTGTTGATGTCAGTCCAAGGTCTGGGCAAAAAGAATGTCTTTGCCGACGTCAATTTTGACGTTTATCGGGGCGAAGTGCTGGGGTTTGCCGGCTTGGTCGGCGCCCGCCGTACGGATGTGGGCCTGGCGCTGTTTGGGATTGAACCGGCTGACGCTGGCGAAATTAACTTTAAAGGGCAAGTGGCGAAGATTCGCACCCCAGAACAGGCCATGCAACTCGGCATCGCCTATGTGACGGAAGACCGGCGCCAACTTGGCCTCTCGCTGCCGATGTCGATTGTCACCAATATCTCACTGCCCATGCTGCGCGAATATTTGTCGGCACTGGGCCTGATCAAACACAGCGCCGAAGTCGCCACCGCTGAGCAATACCGGCAACGGCTTTCGATCCGTACAAATTCGGTGGACGTGGAAGTGGGTAAGCTTTCCGGTGGCAATCAGCAAAAAGTGATGCTCAGCAAATGGCTGAACACGCGCCCCCAATTGCTGATCTTGGATGAACCAACGCGCGGCATTGATGTGGGTGCCAAGGCTGAAGTGCATCACATTATCAACGAGTTGGCGCAGCAAGGGCTGGGCATCATTTTAATTTCATCCGACCTACCCGAAGTGTTGGCGATGAGCGACCGCATTCTCGTTATGCGCGAAGGCCGGCAAATGGGCATCTTCACGCGC
>JBBQBY010000308.1:0-8149 GCA_038318235.1 Caldilineales bacterium
CGTTCTCCGTATATCATACGGTACACTATGCTTGATGACTGACGGCGCTGGGATGTTCCCAGGTGAGCCAGTCTTGAAAACTGAGAGGATGTTCACTTGCCCAACTACATCTCGATGCGACTGAAACCGACAAGCCGGACACTTGAAATTGCGTCCCTTGGGTTTGTGTCGATACTGGCAATTTGGACAAGTTTTACTGGTGTAGTGCTCATCCACCAACACCAGCTTGATACCTTCGGCTTCTGCTTTGTACTCAACTAGCTTACGGATTTGACCATGATTCCAACCACTAATCTTTTGATTCGATTTTTTGCCAAGCTTCACTTCGTCGGCAATGTCGCGAATGTCGCCCATTGCGATTGTGTTGGCTTGGCGTTCGATAGCAACGTTGACAATCGCGCGGCTAACTTTGTGCTCCATATCGCTGATCAAACGTTCGTGTTGGGCTTTCATGCGCGACTTGGCTCGAACAAGTTTCTTGAAGCGTCGGCTACCCTTGTGCTTGCGACTGATGGCGGATGTGATGCTTGCCAGCCGTTTGGCGTGGCCTTGCGCTTGGTGACGGCGCGCTCGACAAGCAATGATCGTCGCTTCGCTTTTATCGCCCACGACCGCAGGGTGAATCTCGCCCAGATCCACCGCTACAACATTGGTTCCGTTCGCTACCTTGGCTTGTTGTCCATTCTCAGCGACTACATGCCAAACGTACTTGCGGGCTTTCTTGTCGAATACCAAACGGACTTCGACAAAACGCAACATTGCCCAAAGCGATTCAGACAGGTCGATTTGGATTTTACGGTTGCCAGCGCCACTGGACATTTCAAGTTTCGGGTGCCCTCTGGGCGCCTTGAACTTGATCGCCGTGTTCTTCCAGATGGTTGTCCGAAACTTCTTAGCGCGCCAAGGGAAGTGCGCTTCTGGAAACCCAGCTTTGCGCAGCGCCCTGGTGGTCTTACATGCCTTGAAGAAACCTTGTTGGGCAGCGTCGATAGTGTGGGCGTGCATGGGCAAATCCTTGTCGGCCAAGCGCAGATCGCTCAATTTCGTGAGCGACTTCTCCGACAACCACAAACCTTTCTGTCTGAGAAGTCGCCAATGGCGCGAAACGATATGGCTATAGATGCGCCCACTATTCAAGTTCAATTCGTCGCAAATTGTTTTGTTCAACTTGCACGGTATAGCGTAGGTGCGGATCATTCAACGCCTTCAATTTCAGCAAGACGGCGAATAGCTATCTCGATAATTGATGCCTGGGTAACGCCCAGCTTCTTTGCCAGTTCTTTGATCAAGCGCTTCGCTTCTGGCGTTAAGCGAATACTAGTTGCTTGCTTATCCATAACGCAATTGTACCGCAAAATGATTTATTACGCAAATAACATGTGTTGCAAAATACACAACAACCGCAACGCTTCACCGGCTAAAGCCTATTAGTACGCTTCGATTCTGAAGCGCCACCCGCCTATCCGCTTGGATTAAAATCACAACGGCTTGCGGCGGGTTCTAGTTCTGTCAATAATTTTTGGCGAAAGAGCCGGCAACAATCAATGGTTTAGGGACGACAAAGTGTGTACGCGCTCAGATTGGGGCCGCGCTAATTTCGACGGTGATAAATTGTCGGGTGGGGAGCGATCAAGCTGGTTTTAGCAAAAAGGGGCTTAGCGATCCGTCGATCAATCGTCCGTGGGCGTCGCCAGCGCCGCTTCTAGTTTATCGACTTTGTTCGCCAACGCGGTAATCTGCGTTTGTAAAGCCAAGAGGGTTTGCAGCATTTGTGCTTGATCGACCGCCGCTGTGGGCTCTGGGCGTGGCTCCGCCGTTGGCGTGGGCCAGCCTACCAACCACCAAGGTTTCATCACCTGTTCGACGACTTCGGTTACTTGTTTTTGGAAGACTTCGGATTGTTTCACGGTCTGCTGCACGGCTTCCGCCATGACCAGCAACGGTCGTAACATCCGGCATCACTTCACCACGTTGTGTACGAAATGCGGAGCATAGAATCAGGTAGCAGGTAGCAGGGGCAAAATGTTACCTGCTACCTGCTACCCTTCTAATCCTTTATTCAAAAATCCACGCGTCGTTTGCGCGTTTCCAATCAACCAGATCTCCACCGAACCAGAGCGCGATTTCGCTGACCGCCGTTTCGGGACCATCGCTGGCATGGACCAGGTTGCGCCCAATTTCCAGGCCAAAGTCGGCGCGGATCGTGCCCGGCGCGGCGTCGGCTGGCTTGGTGGCGCCCACGGTATTGCGCACGGCGACAATCGCATTCGTGCCTTCCAGTACGAGCGCCACCACGGGCGCACTGGTAATATAGCTAATCAGGCCCTTAAAAAAGGGTCGTTGCTCATGCACCGCATAATGCTGGCGCGCTAATTGATCGCTCACTTGGACGAGTTTCATCGCTACCAATTTTAGACCGCGGCGCTCAAAACGCCCAATGATTTCGCCGACCAAGCCGCGCTGGACAGCGTCTGGCTTTAGGATAACAAATGTACGTTCCACGAATTTTTCTCCTGATTTTGGATTGATTTATTTTGAAGTAAGGAGTAAGGAGAAGGAAGTAGGGAGTACAGATTAGCTGTCTAGTCCTTACTCCTTACTTCCTACTCCTTATCCCTAACAATTCCGCTTCTCTGGCATTGACCAACAAAACTGCCGGATGCCCTTCGTATTGCAACCCGAACCACTCCCCAACAAAATTCCCATCCGGGTCCATCATCTCAATTGGGTTGCGTGCAAGCGCTTTGTCGTTTTCATCGCCAGTTGCATCTAGCGCAGCCCACGCCATTAGCAGATACGGATGGCCTTGTACCAGATGGCGTGCGATCCGATAGGTCTCTTTGGTGGCACGTTGTTGCCATAAAGCTGCGACCAAACCAACCTGAAAATCAATCCGGCGCGCATCGGCCTGAATCAGCGATCGATAGAGCCGAGCGGCGCGATCCCAACGAAAACCGCGCAAATAAAGCGTGGCCAAACAGGCCGGATTGAGCATCAAGTTATCCGGCGTCGCGGCGGATTGGCGACTTTCATCCGGTGGCCGTAAACTGGTCCGACTCAGACCGGCGCGAATTTCGGGCTCATATGGATTGGCTTCAAAGGCTCTGTGCCAGATGGCGCAGGCCTGGGCGCGTTGTCCCCGTTGTTCCGCCGCCATCGCCAGCGCCCGCCAAGCCAGCGCATTGCCAGGATCGGCGCGCAACAACCGCTGTCCCCAATCCTCCCCTTCATCCCAGCGCTTCAACAACCACATCGCCCGCAAAAGGCGTTGGTAAGTCGGTAAATGACGTGGTAAATGGCGCAAGATCACTTGCGCCAAAGCAACAGCCTGGTGCGGATTTTCCTCGTGTAACGCCCGGTCAATCAGCACATTCCAATCGGCCAGCGGCGTACTCACCAACGGTGTCGTCACAAGTGATGAACTCATGCTTGGTGTGGTTGCCAGTGGCTTAGGTGCAGGTAACATCGTGATTGTACGATCATTCACAACGGTGAAGTATCCAAAATCATTGCCAATTTGTCAAAGCTCATCTAACCCTATGAGCAAATCATTTAAATTTTACTCATAGGTAGGGGGCAGGCATGCCTGTCCCCTACCTATGAATGTGTACGTTAATCAGCATTTTTAGCTGATAGCGACGGGCGGATCGGTGAGTCCATGAAGTTTTTGGACGCGATCCAACAAGGTCGATACCTTGCGTTCGGCTTCGCCTGGTGAACCGAATGGGTCACTGGGATCTTGTCCATTATCACTGAGCACACGCAACGTGCTCAGCACGCTGTGGGCTAACACATCCAGGTGATAACCACCTTCTAGGGCACAGATCAACTTGCCGGCGCAGAGTTCGTCGGCCAATGCCATGGTTGCTTCCACCAACTTGGCATAACCCGTAATGCTCAGATTCATACTGGCCAACGGATCCAGCCAGTGGGCATCATAGCCCGCCGAAAGTAAAATCAACTCCGGGCGAAATTCACGTGCCGCTGGGGCCAAGATGCGCTGAAAAGCCTCCAAGTAGCCTTGATCACCGACCAAGGTAGGAAAAGGTACATTGATCGTCGTGCCATACCCCAACTCAACGCCCATTTCATCTGCGGCACCCGTGCCTGGATAGTAGGGGTATTGGTGCGTACTAAAAAAGAGCACCGTTGGATCGTCATAAAAAACATCTTGCGTGCCGTTACCGTGATGGACATCAAAATCTACAATCAACACGCGGCCGACGCCGTGGTGCTCCTGCGCCCAGCGCGCCGCAATCGCCACATTGGCAAAGAGACAGAAACCCATGCCCACCTGCGGTAAAGCATGATGACCGGGGGGCCGAATCAAGGCAAAACCGTTGTCTGCCTCACCTTGTAACACGGCATCGGTCAGATTGAGCAGGCCGCCCACCGCCAGCAATGCCGCTTGATAACTGTCCTGATTGACATACGTATCGCCATCAATATGGCCCCCGCCGCGTGCAGACAATTTTTGCAGCGCCTCCACATAGCGCGCCGAATGCACGCGTACAATCGCCTCGACTGGCGCTGGGCTGCTGGGCACGCGGAGCAAGTGATTCAAAATCCCGTCTGCTTGCAAAAGCGCCCAGGTTTTCTCCAACCGACGATAATTTTCTGGATGACCTTCCTGAGTGTGGCGTAAATTGAAAGGATCGTAGACAAAAGCGGTCTTTCGCATCTTAATTTTTATACTTTCGTGCTGGTGAAACGTGATGGGTGATAAGTGATAAGTGAAAAAGGCCGACGATATTTCTACTTTCTAGCAACCCGACACTTTGCTTTTCCGCTGGCTTAAAACCGCGCCCAATGGGCATCCCCTGGGTGCAGGCACAAAAACCTTAGTTGCTGCGGCGACTTCCTGCCCTGTCAGCCAGTCATTTTAATGGCCTAGGCAAAAGTGGCGTGCGCTATTTCTACTTTCACTCATCACGCAAACTTCGGCTTAAAAATTTGGCGCTGGTCTTCGCCTGCTTGCTCAGACTTTAGCTCAAATTCTAGATTAAATTCATATTCATCGGCCTTGATCGCACGGATCCGTTGGTGTACCTGTACGGGCAATTTGCTGCGCACTGGCCGCGTACTATGTAAAGTTGTGCCATCCCAGAGCAGGCTGATTTTTGCGTCGCCCAGCGGTAAGTCAAGCAGCGCCCACCATGACCAAGTTTCCGGAAACGCGGGTTGCACCCACAGTTCCTTGCGGCTCCAACTCAAGCCAACGCCCTGCCAGACTGCCTGACCCGCCAGGATAATGCCTGCCCACGGATCGGCAAAATGCCAGGGCTGATTTTCTGGCGTTTGCCAAGTGCTCAGCGCTAACCAATTGGCCAATCCAAGACGGTTGGATGCGCTTTGCGCCTGTAACTCTTTGGCCAGCCGCTCGGCTTCACAGGCTTCGCTCTCCCAACGAATCGCATTGACACCGTCGTTGTGGAGCATGGCCAAATCTTGGGCCTGGCGCAGGGCAAGCCCCAATGCCACCAATTGGAGGCCATCGGTTTGTAGCGCGCGTCGTTCTTTGATCAAGGCTTCGGTGCAAGCTTGGACGGCCGCGTAATGCGCTTGCAACAATTCGAGATCAAAATGGCGTTGGATATGACCGTGCAGTGCCGCTAAATAAGCACCATCGGTTTGGACCAATCGGTTGGCTGGATCAATTGGGACCTCTTTGTTACGCATGGGCAACAAAATTGGCAAACGTCCGTTGGTCTGTTCGGCCAACCGCCGGATATGCGCCAGTAAATTACGGCTTTCGATGATCTCTAGCGCATCCAAATTTTCCACCAAGGCGGGCAGGTGTTCAATCCGTTGATCCGTGGGCGCTGTGCCACCGCGCAAACGTTGCAAACTTTGCATGGTGGTCAATTTGCCCGCCTGCACCGCGCGATTGAAGTTGGCATCTGGCGTCCAGAGCCGGCTGGTTTTTACCAATGCCTGCCAAGCCCTCACCGTCAATTCATAGGCGCGTTCGGTGTCACGCAGGGCCAGAAAACCACTCCAGGCTACTTGTTCGCCGACATCGCTCATCGTGAGCAAAAGCGGCACCTCGACCATGCCATTGACCAGCACATGATAGACAAGATGGGCGCGATCGCTAGTTTCCAGGTCGATCACATCGGGGCGCCCGTAGGGGTTGCCAAAGACACAAGTACGCTCAGCGTTACTCTGGGCATAGATGCCGCGCGCCGCGCCTGGGTTGCGCTGCGCCACTAATAAGCCATCGACCATCCGCTGGGTCAATGGTTCGCCCCAGTCGATGTCAATTTCCAGCCGCAATAGGCGATCACCCTCGACTTGGCATTCCAGCATCCAAATCACCGCGCGGTCATACGCGCTTTTGAAAGGGGCAACCAGCCGTTTGCTGACAATCATGCCCTCACTGCCCAAAATTAATTCCTGGTAACCGGGGTAATAACGGGTGACTATGGGCACAAGTTTGTCATCGCGCGGGTCAGAAATGCGCATCTGAATGCTGCGCGCATAGACCTCGGCCGTCCACGGCCACTGCAAATCCAACAGATCGGTGCCCGCATCAACGGCAAACCGCACATCTTGATTGGCGAGTGAGTAGGTGACGCGGTTGTCTAACGCTTCGTAGGCAATACTTTGTGGTTGGTCCAGAATTGGGTCAAAAGGATTCATAGGTGTTACTCACAAAATCTAAGGAAGACAGGGCGACAAGGCGAAGTACGCTAGCCCCGTGTCTCCTTCACGCCTGCCATCAATAAACCAAGGCCTTCACGCGTCGCTTGGGCGCGCGGCACGATGTCAATAATTTCGCCCTTGTACATCACAACAATACGGTCGGCCAGTGCCATAATCTCATCTAATTCCGAGCTAACCACCAGCACGGCGACACCCTCATCGCGCCGGGCAATAATTTGCTTGTGGATAAATTCAATCGAGCCGACATCAATGCCACGCGTCGGTTGGGCGGCGATTAACAGTTGGATCGGGCGGCTAAATTCGCGCGCCACGACCATCTTTTGCTGATTGCCGCCGGAAAGATCGCCGCCGGGCGTTTCTGTGCTAGGTGTGCGCACATCGAATTGTTTCACCAACATCTCGGCATGCTGATCGATCGCCGGTTTCATGATCGTGACGCCACTGGCAAAAGGCCGCTGGTAATAGGTGTTCAAAACCAAGTTATCGGCAACGCTGTATGGATCTACCATGCCATAGGTGTGGCGATCTTCGGGCACATGACAACTATGGCCCGCTTCCGTGATCCGGCGCGGGCTGGCGTTAGTCATATCTTGGTGGTTGATCAGGATGTGCCCGCTATCAACATGACGCAAACCGGTCACGACTTCCACCAATTCAGTTTGTCCGTTGCCCTGGACTCCGGCCACACCAACAATCTCTCCTGCGTGCACGTTAAAGGAAATACCGCGCAAGGCTAATTGTCCCAAATCATCTTTGGCCACGACCGCTTGTACTTCCAAAACTGCTTCACCCGGTTGATGCGGTTGCTTTTCAACCGTTAAGATCACCTCGCGTCCCACCATCATCGCCGCCAAGGTGTTTTGTGTGGCCGTGTGCGGGTCGGTCTCACCCATCACTTTGCCCTGGCGTAGCACAGCAATGCGATCCGCCACGCGCAGCACTTCTTTGAGCTTATGGGTAATAAAGATAATGGCTTTTCCCTGCTTTTTCAGTAAGCCCATTACCTCAAATAGTCCTTCAATTTCCTGGGGCGTAAGCACAGCCGTCGGCTCATCCAGGATCAAAATGTCGGCATTGCGATAAAGCGCCTTGACAATTTCCACGCGCTGGCGCATGCCCACCGGCAAATCTTCGATCAGCGCATAGGGATCGACCGCTAAATTATAGCGCTGAGAAAGTTCGCTGATGCGCTGGGCAACGGCACGCGTATCCAGAAAACCCAGCTTCACGCTTTCGCTGCCCAGCATAATATTTTCGGCCACCGTCATCACCGGCACCAGTTGAAAATGTTGGTGGACCATGCCAATCCCCAGCGCAATTGCGTCCTTGGGCGAATGCATGCTCACCGGCTTGCCATTGACCAAGATTTCGCCGGAAGTCGGCTGATAGAGTCCGTAGATGATGTTCATCAACGTCGATTTGCCCGCGCCATTTTCGCCCAGTAAGGCCAAAATTTCGCCGCGCTGCAACGTCAGGCTGACAT
>JBBQBY010000309.1:0-8140 GCA_038318235.1 Caldilineales bacterium
CCACCGGCGCCACCACCACCACCACAGGGAACGCTACCCAGATTATTACGGCTGACGTTTCTGGGCTGACGATTGCTCAAGTGATTAGTTCGACCCCAAGCTTGAAGACGTTAGATCTGGCTTTACAGGCCGGCGGTATGATTACGGCGCTCAATAGCGCAGGACCGATTACGCTCTTTGCCCCGACCAATCAAGCCTTTGCTAGCTTGCCGCCGGCTACGCTCAATGCGCTTTTGAATACACCCACTTCCTTGCTAAACGTATTACAATATCATGTTGTGGCGGATCGGGTCACCGCCGCCGACTTAGCCCGACTTGGCGTGGCGCTATCCATCCAAGGCAGCCCAATTACCGTCACTGTCACGGCGAATGGTCTCTTAATCAATAATGCTGCGGTTGTCCAAGCTGATATCGTGGCCTCGAACGGCATCATCCATTTGATCAATGATGTGCTAACGCCGTCGGCACAGTAAGCATTTAAAACGGGAGACTAGAGATTAACAGCCCTCAATCTCTAGTCTCCCCAGCGCTTATTGCGGAGGGGCATGGTCACAACCTGAATCCATACGGATCAGTTGACCTGCGTAACATGCATTAAATAATATGAGGCCATCGTGACCGAACAGACCGTCGATCTTAACTTGTATAATGACCCCCAAGCGACAGCCCGTGTCGCCGGTGTGCTTTATGTGAGCGATGATCAACCGGGTTTTCAACGCAAGCGGCGCGGCAAAGGTTTTATGTATTGTGATCAAAAGGGGTGCGCGATCCGCGAACCTGGTTTGCTTGAACGCTTTAAGGCGCTCGTTATTCCACCCGGTTGGACGCATGTTTGGATCTGTGCCGCGCCGAATGGTCATATCCAGGTCACTGGGCGTGATGAACAGGGGCGCAAACAATATATCTATCACACGCGCTGGGCAGCGGTGCGCAATGTCGCCAAATTTAATCGGCTTCTCCCGTTTGCCGCCGTGCTACCGGCGCTCCGCACCCAAGTGGCGACGGATCTAAAATCGCCCGGTTTATCGCTGACTAAGGTGGTGGCGATTGTGGTGCGCTTGCTGGAAGAAACCCATATCCGGATTGGTAACCCGGAATATGTGCGGCAAAATCAATCCTATGGCTTGACGACTCTGCGCAAACGGCATTTACAGGTGGCCGCGGGGACGATTCGGCTAAAGTTTAAGGCCAAAAGTGGCAAGTTATGTGAAATGGCGATCGAGGACAAAAAACTCGTGCGGCTGATCATGAAATGCCAAGAATTGCCGGGACAAACGCTTTTTCAATATATCGATGAAGCAGACAATCGGCATACCCTGCAATCTACGGATGTCAATGCTTACTTGCAGGCGATTACGGGTGAGCATTTCACGGCCAAAGATTTCCGCACCTGGAGCGGCACCGTGACGGCGGCCACCACCCTCTATCAGCTCGGTCCAGCCCAAACCGTGCAGGAATGTAAAGCCAACCTGGTCAAAAGTATTAAAGCGGCCGCCGCGGCGCTCAACAATACACCTACCGTCTGTCGGCAATATTATATCCATCCTGCAATTCTAGCGGCTTACAGTGATAACTCACTCTTCCCCGCGATACAACAGGCGGCTGAGCAAGTGGATGATTCGCCCTTTACACTAGATATCGAGGAAAAGGCGGTCGTCCAAATTTTGCAGCAGTATGAAGCAAAAGTCTAAGAGACCGTCTGAAAAGGTCGGATTGGTCGTGTCGTTAGGCTCCTGTAGGTGCGGTTTGTAACCGCACCTACAGGAGGCTATCTACCGTTTCTAAAGCGGGGAAACGGTAGATAGTCTTCGTAACAGCTACGGTCTACCCATAATGGCAAAAAATTCAGCCTATTCACCCGTACTGAGCATAGAAATTGTCGCGTGACTCGATAAATCGGAAAAGCAAAGCGGGCTTTGGCAACTGCCAAAGCCCGCTTTATGCGGAAAGTATGTACCTATGCTTGAATGGCAGGATTTTGGATGCTTGCATTGCCGTTGGTCGACGCATTGTCAACAGGGAGGACAACGGGAAGGTCGTCTGTGGCGACATCAGCTGAATTGGCTGGTAGTGGGGGCATGGCTGCCACATCGGCTTCCAGCCACTCGGCCTTGCGGCGCTCCAAATCAACCGGGTGATGTCGCTTAATAATTTCCTGGGCCTTATCGATATTGGCCTCGTCTGCATGCACGGTCACCAGCGTGTTGCCACGCCGCACCCCTTCGGCGTAATATTCCAACTGTTCATAAGAAAGCCCCATATCTTCCATGGCGCCAACTAGGCCACCCGTCGCTGCGCCGACGCCCAAACCCGCCAAAGCGGCGACAATCGGGCCTGCGGCTATAACGGGTCCTATCCCTGGGATCGCCAGGGCCGCTAACCCCAGGATCAGGCCACCTGCCCCGCCCACCACAGCCCCAATGCCGGCATCGTGGACAATTGTCTTGGTCTCGGTTGTTGCTGACGCGTGGAGATTGGTGGTGGGCGTAGTCGCTTCATTGCTATCTGCTTGGGAAATCAGGCTGATTTGATTGCTATCAAACCCGCTATCGACTAGTTCGTTGACCGCACCCCTAGCGACTGCTTTGTCATCGAATAATGCTGTAATTGTCTTTGTCATCTTCTTCCTTTTTCCTGATCTTTCTCGCATATTTGTTTGATTAAACGTACCGATAATCTCACATCCGAAGGATCTCCACGTAGCGTGAAGAGTATAGCTACCCTACAAGCCGCTTCTCCAATTTAGAGATGCGACTTATAGGGATGAGGCTAGTCGTTACGTTTAATTCGACTTATAGTCTGAGCGCAAGCGGCGGATCGGCTAGCCATTGCGTTGGTCGAGTGCATAGGGCAGATCACCTGAGCGTCAATGCTAAACTGGTTGGTGACCCCAAGCCCACTCAAAACATTGGCTAGGGGAGTGCTTAATCTTAGCAAATGCTCAATCTCAACACAATAGATCGTAGGCACGAGATTTGGATATAGACAAAGATATAGACCAGATAACTACCTCAAAATGTATCTGGGTTCTGTATCTTTATCCATAGTCATAGGGTGAGATGGCTGGTATAGTAAAGGCAATGCAGAGAGGGTTAAAATTAACTTTTTCTAAGCAGATACAGCGCAAAATGAGAGACTTTATCGCAAATTCGGCTCCCACCCAACGCAGGGATATTCTGAGTAAAATAGCAGCTACGTTTTCGTGTATAACGATCGGGGCCGCGATTAGAACTACTGGAATCTACCATCGTTGGTGTTACACTGCAAGGCTACCAGGATTGCCAGCAGTGTAAGAAGCGAGACCGCACGCTTTGCCACGGACTTACAGCATGCCCGGTCGCATTTTCTAGAGAGTGATTATAGAGAGTTGAATGGAAGGAAACTGATGTGCTATTCTATGAATTTAACCGCAAGCTGGCGCTGGAATGTCCTAATGCAGCGTACGGGTCAATTTTTGCCTAGCAATCAAGTGCGTGAAAAAAACAATTCGTCCGCACATAACTATGTCCACAACCAAGCATATAATCAATCCATGAACGCAACTGGCCACCCATTTCAGCAAATTGTCTTAGCGAATCAGCCGCGTTTATTACGTGAGATGTTGGGCCGTGTCTTTTCGATAACGCCTGGCCTGCGAGTGGTAGCAGAAGTTGAGGATGCCGCAAGTTTGGCGGAAATTTGTGATGAGTCACAAATCACCTGGTTGATTGTCACTTTGGGCAGCGATGGGGCTGTACCCTCGCCATTGCCAACGCATACGAAAGGCAATCAACTGCTTTCTTTAATGGCGATCTCACCCGACGGTAAACAGATTGAAGTCCAAACTACCGATGCCGATGGTAGCGCCCAAAGCTATACATTCTATGATATTTCACTCGCTGTTTTGCTTTCCATCTTGTCGCAAAGCAATAGCTCACCACTTTATGGCGCACTCTAGCCTTAAGCGTCTATAATTCTTACAAAGAAAAATGAGCATGCACAATGAGGTACGGTTTCTAACCACTTCAAGCGGTCTCAGGCATAGGAAGAGTTTTTGGTGTTAACTCTTCCTATGCTTGATCCATAACAAGCTGAGAACCGAGCAGGATAATATCCTGCTCGGTTCTTTTTGTGATTTGGCGTATTGTCCACGTTGTTGTGTTATTAGAAAATTCTTCTGATATTGAAGTTGTCGGCGAAGCAGATAACGGCAAGGCCGCCCTTCGTATGGCACAAGAGTTAAGCCCAGATATTTTAGTCCTTGATGTTGATCTGCCAGGTATGACTGGGCTTGAAGTAGTTCAGCAGTTAAATCTGCTTAACTCGCCGGTCCGCGTCTTAATTTTAAGCGCCTATGCTGATTATTATCGGATGAGTGAGTTGGCGACA
The DNA here is from genome assembly GCA_038318235.1 of Caldilineales bacterium. Lineage (GTDB taxonomy): Bacteria > Chloroflexota > Anaerolineae > Caldilineales > Caldilineaceae > JAPLGZ01. The sequence continues at coordinate 4,369 of JBBQBY010000309.1, forward strand.
ACCACTGTGGCCAAGTACATCGAGAAAAAAGATGCACACATTTTTCTTATCGATGGCGTGCACGAGCTAGCAGCTGGTAAACAACCCCTTTACACCCGAGCGTGAATGCGAAGTGATCGACCTAATCGAGCAGGGTGCTAGCAATCAAGAAATCGCCAGCAGCTTATGTATCGAACTGGGCACCGTCAAAAATCATGTGCATAACATTTTGGACAAGCTTGACGTGCGCACCCGTAAACACGCGGCGATTATAGCTCGCCAAGCATTGGCAAACAACGCCGATAAGCCGGACACCTTGCGTGTACCACAACGAGCATCTGGCCTAGCTTTTTCACCAGACCTTGCCACTGTTTATCAAAACATGGTCAAGCAGCCAACGCCGGTGAAACGATTTGTTACCCCTTGAATTATTTTTGCTGTTCAGGAAAGGTTAACTTTCCCAGAATTCCAGCCCCAGATCGTGGCTTAAATGTATCTCGGACCAGATCTTTTGCCTGTATCTATATCTATAGCCAACCGATGTTTTTCCGGGTATGCTTGTAAAAGCACAACGCTTAGTCAATCAGTCCAGTTTACAAGTCAGCATGATAAGTTTTTTACTTGTCACAGCTGTTAAGCATTATTTTTGTAGAAACCTCTTCGGTGTCCTAATGCCTAGACGGATTAGCAACACCGTTCATTCCTCGCTCTACGCTCCTGCCCCCTCCTCTTCTTACGCCGAAGAGGAGGGGAACCCTCATCTCTGATTAAAATTACACTGCTCAACCTGCCCTAATTAACAATATAGACGGGCATCCCGATATATGCCATTTTATACAATTTCGCGGCGTTTTCATCATCAAGCATGGCGCAACCAAAGGTGGCGGGCTGCCCAATCAAACCTTCCCAAAGCTTCTTGCCATTTACCCAACGCACGGGCAAGCCATGAATGCCGTTCTCATAGGTCCCTACATTGTAGATGCCCAACCAATAGGGCATATCCAGTTGATACGCGCTGCTTTTTGCGACATCAAACATGCTTTGCACAGCAAAGGTGCCAATCCGGGTTTTCCACTCGCCATAGCCGGTGCTACAACTCCAACTGTAGAGAACTCGGCTACCCTGAAAGACTAAACATTGCTGACGACTCACACTAACCAAAAAACGCGTGCCCGAGGCGGGGCCCGGCGGTAGCTGTACCGGCAAAGGCGATGGCCCAAAGGGAATGCGTACTTCTAAACCGCGATAAACTGTCTCTTGGTCGGGCAAGTCGTTATAATCCAGAATGGCCAGCCGCGTGCTATCAAAGCGCTGGGCGATCTGTGACATGGTATCGCCACTTTGCACGGTATAATAATAGAAGCCGCTCCGCATCGGCCCCACCTGTGCCGTCTGCTTGTTATCGGCGTTTTTGGTGGGGATCGTCAAACTTTGTCCCGGATAGATGTCGTTCGGGTTTGAGATATAGTTGGCAAGCAACATCTCGGTTAACGTGCGATCGAATTTTTCGGCAATGCGCCCCAAACTGTCACCCGCTTGCACCACATATTGCTCTTCATGGCTGACTGCTTGCAACTCGTTGCCAGTGGCTGGCAACGTTAGTGTCACACCAATGCTCAGGATGCCAGCGCCGTCTTCATTCAGCTGATTGAGCTTGCGCAGCGCCTCCAAATCGACACCCGTACGCAAGGCAATCAGTTTTAATGAATCGCCTTGGCGTATGGTATATACCTGATTGAGGGAGGCAATTACATTGCCTGATGCAGCAATCGCTTCGGCTTCTGGTGGATTCGGAGCGGCGGTTTCTTCGACGATCTCCTCCGTTGGCGTGGCCGTTGTGGTTGCGGTGCCGGTGGCCGCCGCCTCGGTGGCCGTCAGATTTACGGTTGCGACCGACGGCAACCGCAGAACCTGGCCCTGGTAGATCGTATTGGCGTTGGAGATATCGTTGAACTGCATCAGCATATTCAACGATATGCCCTGGGCTTCGGCAATTTGGCTGAGCGTTTCACCGGCCTGAATGGTATAGGTGGCGGCTCGTGTGCCTGTTGTTTGGGCCGGTTCCGGCGTTGCAGTCGACGTGGCGGTTGCGGTCGCAGAGGCTGTCGCAGTGGGTGACGCTGGCAAAGAAGTGGCGGATGTCGGTGTAGTCGAAGAGCCCTCGTTCGTGGTGGTAGCGGCTGCTGTGGGTGTCTTGGCCGAATTTTTCGACGGCAAATGCAGTACTTGGCCTCGATAGACCGAATCGGGATCGGTGATATCGTTGAGTTGCATCAACTCGTCGAGCGGGACATGCTGGGTCTCGGCAATTTGGCTCAGCGTTTCGCCGCTTTTGACTTGATAAGTGTCGGTCGGCGTTGGTGTCGCTGGGGGTGGCAATTCCAACGCTTGGCCCACATAAATGTCATTCGGGTCGCTGATGCCGTTATAAAACATGAGCACGTTTAAGGCCACATGGTATTTTTCCGCGATCTGGCTAAGGGTTTCGCCCTGCTGGACGGTGTGGGCATCCGGTGGGGTGGTCTGCAATTGCCCAATCGCAAACACTGGCCGAAACGCGCTCGTCGCCAAGATGAGCACTAGCCAGAGGATGGCACCGCATAGAGAAAGACGGAGCAGAGAAAGACGGAGCAGAGAGAGACGGAGCAGAGAGAGATGAAAGAGTGTGGGTGCTCGTCGTTTGCCTTCAGGCCGAGCGACATCGCCCAGTGGATCATGACTGTTCAAGAGCCTGCCTCGCATTTGATGACTAAGTGAGTCATCATGAATTGGGTAGTTACGGTGACTAGTTGAGCATGGGAAAATTATAAGCCTGAGCGTACTCAGTTTAGGCTGCATTGTCAAGTAGCGCGGCGGGTAGGCAGCACTTTTAAATTGGCTGTTTGAATTGGGCCTAATTTTCTGGTGGTTTTGCCTAAAACGAGCTAAATTCAGCCTGTCTGACTGTTAAGTGTACAGTTTTAAGGCTTGATTCGCTAATTTTAGGGCGAAACTGTTAAACTCAGTATGATTTTTTGTCCTATTCGTGCTTTCTTCGTTACAATGAAGCTATGTTTCAAGATCAAGCACGCATTAATATTAAAGCAGGAGACGGTGGAAATGGCGTTGTCGCCTTCCGCCGTGAGAAATATGTGCCGCGCGGTGGACCCGCGGGCGGCAATGGCGGGCGGGGTGGTCACGTTTATTTCGTCGCTGACCCTGGCCTGAATACGCTTTCTTCGTTTCAGAATCAATTGCTCTATCGCGCAGAGCGCGGCGGCCATGGCGAAGGCGCCAATCGCACAGGGGCGAGTGGCGATGATCTCTATATTCCCGTACCCCCTGGCACCGTAGTGCGTAATGCCGATACCGGCGAAGTGATCGCCGATATAACGCATGCCGGACAAAAAGTATTGTTGGCGCGCGGTGGACAGGGCGGTCGTGGCAATACTGTCTTTAAGTCAGCGCAAAATAAGGCGCCGCGCATTGCCGAAAATGGCACCAAAGGCGAAGAACTCGCGCTCGAACTAGAGCTTAAGCTCGTCGCTGATGTTGGCATTATTGGTGTGCCGAACGCCGGCAAATCAACCCTGCTCAGCGTGATCAGTTCGGCTAAGCCGAAAATCGCCGATTATCCTTTTACCACGATTATCCCCAATCTGGGCGTGGCTGAAGTCCGCCATCGCCAGATCGTGTTGGCCGATATTCCAGGCTTGTTAGAAGGGGCGCATGATGGGGTTGGCCTTGGCCTGGAATTTTTGCGCCATATTGAACGCACGCGGATCTTGATTCATCTATTGAATGGCGACAGCCC
>JBBQBY010000310.1:0-8092 GCA_038318235.1 Caldilineales bacterium
TTAGGAGCAAAATAGTGATTTTCGCCACAAATATGCCCGTTTTTGCAATGATTTCAATCGTGTTCCGGCACTCACTTTATAAAATTTGGCTCTCAGATCCGTTTTGACCCGCTAAAACAGTCGATATTTATCTGTTTTAAGGCCAAAATAGCCAAAAAAACGTGTCAAATCTGAAGATGTCTTAAAACACAACTGTCGAGACAGTGAGTTGAGTCAGGAAGCGGTTGCGGTATAACTAACACGGCCTCACCCCCGCGCCCCCCTCTCCTGAATCAAAGGACAGAGTTCAAGAGAGGGGGAATTAGAGATCGGTGTCGTGCTCCCCTCTTCTGAAACAGCTCTTCCGTTCAGGAGAAGGGTTGGGGGTGAGGCCGCTTGTCAACAAGGATCAATCCACAGTGGCACACTTATTTGATACGTTTACCCTGCGCGGGGTCACATTCCGCAACCGCATTGGTGTTTCGCCGATGTGTCAATATAGCTCACAGGATGGTTTTGCCACCGACTGGCATCTGACCCATCTGGGCGCACGGGCTGTCGGTGGCGCCGGCTTGGTCATCGCTGAAGCCAGCGCAGTCCAAGCCAATGGACGCATCTCGCCGCATGATCTAGGGATTTGGCAGGACGAACATGTGGCGAAACTCCAGTCGATTACCGAGTTTATTGCCAGCCAGGGCGCGGTGCCCGGCATTCAACTGGCCCATGCCGGCCGCAAAGCGAACACCGCACGCCCCTGGGAAGGCGGCCAGCCGTTGCCAAATCCACAAAACAGCTGGCAGATCGTCGCACCCAGCGCGCTTCCCTTCAAAGATGGCCATCCAATCCCCCATGAACTCACGCTGATCGAGATCGACGGCATCAAGCAGGCGTTCCGTGCTGCGACCACACGCGCCGTGCAAGCTGGCTTCAAACTGATTGAAATTCACGCCGCGCATGGCTATTTGTTACACAATTTCTACTCACCGCTCGCCAATCAGCGACGCGACGCCTATGGTGGCAGCTTCGACAATCGGATTCGCTTGCTGCTTGAAGTTGTGCAAGAAGTTCGCCAGGTTCTGCCCGACAACTTGCCGCTCTCGGTGCGTGTGTCGAGCACGGATTGGGTGGCGGGTGGTTGGACCGTGCAAGATACCGTTGAATTGGCCAAACGGCTCAAGCAAGCCGGTGTCGATCTGGTGGATTGCAGCTCGGGCGGCAACGTGGCAACAGCCAAGGTGCCAATTGCGCCGGGTTATCAGGTCGGTTTTGCCCAGGCTGTTCGGCAGGAGGTGGCGATTGCGACCGCCGCGGTCGGCCTGATCACGCAGGCAGAACAGGCCGAGCAGATCATTGCCAGTGAGCAAGCCGACCTTGTGCTGCTGGCCCGCGAGTTATTGCGCGACCCCTATTGGCCGTTGCACGCCGCGCAAACTTTACAGCAGACCCTGCTCCCGCCACCCCAATATGCGCGAGCATTCTGAGCGCAATTGGTGAAGTCTGTTCTATCCGCGGCACAGGCGCGCCACATAGGCCCGTTCCTCGGGGCCAAACCAGGGTGGATCGCCAGCCAGCGCATTTTCGTGCATGCGTTCAGGTTTGGAAGTGGCTGGGATCGCGACGTGACAGCGTTGGTCGCTCAGCCCCCATTTGAGCAAGGCCTGCGCCCAAGTGATCACACCAAATGGGGCGAGCGGCGCGAGTTGTGCGGTCGTTGGCGCATGGCGCATCAGGTTGCCACTACCCAGCGGCCGCATGACCACGACCCCCAAGTTGAGTTCAGCAGCCAGCGGTAAAATTTCCCGTTCGACATCCCGCTCCAGCGGGTTGTAGGGGATCTGAATCGCCGTGATGCGCCCCGTTTGCATCACACGCTTCAATTCACCAAAGGCCGACGGGCTGTAATGGGTGGCACCAATCGCACGCACTTGCCCAGCGTCACGCAATTCTTCCAGCCGTGCCAGTTGTTCTGGCCAGGCGACCAGGTTATGTAACTAGTAGAGATCGATCCGATGCCCAAAAAATTGTAAAGCGCGCACCACTTGCGCCCGCCCTTCCTGTGCGCTCGGCGTCCAGACTTTGGTCGCGATCAGCCCCTGATCGCGGCGTTCTACCATCGCCTTGCCCAGCACCCGTTCGGCCTCCCCATACATCGGCGACGAGTCAAAGAAATTAGCGCCAGCCCTCAAGGCCGCATCCACTATGGCGCTGGCGTTCTGCTCGGCTGCCGCGCCGCGCACATCAAAGGTCTGCCACGTTCCCATGCCGATGACCGGCACTTGTAAGCCGGTCTGGCCTAATGTTCGAGTTTCCATCGTTATTTAGATCACCTTGCTCGACATCCACTTTCACTAATTCAACGCCCAGCGGCGGATGATGCTATGCCTTTCGGCCATCTATCGGATGTTTAGCGTTTGTGTTGATTTTCTAGCTGTACAATAAACTCATCTATCGTGGCAATTCGAATACCGGCTTGGTGTAACACTTGACCTACATCAGGCGCCATAATATCTTCATCGGCTGTGAGCAGGTAATCGGCCTGTCCCTGCATAGCTGTCGCGATCACTTTATCATCGTCTGGATCGCGGCAGATAGCTGGAAACGCACTCAACTCGATCCATTCAATCGCATCCAACAGATAATTGCGAAACGCACGCAACGACTCAGGATAGATGAGGGCCTGAATATAGGTTCGGTTTAGCACATGCTCATATTCATCGAGCAACTCATCCGAACAGACTACCGTAAAGCGCGCTGAAGCCCACGCCATGACAAACGTAGCAAATTCTGGCGGACGTGCTAATGCCCGGATAAATTGATTTGTATCAAGAACGATGCGCATTTGACCTGGAGTGGTCATGTGGCGCGCAGCGCTTTGCGGGCTTGCTCAATCAAGGCGTTAAATTCTAGATCGGAAGGTAAATCGATTGGTTGGTGTTGGCTATGAATAATGGCTGCTTCGATCTCACCAAGCGCAGCTTTAAAACGTGCTTGGCGTGTCAACGTACGTTGAGGCGTATCCGACAAGATAACAATCCCGATGGTTGCCCCGCTCGGCACACTGTCGGGCAAAACAATCGTACGGTCATCGCCAACTGTTGTCACCAACAAAGGCTGTTCTGTGTAAGTCATAGGATGCTCCTACAAAATGAAAAGCGCCCACTAGCAATCCACGGCTGATTATACCATACATCAGATCATGGATGATGTTGGTGCATCTTCGTTTATAGGACGACCAGCACCTCAAGTGTACGCGGCCCATGGACGCCTTCCACCCGATTTAATTCAATATCAGAGGTCGCCGAGGGGCCCGAGATAAAGGTGATTGGGCGACCGCTGCGCACCGCTGCTTCCAACTGGGTGCTGGCTTCGGGCAGCAGGCCAACGATTTGCGCCGCACGCACGATGCAGAGATGATAGTCTGGCACCAGCGAAATGGCGCGGCGCCCCTGCAAGGCACCGTGATCAAGCACGATAGTCCCCGTCTGGGCAATGCCGAGCGCACAACCGGTCAGCACGCCATGACTGCTATCTAGGAGCTCGTACGATAGGTCACCAGCGTCGCGCAATAGCGTTAGGTTGGCCGGTAGCCATGCCGCCGGCAGATCGGCGGGGACCACCAGCCGCGCCACGCCGCGCGCGGCCAGCGCTTCCGCAATCGCTGCGGCTAGTTGGTCTTCCGCCACGCGCCGCACGACCGCTTTATATTCGGTGACGCGCTCGATAAAGCGGTCAATAATCTCATCGGCTGGGGCTTCGTCGCGCAGCCGATAGTTACGGAGCACTGCCCCGTTAATCGACTGATCGGCACTGGCCTGCCCGGTTGGTGACTTATGACTCAGGGCCGTCTGAATGCGTTGTAGAATCTGTTCACGGGCGTTGCTCATGCTTTTTCACGCCCCTCCCACCATTGGCGGAAAGTCTGCGCCGGGATGGTCGGCATGTCGCGGGTAGCGGTCCAACCGCCTAAGATACCGGGGAGCCAGTTGATATAACCGCCTTGTTGTAAAGGCCACTGGCCAACTTTGCCCAGCCCCTGCGCCCGCTCATAGGCTGCACGGCTGGTGAACAGCTTGGCCAGCGTTTTGAACGCCACATTCTCGGGGTCAAGCGCCGCCCGCACGCCGCCTTGATCTTGTTTCTGACGCACCACTTCGCCGCGCAGATGGATCAGCACCTCGGGGATATTGATCTTGACCGGACAGACATCATAACAGGCGCCACACAAGGACGAAGCGTAGGGCAGCGAACCGGCATGTTCGACACCAACCAGTTGTGGGGTCAGGATCGCGCCAATTGGTCCAGGGTAGACCGAACCGTAGGCATGACCGCCGGTACGTTCATAGACCGGACAGATGTTGAGGCAGGCCGAGCAGCGAATGCAATTGAGCGTTTGCCGCCCAATCTCGTCGGCGAGCACATTCGTGCGCCCATTGTCCAACAGCACCAGGTGAAATTCCTGCGGCCCATCGCCCTTTGTGACGCCGGTCCAAAGTGAGGTGTACGGGTTCATCCGTTCCCCGGTCGATGAGCGCGGCAACAGTTGCAAAAAGACCTCAAAATCGCGGAAGCTAGGGATGATCTTCTCGATGCCCATCACCGAGATCAGCACCTGCGGCAAGGTCAGGCACATCCGCCCGTTCCCCTCGCTTTCGACAATACAGACCGTGCCAGTTTCGGCCACAGCAAAGTTGGCGCCACTAATCGCCACTTTGGTTGACAAGAATTTGCGCCGTAGATGGGTGCGCGCGACCGCTGCGAGATCCTTTGGTTGATCTGAAAGTTCGCGCACACCAAGCGTTCGCATAAAGATCTCGCGAATTTCGGCGCGGTTCTTATGAATGGCCGGGACCAGGATGTGGGATGAGTGCTCGCCTGCCAGTTGAATGATCAACTCGGCCAAGTCCGTTTCCACCGCCGTGATGCCGGCGTCGGCGAGGGCGGCGTTGAGTTGGATTTCGTCGGTGGTCAACGATTTGATCTTGATCACTTCGCGCGCCTCGTGACCCTGCACAATCTCGGTAATGATGCGATTGGCCTCTGCCCCATCGCGCGCCCAGTGGACATGCCCCCCGGCCTTTTGGACGGCGGCCTCTAGCTGGATCAACTGTTCATCTAGGTGTTCGAGCGTGGACGCTTTGATTGCGCGGCCGGCCTCGCGTAGCTCTTCCCAATCTGGCAACTCGCTGACCACGTTGGCCCGTTTGGCGCGGATCGTTTGCGTCGCCTTGCCCATATTGCGGCGCAACTGGGTGTTCGCCAACGCGACTGAGGCATTCCGCCCAAAGTCCGGCTCTAGCTCAATTAAGACGGATGTCGGTTTTGGTGACTGGTTGCTCATGCAGCCCCCTCGGTGGCGGCGAGAATTTCGGCAATATGCATCGTACGCACACCAGCGCGCTGGCGGTGCAGCGCCCCGCCAATCTGCATCAGACAAGAGTTGTCGGCGGCCACACAGACTTCGGCGCGTGTCTCGCGCACGGCGCGCAGCTTGTCGCCCAGCATCGCCATCGAGGTGTCGGCGTTCTTAATCGCAAAGGTGCCCCCAAAGCCACAACATTGCTCGGCGTCCGGCAAAGTCACCAGGTCAATGCCACGCACCGCGCGCAACAAACGCAACGGCGCATCGCCCACGCGCAGCACGCGCAGTGAATGACAAGTGGGATGATAGGTGACGCGATGCGGAAAATACGCACCGACATCTTCGACCTGAAGCTGCTTTACGAGGAACTCGGTCAATTCAAAGACGCGCGGGCGCAAATTTTCGACCGCGCTTTTCAAGCCAGGATCACCCGCCAGTTCAGCGGCCATCGGATAAAGGTCACGCACCATGCCGACGCACGAAGCGGAGGGCGCGACGATCACTTCGGCGTCACCGAAGACATCGACAAAGCGCTGCACTAGCGGGATCGCCTCGCGCTGATAGCCGGTATTAAAATGCATCTGTCCGCAGCACGTCTGCTCACGGCGGAACTCGACCGTATGACCGAGCCGCTCCAGCAGTTGCACCGTGGCGCGCCCGGCCTGCGGAAACAGGGTGTCATTGAAACAGGTGATAAAAAGTGAAATGTGCATGGAGTTCTATTACGTCCAATCTTCGATTTTTAGCCCAGGAACCTGAGCAAAGTCACGTCGATTGCGGGTGATCAACGTTCCATTAAGTGAGAGGACAATCGAGGCAATTCGTAAATCTTGTGTTCCAACTCGAATTTTGGCTGTTCGCAACGCTAAATATCGACTGAGCGCATCCTGACTAAGATCTAACACGCGGATTGTATTGAAATATTCAATCCCTTGACGTAATCCTAGATACGCCCATTGTAATCTTTCCCCAGAAGTTGCTTGCCGGATCGCATCAAACCAACCACGCAATTGTTCTTCTGCACTGATGATGGTCACAGCTAGTTCCCCAGAATTTGTTGCTTGTACACGAGACACAATTTGTGGATGCGACTTTTGGTAGAGCGAAATATGGTCGGTATCCAACACATAGAGGGTCATACCACAGTCTCATCTTCGTCAATGGCGCGGCGATAGGCTTGAATGGAAGCTAAGACTTCATCGAACAGTGGATTTGTCTGGTAGATGCCGGCAAACTTTGCCCACGGATGATCGGCGTTTACCATTGTTAGATCCAGTTGGGTTGATTCCACTTCAATTGGTACAATTTCAACCTGATGGAGGCGCTCTGTAAAACGTTGTTTCACACGGGCGACGGCTTCTTCGCGCGTTGTTCCTTCTGCTACACAGTTGGGCCAGCCAATCACCGTTGCGGTGTAGCGATTAGCAGCCCCATTTTCCACCGTAACGTAATAGGTCATACGAATTCTCCTGCAAAACCGCTCATATCCATCGACGATGTTCTAGAGCGGATGCACTTACGGCAAATATAATCGTCCGCTACCCAAATAGCGGTCCAAATCAGCAATAATCTCGGCAAGACGTTCCGCACAGCGCTCTCGATACCCCAAATCTGCGGTCACACGTTTCAAATTACCAATGGTGAGCACTGGCAAACTATCAGGCGTACCGAAGCGTCGAATAATAAACTCCAAAGCCTTTTCACGATCATCCGTTCGCCGATTACCGGTCAGCAAAATATAGCGCTGCTGCTGACAAAAGCGCCAAACGACCTCATCATCGGCGGTTGCCGGTAAGCGAACATCACGAAACCAGGATAGCTCCATTGGCGCTAGTTCCAACCAGTCGCCGCGATAGGTAAGCACATCGAAAATGGCCTGAGCTTGACCCTCGCAATTATGATCGCTGAGGATCACCTGCATTATCGTTCGCCCCGCGCTCGCCGGTTTTTGTCAATTAAGGCTTGCAGGGCAGCGCGTTGCGGCGTCATTGGCAGCGGTCTTTGTTGCTCAAGTTCTGCGGCGCGAGTCCGGTAAAATTTCTCGCGCGCAGCGGCGATCTTCAGGATTTCCTGTAACTTTGGCGCCAACTCGGCGCGATGTTCGGCAATATAGGCAAGCGCAACCTGAACCTGGCGCGGGGATAGGTTATAGAGCCGTCCAATTTCCGAAGGGGCATAGCCTTCGTCATAGGCTTCCAGCACATCATACACCGTTGCCCGACTCTCACTAATTAAAGGACCGATCTCGCTTTCAATGATGGTGATCACAGCACCATTCGTGGTCGCTTGGGTCATCTGGTTACCCCTATTCTCTATCATCATACAACGCATATTCACTCTGATTATACCATACATCATGGCGATGAGGATGTTGGCATTGCGCTAGGTGTGGGTGTGACTGCTGGCGACGGTTTTGCCTCCGCCGTGGCTGTAGCAGCGACCATTGTGCTTGGGTAACGTAGGGGCGACCGCCTACGGATCGGCGGAGAAAAACGTGGGGTCGAGTTCGCGCACCTGACGATAGAACGCGATGGCGCCGTCCGTCCAGATTACGCATGATCGCCGATTACCAATTTGCGTCGTTGGCGGCGTTTACGGATAAGGCGACGCACAAGCCAGAAGCACCCCCAGAGCAATAATATCACAATGACTAACCGCAAAACGCCAATCGGAAACAACAAATTTAGCAACAAGCCTAGCAACAAGATCAAATAGAATTCGATGGCACCTGGCACTGGCGGGCTAGGATAATCA
>JBBQBY010000311.1:0-8058 GCA_038318235.1 Caldilineales bacterium
GCAGCCACTTTACCAGCCCGCCCACTCTTTGTCAAATCTGCCAAGCCGTTTGCCAACTAATCTTCGCTCGCTTTGGTGACCTTCACGAGCCACGAAGTAGGATTCTATCACCTCACCCCGTTATTGTCAAGTCACCAACCCAGCGATTCCCATTGACTCCCGAACCCACTCTTCGACTTTTCAACGTGCCCTGCCATTCCTACCGCAGAAGACTCATTGTATCTGGCCTTCTTCTTTCTGTCAAATCGACGTTCACTATTTTTAACACAATGTTCATCGGATTCTTGGCACCAGGGTATTTACACCTGAGCAGAACCATCGTCGATTATATTCCTATCCCATAGGGAGCACCCCGCCATCTCTGGCGACAGCCGGCAAGGATGCCAGCCGAGACTGTGTAATATGCGTTACTATATTACTCGTTCACAATCAAAACATAATGCAAATGATTGTCTAGCACACTACAGACAATCATTTGCTATACTGGTAAGTCAAAGCGTAGCAAATTTGTGCGGATTGATTAGCTTGGCCTAAGGTCAAGGATAGGTGAGCATCTCTATGGCAATTGATTCAGTAATCCATACCAATCAGCGAAGTATTGATCGGGTTTTAGCAACTGGGCTCCCGGTGGTCCTGGTCTTTTGGACGCGCAACCAACCGGTGACAATGCCACTTGAAAATCTACTGACGCGCTTGGCCGCGCAGTATGCTGGTAAAGCTTTATTGGCTAAGATCGACGCTGATGCCGAAAAACCGCTTGTGCAACGTTTTGCTGTCACGCAAGTTCCAGCGCTGGTCTTTACCAAACAAGGTAAGACGGAGGTCAACTTAACTGGGGCAAGCCAAGAACGTGACATACAAGCCTGGCTAGACTATCTGGTAAATGGTGGCGTTCGACCTACCCCACCGATACCGGCTAAAATGACGGAGAACAACGTCGATAAACCTGTTACGTTAACTGATGCCAATTTCCAGCAAATTATCAGCGGTGCAGGCCCTGTTTTGGTTGACTTCTGGGCGCCCTGGTGTGGACCGTGCCGTATGGTTGGGCCAATCGTTGAACAACTAGCACACGAATTTAAGGGGCGTGCAATCGTCGGCAAGCTAAATGTGGATGAGAATCCGCAAACGGCTCAGCGTTATAATATTATGAGCATCCCTGCCCTCTATATTTTCAAAAAAGGTCAGGTCGTTGATCAAATGGTCGGCGTTCAGCCGGCTGGTGTCCTCCAACAGCGTCTGGCGCAACATGCCAGCGTCTAAGTTTGGAGAAAGATCTAAGCCCTATAAATCAAGGCGCATGACGGCAATTTAGCGACTTATCGGGTGCCCATAGCCCATCTTTTATCATGCGCAACCGAACCGTTAAGGGTTGGCTTTTCTGCGATGGCGAAGCGAATCGCAGGGTTCCCTGCATGCTTGAGGATTTTATCACTGTGGCTGGCAGCGACACAGACCGCATAACCCACGACTGTAGCAAGCAGAGTCAAACCAACATAGATGGTAAAAATAATGGTTCCTAAATTCATAAGACTCCTCAGCTTTTCCAACGAAATCAGATTTTGTTGATCTCGATTTCCTACCATTATATTCATACTAGAGACGACAGTGTGCCGACCTGTTGATGATGATAGCAGAGCAACATGAAGCTGACATGAAACATAAACAACAAGTGCCCGTTGACCAAGTGAAAGTTAGATGCATTCGTGGATAAAAGCGCTTTATCTTCATAGCTTGGCATATTTCGTAGGGTCGGTTGACGCATGCTATAATTCACGACAGACGCGGGCGTGCCCGCGTCTGTCGTTTGTAAACTACTATTGATAAAAATAATCGAGGAGTCATCCCCTTGTTTAGACGACTTTTTGGCAAACAAGACGAAAAAACCCAAGATGAAGTCAAGTTAGAACAAAGCCTTCAGAAAACGCGCTCCGGCATTCTGGGCCGTATCAGCACGATTTTCCAAGAGAATGAAATAACTGACGAACTCTGGGAAGAACTAGAAGAGACGTTGATTGCCGGCGATGTCGGCATGAACGTCACTTTGGAATTGGTCGAGAAGACGCGCCTACGCGTGGAACAAGAGAATATCAAAGCCACACATGATGCTTATGTGATCTTAAAACAAGAGATGGTCAAGCTGTTGGCGTCGGACGAGCCGCTTCATATTGACGAACCCCGTATTTTGACGGTAGTGCTGGTGGTTGGCGTTAATGGTTCGGGTAAGACGACCAACATTGGCAAGATGGCGCACTGGTATAAAAATCGTGGCCGCAAGGTTGTCTTGGGCGCGGCGGATACTTTTCGAGCAGCGGCGATCGATCAATTAAAAGTGTGGGGTGAACGGGCGGGTGTTGACGTGATCGCCCATGAACCAGGTGCCGATCCAGGCGCGGTGATCTACGATGCGATTCGCGCCAGCCAGGAAAGTCGCAGGGCCGATCTCTTGCTGGTTGACACGGCCGGTCGGCTCCAGACTAAGTTTAATTTGATGAAAGAGCTAGAAAAGATCAAGGCCGTCGCTGGCAAACAGGTGCATCGTGCGCCGCATGAAGTGTTACTGGTGCTGGACGGCTCCACCGGCCAAAATGCCATTTCGCAGGTGAAGAGCTTCCGCGAGAGCGCGGGTGTCACCGGGATCATTCTCACCAAATTGGATGGCACTGCCAAAGGTGGCGCGATTCTAAGCATCAAACGTGAGCTCGGTGTGCCGGTCCGTTTTGTTGGCACAGGTGAGAAGATCGACGATTTTGCACTGTTTGACCCAGTCGCATTTGTAGAGGGATTATTGGCAGAATGAGACGATTTACGATTTTTGATTGACGATTTACAAAGTGAAATCGTCAGTTATCATCCCTCTGCCTTCGATCATGAATCATCGAAAGCAGAGGCTTCGTGACCGGCGAGACCACCTCGTAAATCAAAAATCGCAAATCATACTAAAATAGGAGCGATGTATGAACGAACTTGAAACCCGCCTCAACCAACTTGTCGAGCGCATTGATGCCATCCGGGGGCGTCTTTGACATTGCGCATAAAGCCGAACGCGTGCGCGAGATCGAAGCAGAAACGGGCGATGCGACTTTCTGGAATGATCAACAATTAGCCCAAAAGAAGATGCAGGAAGCCAGCACTTTACGTAACTCAGTCGAGTTATGGGACGATCTGCATCGTCGGTCGCATGATGCACTTGAACTATACGCGCTCGCCGTGGACGACCCTTCCCTGTTAACCGAACTAGAGCAGGAAGCCGCGTCACTGGAAGAAACGTTAGAAGCACAAGAATTTGCCCTGGCGCTTGGTGGTCCCCATGATGCCGGCTCTGCGATCTTCAGCATCCATGCGGGCGCAGGGGGCACCGAATCGCAGGATTGGACGCAAATGCTGATGCGGATGTATTTGCGTTGGGCCGAGCGGCACAATTTCAAAACAACCATTACCGACATGACCGAAGGTGAAGAAGCCGGCATAAAAAGCGTCACGGTCGAAGTGGATGGCGAATATGCCTATGGTTATCTCAAGTCTGAACGCGGCACACATCGGCTCGTACGTCTGAGCCCGTTCGATTCTAACAATCGCCGCCACACGAGCTTTGCCAAAGTGGAGGTCATGCCCGTTTTAGACGAAGATATTGAAGTCGAAATCAACCCAAATGACATTCAGATTGAAGTCTATCTAAGCAGTGGCGCTGGCGGCCAAAATGTGCAAAAGAATATGACCGCCGTGCGTGTGCGCCATTTACCGACCGGCATTATCTGCACCAGTCAGAATGAGCGCAGCCAAACCCAAAATCGCGAATTCGCGATGAAGGTGCTGCGCGGTAAATTATATGAAATTGAGCAAGAAAAGCTGGCGGAAGAGAAAGCTCGACTCAGAGGCGGCAATGTAGATGCGAATTTTGGCAGCCAAATTCGCAACTACGTCTTGCATCCCTATCAGCTGGTCAAAGACTTGCGGACAGATGTCGAAACCGGCAATACTACCGCTGTGCTCGATGGTGAAATCGACATGTTCATTCAGGCCTGGCTCAAGCTACAAGTGGGTGAATTGACTTGAGCGTTGGGATGTTAATCGTGCACCACACAAGGATTAAGCCACGGTAAAGCTTATAAAAAAGGACCAGACAAATTGTCTGGTCCTTTTTTGTCTTACAATACAGAATTAACCAGTCGATAGTACTATTGGGCTATTTCACTTCGTCTGCGCACCCGCTAAAATTTAAAAAGTCATAAGTAATTCACTGAGGTCCCTTTACCGAGAGATTCGAGCAGTAAAGTATGAAGCAGCCAACGCTATTACGCCAGTCAACAGCAACCTTAGCCGTATTTGTGCTGGCTGGCGGCTTGTTTATACTCATTGGTTGTGCTATCTACATTTTAGCGCAAGGGAATGCCGCGCAGCCATCCTCTCGGCCAAATCCGCGACAAACCCCAGTGCAACAACCGACACCGCGTATAAATTTCAAAACAACGGCAATCCCTGGGCAATCCTTAGCTCGATCGACATTCACTGCACCACAAGCAGTGCCGCCAGTAGAAAACCAACAAACGGAAGCCTTTGACGAAATTATCGCCGAGGTCAACAACGTACCCCTCTCCAAACAGATGCTTCAAATTGTGTTGGATGCCGACCATGCCATTGGCTTATTGTTAAACACGACCGTCGCCGTTGATCGCACAGTGGCGCTGGAACGTTTGGTCAATGGTGAATTAGTGCGGCAAGCGGCACAGCCGGCTGGGTTTAGGCTGGAAGAAGCTGCGATTAGCCAAAGCCTTCAAGTTTTCTTGACTGCCAATCAAAAAAATGATACAGATTTGGCACAGGCACTAACGCGCGTCCACTTGACACGGACGGAGTTTGTTGAATATTTTGGCCGTTTGTTGCTAATTGATCGCTTTGTACGCAAAGAAGCAGCGCAATTACACGTAGCAGACACCCTCTATTTACAGCAATTACAACAAGCTGCGCACATTAGCTTTGGCCCAGCGGCTGCCACAATTTTAGCCGACGCGATTTTAGTCGACGCAAAGGACACACAGCCAATATCCAATGCAATAACAACTGGCGTGACTTCAGAAACCTTGGCTGCGCGTGACGCCATTTCTTTTACTTTGCCCGTTTTGAACGCTTCAAGCCGGCCAACACTGACCTTACAAAGTCTGCTCGGCCATCCCACTGTCTTAAGTTTTTGGACAACGTGGTGCCCCTATTGCAAACGCCAGACACCGCTGCTCGTGGCGGCGCATGCCCAATATGCTCAACAAGGGATTCAATTTGTTGGCATTGATGTAAAAGATGCCCAAGCCAGCGTTCAAGCTTATATTACGGCGAATCAGATCCTGTACCCTGTTCCACTCGATGCCGATGGTCGTGTGGCCAACGCTTACAATGTGCATGGCTTCCCCACCACACTCTTCCTCGATGCCCAAGGCCATGTAGTTGCCCGCCAGATTGGCGCACTCACAGCCGAAAAGCTTACGGAATATATTCAACAATTATTACAAAACGCCAATTGATCAGTAATTTTGCGGATGTTTTGCCACAAATTGTTTGCTATGCTCTAAAATACGCTGAATAAGCGCATTTGCAGCTCTGCAAACGCTTGATTGGCCAAATATCTGCGGCCTTCCCCACATGGCTTTCCCTCTAGGCAATTTGGCAGATATTTTGTTACGTTGTTTTTTCCCTGAGCAAATAGGTTAAAACATAACCAGACTACGGGGAGAACTCATACCAAATTTTTAATTTGTTCAGGACGGCCACCATAGGCTGAATTTTGTTCCGTCTATGGATGGTGATTGCCTAAAATCGCGGGGTCATTACCATGTTTACAACAGCAAAATTTGATTCGGGGTTCATCCATAGGCAAATTCGCGATCTTTCTCACCTGGTCATGGTGTTTGCGCTGCTGCTGGGCGTAGTAGCACCGCTGACGGACCAGGCGGCAGGCTATCTACCGTCGTTCGCACCAACCAGTTCACAATCCAGCAGTTTGCCTGTGATTCCAACGCAAGCCAATCAAGCTGGACAAGCACCCTACCGGCCAGGGATGGCGCCCAAACCAATGGCGGCCAACCATAAACTGGCCGATCCATTCCAGCACGCGCCAACCGCGCCCGTTGTCACCCCAGCCAGCCACAAAAGTGCGCCAATTTCCACAGCCCACCAGGTAGCCTTACCGGCGCGTTGGAAAATGCTCACGGCAGATTCATTCACAGCCCCGGCTTTGGTCTCGGCCAACGCACAAACAAATTCTGCCACTAAAGTCCAAAACACGGCTCCGTTGATTGGCTTAGTCGCGCCGGTGGCAAGCGCGGCGCCATTGATCGAAACATTTCCGCGCTTAAGTGATGCTTTGGCCGACGCACAGACCGTTGTCGCCAAGTCACAGCCGCAAGCATTGACCGCGCCGGCTCTGCCCAATGGGCAAACACTTGGCGTGCAAACGCTGCCCAACTGGTTTGCGTCATCAGACACGGCGTCACAAACAATACCGCCCGCTTCAGACAACAAATCGGTGGCGCCAGGTATCGCGGCCAGCGGACTGCCCGCGCTCTTAATGAATCCTGGCCCTGGCTCCTGCACACCAGCTAGTGACCTAACAATTCAACTGACGTTGCCGCCCTATCCGGTAAGCCGCGGCAATACGGCTGGTGATATTTATACGGCGACGGTCACCAATAATGGCACGGTAAGCTCCACCGAAGTCAGCTTGTTAGTGGATCCGAATCTTGGCTTTTTCTTTGTGGCTGGCTCAGCCAGCGTCAGCAGCAGTTTGGCCGATGGGCCTGGGTTGGTGGCGCCGGGGAGCAATACGACAGCCGATACACCCTTTGCCTTACAAACGACGGGGGTTGTGACCACGGCGCAGGCCTTACAACCGGGCGAACGGCTCACCTTCCGCTTCAAATTGGGCACCGATGCCAATGCAAAATCTGGACAAGCACTGCAAGTCACATTACAAAGCGGCAACCCATCTGCAATCGCCTGCAAAACGCGCATCGAAAATATCCAGACGGTGCGTGGCAACCTGGTCGTGGTGAAATCACCATCGATCCAGGATGCTGGCTATGGTGAGGCGGTCAGTTGGACGGTTACTTTGCGTAACAATGGCTTAGGCACCGTCTATAATGCACTATTGAGCGAGTTACCAGCGGGCGGGCTGGCCAATGTGACGATTACACCACCGATTACGCCGGTCACGCTGGCGCCTGAACAGTCAAAACAATATACCGTAAACGCGCAGATCGCTGCCTGTACAAATTTGACCAATCAGGCAAGCGCATCCTGGCCAATTGGCAACCAGGATGGCACAGCCACCGTCGCAAAACCGGTGAATGAGACCGCCGATGTCGCGCTCAATTTGGAGGATCCTGATATTGCGGTCCAAGTTGAGCCGATTCCCAATGTCGGCTATTGCGGTTCGCTGAATACCTCATTAACGGTGACCGTTACCAATGTAGGGGGAGCGGCACGCGATCTCCGGCTCCGACTCGCCGCGACCAATATGACCGTGGGCAACCCCACCGGCAGTTGGACGCGCGCCGGAAATCTTTTCACCTACACGGGTGGTGCGCCGTTGCCAGCCGGCACGCTTGGCGCGGATAAAATTATTACCTTTACCATCCCGATTGTGACCGGCAATCTATGTGCGCTAACGAACACTAGCGTTCAATTTGCGCCCATTTATCAAGATGCATGCTTACTGCTCGAAACCTCGGATCCACCTAGCGGTACATCCAGTGCCCTACCCGAAGCGGCGCCGACCCTGACCGTACAAAAAACCGGCCCCTCGATCATCGTATTCCGTCAGCCGTTTAGCTATACAATCGCAGTGACGGGGACAAATCAACAAAGTATTGGCAATGACATCTTGGTTACCGATGTCGTACCTTCTGCCTTGACAATTCGCTCGACAAGCGTCAGCACGGGGACAACATCGAATACAGGCAATACCGTCCACTGGGCTGTGCCGACCAACGGCAGCGGAGACTTTAGCCACCAGCTTTTGCTCAGTGCCGTTGTGACCGACACTGGCAATCTTTTCTGTCCTGCAGG
>JBBQBY010000312.1:0-8056 GCA_038318235.1 Caldilineales bacterium
CGATAACACGGCCACGGACACCACCCTGCTTTCGGTTTCATTCGCGCTGATCGCCACCAAGCAAGCTACGCTTGTGGTGGATGCGGATGGCAATCAAGCCGCCAGCCCCGGTGATACACTCGAATATCTGGTTACATTGAACAACAGCGGCAACAATAGCCTGAGTAATGTGAATTTTCAGGATGCACTAGACACTAATACCCAGCTTATTACGGGGGGGACGATCCAAACTAGCCAAGGAAATGTCGTGAGTGGCAACAATGTGACGGATCAAACCGTACAGGTGGCGGTTGGTGTCATGGCTTCTGGCCTAGATGTGCAAATTCGTTTCCGGGTGAAAATCAAGAGCCCGTTACCCGCAAGCATCAGCAAAATTACGAACCAGGGTGTTGTCAAAAGCACTGAATTACCGGATGTACTGACGGATGATCCCGATGTGGTTGGCAACAGCGATGCGACGCGTACAGTGCTGAGCACGCCAGTAACATTGCAGGTCACGCTGACCGATTATCTCTTTACCGATGCCGATGATGATGACAAAGTATCGGGTGGTGATACTTTGCTCTATCGGCTGACGGTTTTTAATGCCGGGAATGCAGGCGTCAATGAGCTTATCATTGACGATACACCTGGCGCCCAATCTACCTTGGTGGCCGGCACGGTGCGCACTGATCTAGGTGAGTTTGTCGCTGGTAACGCGACGGGTGATACACACGTTCAGATCCATATCGAAGCTGAACTACCCAGTGGTGGACGCGCGACAATCAGCTTCCAAGTGAAAGTTAGCAACAACGTGACTGCGAATCAAATCGTGAATCAAGCGCAAGTTACGGTGAAGCAAGGAGCAAACCCTGTGGTTGTGCTTTCCGATGATCCCGATACGGGATCGAATGGTGATGCGACCATCACCCCAGTTGGTGTTCGCCTCCCTCCCCCCGACAGTGGCAAGCTCTATTTGCCCATGATTGGCAAACGGTAAACGCACACGGCCCATTAGGTTGGACAGGCATGCCTCTCCCGACCAATGTGCCGTGTGCGTGATAGAATTTTAAATATAAAAAGGGAACTGGCAGCAACCAGTTCCCTTTTTATATTTAAAGTAACCAAGCGTAGGCCGATTAGGCGGCGACTTTGTTGAGTGCCAACATGAGGCGACTTTTGCGGCGCGAGGCGTTGTTCTTGTGGATAATGCCTTTATTTGCTGCTTTGTCTAGCGCACGCACTGCCACGCGCAGGGCCTCTGCGGAATCTTCTGCCCCACCCTCAATTGCAAGACGTGCCTTCTTAACGGCCGTGCGCGAACCACCACGCCACACTCGATTGAGTTCACGGCGTTTCTTGTTTTGGCGATTGCGTTTTTCGGCTGACTTAATATTAGCCATTGACTGATCTCTCCCAATACTTTTTGAATTTTAAACATGCTCGCCCAGGTGGGCTTAGATTTTTATTTGTATAAAGTTATACGCAGCAGCAGCCGTGTATAAGAATAATTGCGGATAGAAATTTCAACCAATGGTCGGGCCAAGCTGTCGTTTCTACAAGCGGATAGTATACCTTGTTGTGCTTCGTTTGTCGAATTTGTCTAGCTACAAAACATCTGATTGTGCAAGGAAAGGTTGCTCGCGCGGGCTCTCGCTTTCGATCACTTCCTGCATAGCTTCTTCAATATAGGGGTACGCCAACCAGACCGAAGCCGCCCCAAAGAGAATCCCGGTAATGGTGCGCAACAACCAGTCACTCTGGCGCAGGCCAATCAGTTGGGTGGTGCCATCCACGGCCATCGGAATTAAAAACAAGATGTAGACCCAGATACTCAGTGGTTTCATCCACCGCCGCATCAGACCAAACAGTAAGCCAAAGAGCAAAACCGACCCATAGATCGCAATGTCGCGTTCGCAGATCGCCACTTTATAACCCACGAGCGCATTGCCGATAAATTGGCGTTCCTGAAATAAATTCACACTAAGCGGCATGCCCCCCGCTTCCAGGCTTGGCTTTAAGGGCGTCAAACTCTGGCCAAAAAGAAAGTAACTGTGATCCGGTAACTGGTGGCACATGAACGAATAGACAGTGTAGATCATGTGCGCCGGCGCGTCGAGGCTCAAGTGCATAAAAATCGGCGCTAGAATGGGCAAAACGACATAGGTGCCCCAAGCCAGATTAAAGAGCGCCAGCCAATGGTGGGCGATCCCAAGCACAAGTTTGTTGGCGGCACGGGCAAGTTTAGATTCAGTTAAATCGGGAGCCACCGCCGGTTTGGGGGCTTCAGGCATCTGTTGCGAGTTTATTTGCATTTTTTTTGAGCCAATTCTAACGCCCAGCGCACATTGTCGGTTGTGTGTGGTGGATAAAGCACCTCACCACCGGCAATGTCCAGCACCGGGATCAAATAACGAAAACGGGCGAAATCCTCGGCATCTTCTTCGATGTTGCGTTCGACTACCATAAAGCCGAGTTCCGCTTGCAAAGTCAGCAGATCAACTTTTAAGTCTTCACATAAATGGCAACCAGGTTTGCTGTACAGGGTAACTTGCATCTGACTTTCCTACGCCTATTCTAGCCCAATCGAGTGAGATGAATGGCATGCGACTGAGCTACTAATCAGCCAGCTACCACATCTGCCGCTCTTGTTAATGACCAACTCTACAGCTTGCGACTATTCACCGCTGCGCCACTTAAATACCCGATATAGGCTGGCACCAATGGCAAGACACACGGGCTAAGAAAGCTGATCAAACCGGCAAAAAAGGCTAAAGGTGCAGCGCTCAGCAAGCCTAGGTTCGCGATGTCTCCCGCCGCCGAGGTTGCGCTCATGTCCATTTCCAAGTTGGACGTCCAATCGGCGATGCGCAGGACATAACGATTGACCACATCAAACTGGGTCGTTAATGTCGCTAGGTTGCCATTCCAGAGCATAAAGGCCACTGCTAGTAAAAAGAAGCCGCTGATCAAGCTCACAATGCCAGCATGCCGATTGAGACGGCGCAGGGTGCGCGTCGCTGTGCTAAAGGCCGCGCCGGTCAACAAAAATGGAATGCCCAACCCCAAGCTGTAAATTCCGAGTAGGGCTGCACCCTGGCCGACTGTCGTACTGGTTTGGGCGAGCAGATAGATGCTGCCCAGAATTGGACCCACACACGGCACCCAACCGGCGCTAAAACTGACGCCAAGCATCGCGCTGCTCAGATAGCCCCATTTGGGATTAACCTGGTGCATTGCGACCACGCGTTTTTCGGTATAGAGCAGTGTATTGAAGAAATCTAGAATACTGACCAGCGCCTCGGCGGCTGGATTTGTGGCCAGATCCGTGCGCGCACGGATCACACTGACCAACCAACGAAAGACGCCCAATGTTACCAGCCCAAAAATTACCAGCAAAATCGCGCCAAGCCGTTGGATAATCTGCAATTTATCATTGGTCAGTTGGTTGCCGATTAAGCCCGCCGCCGAACCAAGCAGGGTAAAAACTACGGAAAACCCAATCACAAAGGCGAGTGCATGCAAAAAAACGATACGCCGCTCGCCTGAGCTAGGCCGTTCACCTTCCCCACTGACGGCTTGCTTAACCGGTTTGGTCGCACGCGCCGGCGTCTGTTCTTGAATAAGCTCTGTCATAAACTATTTTCCTTTCAATCCCACCGCAACAAAATACTCGGTCAGCGAGTCTATGCTCATTATACCACCGATCTATTACAAATCTGTGACAAAAAACGTAACAATCAGCATAGCCGCACCCCTTTAGCGCTGGCCCTTACGGGTTGCCAACACTTCTTCTAATGAATGCAACTCTTCTTCCAAGTGACGCTGCCGCCGGCTCATGAAGACAATGTAGATTGTAACGAGCAACCAGACGCCAATCAGCGCCGCCGCTAGATAACCCATCTTATTCGATCTCCTCACGAATTTCTTCGATTCTGTCTTCCAGGCGCAATTGGCGCCAACGTTGGAACATCAGTGAACAGAAAAGTAGGGAAAACGCAATCGTCGCCACGATCAGCGTATGGCCCATCGTTTCACCTACCCCAAAGCCACCTTGCGCATCTGGATTTGATCCATTCACGATCACCGGATGAATCGAGCGAAACCAGCGGGCGCTAAAGTAAGTCAGTGGCACGCTCAGAAAAGCAATCAAGGCATAGATGCTGCCAAAGCGCGCCCGGGTTTGCCGATTATCGATCCCGTTGCGAAAGAGCAGATAGGCAATGTAGATCAAGAGGGTAATCGTGATGCTGGTCAGGCGTGGATCCCAGGTCCAGTACGTGTTCCAGGTGGGTTTGGCCCAGAGCGAGCCACTCAGCGTTGTCCCCAGCGCGCAAATCGTGCCAACTTCGATGCTCGCTTGCGTCACGCGATCCCAATCCAATTTACGCGTGATCAAATAGGCAATGCTGCCCACCAATGAGATGAGAAATGCCAGGACTGCGCCCACATTACAGCCGATATGAATATAAAAGATCCGCTGGGCGGTCTGCTCAACCCCGGCCAGATTGGCGGCGTCTTTCGCATACAATAGTGATGCCCACATCAGCGCCGCCATCGCCGCCGCCGTGAGTAAATTTACCACCAACTGTGCTCTGTCCCAACCCTTTGTCCGCACCAAGGGGCGTTGGGATAGCGTTGTCGTGCTCATAAATTTATATCTCCTCCCAAATCAGATCAAAGACCAAAAAGGCGACAACGATAAAAATCAGATCATAGGCGACTAGGATGCCCAGCCAACGTTGGATCTCATTCAAACCACGCCCATCCAACACCAGCCCGGTGATTTTTGTGCCGGCCATAAAGACCGGCAGCATGACGGGCAAGAGCAAGATCGGTAGCATGCTCTCGCGGGCGCGCACACTGGCGCTCAACGCCGCAAAGAGCGTACCAACTGTGACGTAGCCAATCGTGCCCAACAATAAACTGAGCAAAATCCAGGTTTGAAAGATATTTACATTAAAAATCACCAAGATCGCCGGTAAGGTGATACATTCGGTCGCGAGCAGGAAAAACAAATTGGCCAGCAACTTACCAAAATAGATCGCGCTCCGATCCACGGGCGCCAACAGCAAGGCAGCCAAGCTACCCCGATCGACTTCCGCTCCAAAGCTGCGATTGAGCCCCAGCACACCTGTAAATAGGATCACAGCCCAGAGCACACCTGGTACAACGGTGGTTGGAAAGGCCACCCGCAGATCAAAGGCCATGCCAAAGATTATCACCGCCAATACGCTAAAGACCGTCATCGTACTGAAGACTTCTTTTGCGCGAATTTCGGCCCGCATGTCTTTATCCGCGATTGCCCGCACTTTGCGCAGATAGGCGCCCAATCCGCCCCCTGCGCGCATCTGCACCGGTTGGCTCTCCAAACTGGTTGGGGCGATCAATGCGTTATTATTCGGTTCAGTTTGCAATAAAACGCTCATGTGTCTAATAAATCCGGTTTATCATTGTCCTACGCGTTGCCGGCCTCCGCATAAAGCTGGCGTAATGAGACACC
Source organism: Caldilineales bacterium (assembly GCA_038318235.1). Taxonomy (GTDB): domain Bacteria; phylum Chloroflexota; class Anaerolineae; order Caldilineales; family Caldilineaceae; genus JAPLGZ01. Next base: position 5,483 of record JBBQBY010000312.1, read on the forward strand.
TGTCAAAGTCGCCGTAGCGGCCTGATAGGCTATTTTACCATCCCGCAACAGGCAAATTGAGTCTGCCCATTCCAGTGCGCGATCCAAGTTGTGGGTGGAGAGCAAAATCGCCCGGTTGCTGGCACCCAATTGGCGGATCAGATCATGCAGCATCTGTGAACTCGTCTGATCTAGCCCTGTATCCGGCTCATCGAGCAGCAGCACGGGCGGATTATGCAAAATGGCGCGCGCAATGGAGAGCCGTTGTAGCATGCCCCGGCTATAGGTGCGCACTGCATCGCGCCGGCGTTGCCATAGATCGACGGCATGCAGCACCGCTTCGATCCGTTGTTCGGGCGCTTGCATGTCGTACATGCGGGCGAAAAAAGACAAATTTTCCCAACCGCTCAAATTATCATAGAGCAGTGGCAAATGGCTGACCAGGCCGATATAGCGGCGTAATTCTGTACCCGCCTTGCCTAACGAGACGCCGCCCAGGGTTACATCGCCCCGATTGGGCTTGACCAGACCCGCCACAATGCGCATTAAGGTGGTTTTGCCCGCCCCATTCGGGCCTAACAAAGCCATGACCTGACCTTCAGCCACGTCTAGATTAATGCCCTTCAGCACATTTTTGCTACCGTACCGTTTATATAAATTGCTTACCGCGATCAGTGATTCTGACATAGGCGTAAAGTTAAAACCTCAGAGACCCCACCCGCCCCGTGACGGCTCCCTCCCTTACCAGGGGAGCGGGAGCCCTTTAGGGCGCGGGTGGGGTCTTACTTCTGCTCTTCCAGGGCTATTTCACGCGCGACCGCCAATAGTTGACTCTTCAACTGCGCCCGTGCTTGAGCCCAAGCGGGTGTCTCGATCTCGTTGCTGTCATGTTGATCATCTAAATGCGCGATTTCCTGGATCAGGGCTGTTTTTTCTTGTTGTAAGGCAACGGTGCGCTGAATCGTCTTTTGTTTGCGCAAAGGTAAAATCACCACGGCGGCTAGGGCCACCAATAACACGCCACCCACGGCGATTGGCACAGCTGGCTTAAGCGGAGGTGTTGCGGCTAGTGGTACGGCTATGACCGCATTTGAACCAGTCGTCGATGCCGCCGCCACCGCACGCGGATCCGTGCCACCGGTGGGAATCAGCCCGCTCAAATTAACCCTAATCGTCTGCGTGGGCAGATTATCTCCACTCCAAAAACGATAGGCTACGCCTTGCACGGTCTGGGGTTGGTTGGCTTTCAGGCCAGTCACCTCCACTTGTAAATTGGGTAAATCCGGGATGAGCAGATTCAATTGCCCGACGGGGTAGAGCAACTGCTGTTCGATTTTTGTGGCATCGTTTGCAAACGGTACGCGATATTGGATGACGATCTGGCGCACTTCTTCGCCTGGCGGCAAAGGGGCTATATCATAAACTCGGTCGCCAATTTGCTTATACCGATCACCCAAGCTCCCATCCTGGAATTGAATGTCGGTTGCCTTGGCCGGGATTTGTAGCGCAAGCGTAGCTGGCGCAGTCAACCCTTGCACCGGTCGGCCAAGAAAGGTGCGATCGAGCTGATTGCTAAAATTAAGAATTTGGCCAATCACGAGCACGCCCGGCTCTTGGTCAATGATCCAGTTGGAACGGCTCACGTGGACGCCGCTGCCATCGGTCGTGGTTTCGTAGACCGGCAGATCGATGTTTTGCGTAGGCGTCACCGAGGTCAGGGCATAGATGTTACTATTATACTGGACGTTGGCATAGGCCGCTTCGGCAATATAGACGACGCCTTCATCGGTTGATAAGTTTGGAAACTTAAACAGGCCTTTGGCATCGGTGGTCGTGGTCAATGTCTTGATCGGCGCAAAATTAGCATACGCGGTCAATGTGATGGGCACTGTCGTTACCGCACTTCCCCCCGGTGTACCTTGGCTCACTTGCCCTTGCAAGAGCCCGCTGCCGGGACGAAAAGCTGATTCCCACGGCGGCGTATAACTAAAGGTGCGTATATAATCAAGCACAGTGTGACGTTGATCATCGCTCCATTCCTGGCCGACGGTGGGGTGGGCCTTTTTCCAGTTGTCGGCCAATTCGGCTTGCGTCTGCACGATCATCTGGGCGCTGTCGGTAAAATTGGGCAATTTGCCTTTGGCATTAGGGCCATCACCCTGACCGCCCGCGCCGTGACATTCGGTGCAAGTCTGGGCATAGAGCTGCGCACCACTTTGCACTTTTGCCTGATCAGTATGCAAACTCCAAGCGTAATAGAGCGTCTGCCAGATTTGCGCATCATTCAACCGTCCGCCCCAGGGTGGCATTAAATTTTGAATGCGCCCGAACTTAACGATGTGAAAATACTCGGCCGGGCTGCGCGCCCAGATCGTCGCTGGGTCAGCCAACTGGGGCGGTGGCGCGGGCAAACCGCTAACACTTGGGCCATCGCTCTTCCCCAACTCGCCGTGACAGGGCGCGCAATTTTGCACAAAACTGGCCTGGCCCAAACTGGCAAGCGGCTTCTGGGCTGGCGGCGGAATTTCTGCGGGCACAAACGGCGGTGGGGTTGGCGCTTGTTGCTGCGCATGCACAGTTGGTGTAGCGAACATC
>JBBQBY010000313.1:0-8011 GCA_038318235.1 Caldilineales bacterium
CTGCCCATTCACAACGCGAATGGCCATGGCAAACCTATTCATCACAACGGCAATGGCCAGAGCCACGGCAAAAATCTCAACCCGGTGCGCACGGTAGGCAGCCAGATCGCCGAAACGATCAAGCACCACGAAGCGATCAGCAACAAAAATATCCTGGATCGACGTGTCGCCGATCTACTCGATCTGGTCGGCATCAGCCCGAACCGCCGCCACCAATATCCCCATCAATATTCTGGCGGTATGCGCCAAAGGGCGATGATTGCGATGGCGTTGGCTTGTCTCCCCGATGTGATCATCGCCGACGAACCGACCACGGCGCTCGACGTGATGGTGCAGGCGCAGATTCTGGAATTGCTGGCCACCCTGCGCCAACAGCTTGGCCTTTCCGTGCTTTTTGTCACCCACGATCTGGGCGTCGTGGCCGAAGTCTGCGACTCGGTGATGGTGATGTATGGCGGGGTCGTCGCCGAATATAGCGATGTCGACACAATTTATAATAGCCCGCAGCATCCCTACACTCAAGAATTGCTCAAGGCTTTCCCAGATGTGGCCCATCCACACAGAAAATTAACGTCAATTCCTGGGTATCCACCGCGGCTGGATGCCCTGCCGGCTGGTTGCCGCTTTGCCCCGCGTTGCCCCTGTGCCTTTGCGCGCTGCCATCAGACCCAACCACCGCTGTACCATTTAGGCAAATTTCACGAAGCCAGTTGTTATTTAGTGGAGAAAGCGGGAGTAGGAATTAAGGAGTAGGGATACGGGATTAGGTATCAGTAAGCCACGAATAAATTCGGCTTCTGATAGCAGAAAGTGCCCGCCGGCACTTTAATTCCAGTCGCTGCGACGACTTCTTATTTTCAGAGACCGAATTTATTTGTGGCTTTTTAATCCCGTATCCTCTATTTCCTACTTCCTATGAACCAACCATCCATGCTCGAAGTCCACAACTTACGCAAATATTTCCCAGTCGGCAACAGCCATTTATTTCGCCCGTCGGATAAACGCGTGCATGCCGTCGATGATGTCAGCTTTTGTTTGGAAAAAGGCGAGGTGCTAGCCATTGTCGGGGAGAGTGGCTGCGGCAAATCAACGCTTGCTTTGACCCTGTTAGGCCTGGAAAAGCCGACCGCCGGCCAAATTATCTTTGCTGGCAAAGACGTAACCAATCTCAGTGGCGCCGCGCTAAAAACGATGCGCCGCCAGATCCAGATGATCTTTCAAGACCCCTATGAATCGCTCAATCCATTGATGACAATTGGAGAAATTGTCGCCGAGCCGCTCGTTGTGCATGGGCTGGCTACGCGCAAAAATGAGCGCATGCAGCGGGTGCAAAAGGCGCTGGAAGAGGCCGGCCTCAACCCAGTGGACAGTTACATCAACCGCCGACCGCATGAGCTTTCCGGCGGGCAACGGCAACGGGTGGTAATCGCCAGCGCACTGGTGCTCGAACCCAGTTTGCTGCTGGCCGATGAGCCGGTCTCCATGCTGGATGTCAGTATGCGCGCCGAGATCCTCAATTTGCTGATCGATTTGCGCGCCAAACGCCGCATCTCAATTCTTTTCATCACGCATGATTTGAGCACCGTCGCCTCCTTCGCCGACCGCGTCGCCGTGATGTATCTGGGCCGTATTGTCGAGATTGGTGCCGTGACCACTGTGCTGCAAAATCCTCAACACCCCTACACGCAGGCGCTACTCTCCGTCGTACCGGTGGCGAACCCACGGCTGCGCCATGAGCGGATTATTCTGCAAGGCGAAACGCCTAACCCGATCGATCTGCCAACCGGTTGCCGCTTTCACCCGCGTTGCCCGATCGCGATCGAGGCTTGTCAGCGGATCGATCCGCCGTTTGTGGAAATTGGCAACGCGCAACGGGCTGCCTGTCTTCGGATTGGTGAGTCGGTTGCGACATGATAGGTTAGACGCGGATAGGCGCGGATAAGGCTGTTCCGAAAAAATACGTACGCCATCAGCATTCCGGGAATGGGCCAGTATCACTCGTGTATTATCGAGATCGTGTGGCCCATTCCCGGAATGCCTGCTCCACCAAACTGAACATTTATTTTTTCAGAATGGCCTAAGAGAAAATTCACCAAAGTATACGCCCAAAAGCCCTTAAATCCGCGTTCATTTGCACAATCATGCAACATATGCCGATTATGCGCCAAATTTAGCGGCAAAACTTACGGCAAATGACGGTTGTAATCGCCTGGGTAATCAGGTACAATCCAACCAAGGAATGATAATATGCACGCGACACCTACCCTCTATACCATCGGCCACAGTCATCATACCAGCGAATTTTTTCTGGGTCAACTGGATCTCAGGGGTAACCTCGCCACAATCTTCCAGGAAGCGGCAGTGAAGATCAGGGACACCAGACGGTCGTTGCGCCGCTTCCTGGAAGATGATCACCCCCTTGACATCCGGTTGACCCAAATTTTTTAGCTCTTTCTAGTTAATTTATAGCCGTTATAATAGAAATGAGTATGAGATATTATGGTTATAGACATGTCCATTTCCACTCATTAAATTAGAATTCATATCCAGAACACATGTTCCATAAAATTGTGTAGTATAATTACTCTCTGGTAGGGTATTTATTAACACTTCCAGGGAGAAATTCGATGTTTTATCGACAAAAAGTATTGCTGGCACTAATCGAAATTTATGGTGGTCAACTCCCAGCTACAGACTTACAGAAATTGCTATTTCTTTTCTGCCAATTAATAAACGAGAATTACTATGATTTTTTCCCCCACAAATATGGAGCATTTAGCTTCACCTCATATTATGATAAGCGCAAGCTCATTGAACGGGAATTATTGAAAGATTCTAGTAATTTTGAACTAGCCACATCGACATCTTATATTAGCCAATTGGAATCAAAGGACAGAATTACATTACGAGCCTTTGCTTCAAAATACCGAGTTCTCAGAGGGGAAGAATTAATCCGAAAGACTTACTTGGAGTTTCCGCAATACGCTGCTAGAAGTGAAATTTCTAATACTATATTAACTGAGAATGAGTACAAAATTGTAAGTTCTTATTGGAATACTAATACAGAACGCACACTGTTTACAATCGGATATGAGGCTAGCAGCATTGACCAATACCTATATAGGCTTATCTTACATAATGTAAACACTCTTATTGATGTCAGGAAAAATCCTTTTTCGAGAAAGCATGGATTTAGCCAAAAAGATTTGAAGAATTATGTAGAAAAAGCTGATATCCGTTATTTTCATCTTCCAGAACTAGGTATTGATTCACATTTACGTAAAGATTTAAACGGCGAAGATGATTATAAGACTTTGTTCGAGCATTACGCCGCAGAAATCCTACCAGCACAACAACCGGCTTTGTCCACATTGAAACAGGAAGTAATTGAATTTTCTCGCGTTGCAATAACATGTTTCGAAGCCGATTATCATATGTGCCATCGTCACAAAATTGCTGAGGTATTGGAAACCGACAATGATTTGAATGTTCCGATTTGCCATATTTGAAAAACTTATGAGGTAGCAATGTATCTGCCACTTGAAATTCCTAAGACTAAGGTATTGATTGCTGTAAAAACGTATCCAAATCCATCTATTAAATATGATGAGTTGGTATGCAATGCTGGTTTCTTAGCGAATGGCGAATGGATACGCGTTTATCCGATCAGATTCAGATCGCTACCTTATGCGCAACAATATAGTAAATTCAATTGGATTGAATTAGATTTAGTAAAAAAGAAAGACGATTTTAGACAAGAAAGTTATCGCCCAAAAAATGGTGTAGACGAAGAGATCAAGACAGTTGGAGTTATTGAGACAGGAAAAAATAGGGATTGGAGGGAAAGAAAAGTTTACGCACTTAGAGAAGTATTTACTTCTCTAACCCACTTGATCGAGTTGGCAAAAACTCCGAATGTCTGGAAATCACTTGCAACAGTAAAACCGAAAGAGATTGTCAAATTTGAAATTGAAGCAGATGAACGAGATTGGAAACCCCAATTTAAGGCAGGACTTCAACAATATAAATTGTTTGAAACGCCTAGAAATGATAAAAACCAAGAACTACAAGTGGTACGAAAATTGCCCTATAAATATTATTATCATTTTTTGACCGAAGGTGATTCAAAGCCAAGGAGAATGATGATAGAAGATTGGGAAATCGGAGCACTTTATTGGAATTGTTTGGCTCAGACAGAGGGAGATGAAATTGCAGCAAATGCATTAGTTCGCCAAAAATATGAAAATGAGTTTCTAGGTAAAGACTTATATTTGTTTGTAGGTACAACTAAAGCTAATCATATTAAAGCACCCAACCCGTTTATCATAATCGGAGTATTTTATCCACCATTGACTTTGCAACCTCCATTACTACCATTATGGTGAATCAAAACTACTTAACTACACTCTAGCTATTATGCGGATATGCCATGTCAGACTCACTACTCACCCAACTTGACCTTACCCCGGCGCAAATTTTCCATCTTTCAGCCACGGTGCGCAACCGCGTCCTCGAATTCTTGCTGCGCTGGGAAGCCTGGCCGGACGCGCTCGCCTGCCTGGCCGAACTCGATACACCCAACCTGGTCACGCTGCAAGATTTACAGGTGCAGGCGTTAGAAGGCGTTGGGCGACTCGACGAAGCGCTGGCGGTGATGCAACAACGGCTGGCGCAAAAAGACTCCGCCACGGCGCGCGCGAAAATGGCGCGCACCTATCTGGCGGCGGGCGAAACCGCGCCGGCGCTTGAACTGGCCCTGGCGCTGACCAGCGCCAGCCCCAATACCGGACCCTACTGGAGTTTATTGGGTGAAATCCAGCTGCAACGCGCCGATCTAAAGGCCGCTGAAGCGGCTTTTCTGCATCACCAGATGCTCGCGCCCAGCAGTCGTCAAGCGGCGTTGGGCTTGATGCGCGTCCATCAACAGCGCGGCGATGTAATTACGTCGGCCGCCTATGCGGTGCGCGCCTATACGGTAAACGAAGGCGAAACTGCCCTGTCGATCGACTTGTTGCGCAGCTTACGCGATTATTTTGCCGAAACGGGTGATGAAAACCGGCTGCGCACCGCGACAGAACAGCTATCCGAACGGTTTGCTAATGAGTTGACCCAGTTGAGCAGCCAAATTGCCACTGAGTTGGGCAGCGATAAAGCTGGACGCCGCACCCGCCAACCAGTAGGAACGGAACGTACCTCAGGCAATACAGCACCACGCCCCGTTGACCATGTGCTCCTCGACCTCAGCACCATTCTGGTCAGTGCAGACGAGCGCAATGCATTGTTAGCTGCCGCCCAAGAGCACTTCGGTTTCGCCGCCCTGTTACATGCACAAACTGAGATCATGGCTTGCGCCCGGCGTGGCGAACATGTGTTGGCGATTTTGCCCACCGGTGCCGGCAAATCACTCTGTTATCAGTTGCCGGCGTTTATGGACGATGGCATCACGCTGGTCGTATCGCCGCTGATTGCGCTGATGAAAGATCAGGTGGATAATTTGCCGCCAGCGCTGCGCGAAAAGTCGATTGCGATCAACAGTAGCCTCGAAGGGCCAGCCATGACCCAGGCGCTGACCGACATTGCGAACAAAAAATATAAATTGGTCTATGTTGCGCCGGAACGCTTGCGCCAGCCACCTTTTTTGCATGCCATACGCCAAGGTGGGCTGGCCCGGCTTGTGATCGATGAAGCACACTGTGTTTCGGTTTGGGGGCATGATTTTCGTCCTGATTATCTGCGGCTAGCCCAAGCCCATCGCGATTTAGGCGCACCGCCGATCCTGGCGATGACAGCCACCGCCCCACCACGAGTGCGCCACGATATTGAACGGCAACTGCTGGGAGCCGCCGAGCATGGCGATAAGCCCGCCCGCATGCGCCTGATCGCCACCGATGTTTTTCGACCCAATTTGCAGCTCCAAGTGGTCAGGACGCGCAATGAAGATGAGAAACTACAACGGCTGCTGGCGCTTTGTCACGTGTTGCAGGGCAGCGGGATTATTTATGGCCGCACCCGCCAACGCTGTGAAGAGTTAGCGGAATTGTTACGGCGGCATGGGGTCAATGCCGATCATTACCACGCGGGCGTCGCCAATCGCTCGGCGATCCAAGAACAATTTATGCGCGGTGAAACCCGCGTGATTGTGGCCACGATCGCCTTTGGCATGGGCATCGATAAATCCGATATTCGCTTTATCGTCCACTATGGGCTGCCCGATTCGGTGGAAGCCTATTACCAGGAGATCGGGCGGGCCGGGCGCGATGGTCAGCCGGCGCATTGTGTGTTGCTCCACAGCAACAGCGACAAGGCAACGCTGACCCAACATGCCAATGAAGGCGTCTTGGACAAAGATTTTCTGCGCGAGGTCTATCGCGCCGTGCAACTAAGGCTGCCCAAAAATCGACCGGGTGCGATTGCCACAGATGATCTGTTGCGCGACCTGAAATGCGACGATGACACACGCGTCCGTGTGGCGTTGAGTGTGTTGGAGCAGGTGGGCGCCCTCACACGTTATTACGATGCGCCGCGCACCGTGAATCTTTATCGCTTGCCCGGTGAGGGTGATGCAACATTTGCGCCCTTTGCGGCCCAGGCCCAACTACCACCCAAGCAAGTGATCACACGCAGTTATCTGGATCTGGCCGCGGCCACGCAAATTTCGCCTACGACACTAGAAGAACGCCTCTTGGATTGGCAACAATTGGGCTTTTTGCGTTACCAGGCCAGCGGGCGCAATCTGTTGCTCACCTTGCCACCAGCGCCGGCTCAGTTGAGCGCAAGTATCGACAGTCTGCTCGACCAATTTGCCACGATCCAGCGGCAACGCGTTACAGAAATTGTCGATTATGCGCGCAATCGTTATTGCCGACATGGCTATCTCTCGAATTATCTCGGCGGCTCGGCCCGCGAAAAATGCAATGTCTGTGATAATTGTGGGGCGACGCTGCTGCCCAATAGCGCGCAGGAAACCGCGGTCACTGGGTTACCCGATGAAAACCAGCAATTGCACTTAATTTTGGAAGCGCTGGACAAACAAGGATCGGGCCGCCGCAATTTGATCGCGTTATTGCGCGGGGATCATGAAGTAGGCGAACGGGGCAAAGCGTCCAGCGCTTTTGGTAAGCTCGACTTTCGGAGCGAGAGCGCTTTGAGCAAATTGATCGATGCGCTGATCAAGGAAGAGGCGATCGCCGAGACTACGCTTTCGCATGGCGGTGTTGCCTTGAACATCACGTCCCACGGTCGCGACATTTTGCGCAAAAATGTCGAATTAACGCATTTGGTGGCTGCACCTGCTGCGCCACCGGTTCGCAGTGTAAAACCAGTGACCGATCTGCCAGATTGGGATGCCGCTTCGACGCTAGAGGCCGAACCGCCAAGCGCAGCAGCGACGATTAGCTACGAAAAACTGCGCAGTTGGCGGCTTGAATTGGCGCGCGCAAAAAAAGTTCCGCCCTATGTAATTGCTGCAGATGCCCTGTTGCAAGCGATTGCCAGCGCGCAGCCAACGACGTTAGAGGCACTGGGACAAATTAAAGGGATGGGGCCCTCACGGTTGGAGCAGTTCGGTACGGCGATGTTGGGCGTGCTGCATTCTGTGTAGGGTCAAAATGTGATCAGGCGCAAATAAAATTTGGCTACTGACAGTAGCAAGTGCCCACAGGCACTAAGGATTTAGTCGCTGAGGCGACTTGCTACTGTCAGCAGCAGGATTCATCCCCGCGGCTTTTCATCCCACCACAAACATCTGTTCGCGCTTGGGGCCCACGGAGACAAAGCCTACTTTCACCCCAGCCAATTCGCTCAAGCGGTTAATATAAGCCTGCGCCGCTTTGGGCAGTTCGTCCCAATCGCGACAATGCTCGGTGGAGCTATTCCAGCCAGCCCATTCTTCATAGACGGGCTGCACATCATACAGCACCGGTGTATCGGGCATGGTGTCTGTGATGATCTCGCCGCTGGGCAAGCGATACCCCGTGCAGATTTTGAGGGTTTCAAATTGATCTAAAATATC
>JBBQBY010000314.1:0-8003 GCA_038318235.1 Caldilineales bacterium
CAGAAACGCCAGCGTCGCCTGGCGCACGGTGGTGAACTCAGCCAGCAACGCGCTGAGCGAGCGACTGGAAAAGTTGGCGTTGGCGACAAAGAGATCCTGGTCAAAATTGGGCAGTGGTGTGGGATTGGCGCGCGCAATGCATAGGGCCCGGTAGGCAAAAACGCGTTCGGTGTCGGCCAAATGACCGACAACTTCGGTGATGTTCCAATCTGCGGGCTTGGGCCGAAAGTTGGCCTGTGCTGCAGAAAGTGGCGCCAGCCATGTACAGGTGATCTCAAACTGGCGGGCCAGCAGATCGAGAATGTTGCCATCCGGCACGCGGCTGATATACTGGCCATAGTAGGCCAAATATTCGGTTGATTCAGGGCGACCAGGATTGATCAGGGTCATGTTTAATCCTTTATCGATTGTGCGCGAAATTGCCATAGATCGCGCAGCAAACCAATCTCGCCGCCGTGGTGGATCAGTTCGCAGTTTGTCCACCAGAACAGTGGCCCAAAAGCTAGCTGCGTGTCTAGACCATGCGGGTATGAACTCAACCCTACCACATCCAGATCGGCATCGGTGAGCGTGGCCAGCCCAGCCCGCCAAGCTTGATGCGAACGTTCTAGAAAAGCCAGCGCCGCCTCAGCGTTGCCGGGAAATTCAATCTCGTTCTCTGCCAGTGATTTGGCACCAAAGGTGTAATCGCAGCGGGTCATTTGGCCAGCGACAATATGGCATAACCGCCATGCGATCGTCGTGATCGGTGCGGGCGTCGGGTCGCTGCCATCATTTTCAAAGACCCATTCGTCGAGGCCAATCCCAGTGGTCGTGGCCTCGGCGCGCCGGCGAACGCTCCAGCAATTGGCAACCGGCTCCCAGAAATATTCCGCATCAGTTAGCCCGTCCAGGCGCTCACGTAACATCGCATAACTTGTGTCATATTGATCGAGCAGCAGACCCAGGCGGGTTGTGGCAAAAGTCAGTTCTTCACTCATCGTTTGTTCTCTAATTGCTTGGCTAGGATCTTTCTAATAGACAACGCGAATAAAAGATGAACTATTGGAGAAGTTTTGACAGCAGCACCTGCAAAAGTATTGTTCCTTGTTTATTTGCGTTGTCTATAAGTGTTGTCGCGCTTTGTTGCTTGTTCAACCCCATCGCTGAAATTGGCTTTTGTGCGCAATGACCTCGATTAGGCGCACATCGATACCCTATCGATCAAGCTGAGATCACCGGGCGAGTGGCCGCAATCGGTCAAGTAGCGCGCCAACTCAGTGCGATGTTGCGTGCTGTGATTCAGCACATGCGCTAAAATATGCCACAGCTTAGCAGATGGGCGCGATGCAATTGACACAACGTAGTATAGGTCGGTGTTTGCAACCCAGTATAACCAATTCGCTGCAGATAAGCGGTTAGCTGCATGATGGTCCTTCCTGTTATAAACTGGTGAAACTTTCTGAAGCGAAATGTTCTGGTTAATCAGCAAGAACATTTGGTCTATTTTACCCTAGATTGTCGATTTGTCGAAATTAAATTTCGACGGTACGCGCTTTTATTGCACTGGCTAATCCAGTGCAGTTGAGGCTCTCGTTGTTGTTAGTTCGGTTCGTGTATTTTTGTGTTAGCCAGAGCGGGTTCTATAATAAAGATTCGGTAACTGTTCAGCTAGAAACTGGGTTTTTTATGCGTAAGACAGGCTAATTCTACCAAGAAAAATTCGGTTTCTCCGCCTAGCCTGAATCGTTACTAAATTTATCTTCTGCACTGCTCTGCACCCTATGCGTATCGCGAAACCGAATAAAAATGGATAGTAGTGCGACAACGTTAAATTAGCCACCACTGGTGGCTAATTTAACGTTGTCGTAGTAGCTACCCTAGTCAGCTGACCAGGGTGGCTACTACCTGTCAAACCAGGCGATCATCTCGCTGGTTGGCCGGTTACAATAGGTTGGAATCTTTGTATACTTTCAATTAGAAATAACGCAAACAACACTGTTTGATGAATAAATCAATTTCATAAAGGAGAACGTTATGAGCATCTTCAATATCACCCACCGTGAAGTTCAAGACCCGCCAGTCGCCCACTGGTTTTTTAACAATACGCGCAGTTCGTGGCTTTGGTTGGTTATCCGCATCTATCTCGGTTGGGATTGGTTGGATGCGGGTATGCATAAGTTGACGCCGGCGTGGCTAAATGGCGGAGCAGCGTTGAAGGGCTTCTGGGAAAACGCCGTAAAGGTGCCTGAGCAAGGCAAACCACCCATTGCTTACGACTGGTACCGGAGCTTCATTGTCTATTTGCTCAACACAGAGAGCTACACCTGGTTTGCCAAACTGGTTGTTGCTGGTGAAATCCTAGTTGGGATTGCCCTAATTCTGGGTGCCTTTGTCGGCATCGCCGCCTTCTTCGGTGCATTATTGAACTGGAATTTCATCATGGCCGGCGCGGCCAGCACGAATGGATTGTTGTTTACCCTCGCTATCGTGTTGATGTTGGCTTGGAAGGTCGCTGGTTACATCGGGGCAGACTACTACCTGTTGGCCTTCCTCGGCACACCGTGGCGTCGTGGCGCCAAAGCGGCTGAAATTCCGACTAGCGGTAAACTGGCTGATACACGAGCCTAAGCGGTTGCTACAACGAATGCTCCTCGGTTGATAAACTTGATTAAGCAGCCATAATCAAGCAGAGCGTTTTGCCCCAGGCAATAGGTATGGGCAGAACGCTCTGCTTTGTCCGACAGAAAGATGCTATAATCGTCGAAAGTGCACCAGGTAACGGTAGAAAGTTGCAGGGCAATACATGACCTCCTGCATGAGAAGATCTCTCACAAGCGGCGGGACAACAGCTTTCCAGAGGTGACCTGTATGCGCGACCTATCGATAATTCGGGTAATGATCGTCGACGATCACGCCGTTGTGCGCAGCGGTTTATCGGCGTTTTTGCTGGCGTATGACGATCTTGAAATGGTGGCCGAGGCGTCTGATGGCGCTGAAGCATTGCGTTTGTGTGAACGGTTCAAACCCGATGTGATTTTGATGGACATGATGATGCCACGAATGGATGGCGCCGCCGCCACGCGCGCCATTCGTGAACGTTATGCCCACATCCAGGTGCTTATTTTGACCAGTTTTAAGGAAGATAGTCTGGTACAGGAGGCGCTCAAGGCCGGCGCGATTGGTTATCTGCTGAAAAACGCCACAGCCGACGTATTGGCAAACGCGCTTCGCGCCGCCTACCAGGGGCGTCCAACCTTGGCCCCAGAAGCAACGCTGGCCCTGATCCACGCAAGCAACCAGCAGGGGTTGCCCGTACTTGGCGCTAACCTGACCGAACGCGAGCGAGACGTGCTCAAGTTGCTGGTCCAAGGCATGGACAACCATATGATCGCAGATACCTTGATTGTCAGTCGTTCGACCATTAAATTCCACGTCAGCAATATTCTTTCTAAACTCCACGCCACCAGCCGCACCGAAGCGGTGGCAATTACCTTGCAGCACAACCTCATCCCAGAACAAAAAAGTTGAAGTGTTGATCGTCTTGGCCTGACCCAGTTTGTGTCCTTCCGCTCATCCCAAACACATTGCGCGCCACGTAGACCTGGTCAACTGACTAGTACAAGAACTCACCGACCGAGCAGTCTGGCTTCTCCTCCTCTAGCCGGTGTTCATGGATCGAATTGGTTGTATCATAGAGCTATTACACTGTGGATTAAATCATTTGGTAACAGGCTACGCCCAGCGGGCTGCCGATCTGCTAAACTAGCTTTAGGCCCACCCTAAGTTTTTAATCGCAGCCCATTGCCTACCTGTACGCTCGATACCAAAATATGTAATTTACAGTGTAATAACTCTGTGGCAGATGGCCATAACAACGGATGATCGTTGACGCGATCAAGGAGAAAACGTGATACGCGTGCTTATTGCCGATGACCAGGCTTGGCTGCGCTCAGCGATGCGCCTGCTGCTGGAACAGGAAGCTAATCTAGCGGTGGTCGGCGAGGCCTGTAACACTGATTCATTGTGGCATGCAACGAAAGCCTGTGCTCCTGATCTGATCTTACTTGACTGGGAACTGCCAGGATTGGGCGCGCTGAGCGATCATAAATCATTGATTCACGCCCTTTACGCAGAATGGCCTAGGCTAAAAATTGTTGCCCTCAGTGTAAATCCGGATGTGCGGTCAACATCATCAGCCGCGGGCGTGGATGCATTTGTCAACAAGGCCGAGCCACCAGAACACCTATTGACCACTGTCCGCCGTATCGGACAGCTAGTGTTCTCTACCCCTCAACTGGCTGCGCTTGGCTGACTTTCTCTGTATCAGGACTTACGCACTGGGAACGCCGCCAGCGGGATCCCGATCCCGCTGGCGGCGTTCCCAAGAGAAACTGCGTAAGCCCTATGTATATAACGTTCGGCATTTATTTAGCAGCCTTCGCCAACCGTTATGTCACGGGCAGGCGACTGTCCCGGCGGGATACAACGCCACTGGCACCCGCGTGTAGTCAACCGGGCCAAACCCCGCCGGGCTCTCCTCGAAGGCGCCCACCAACACGGGTGCCGGCGTCGTGACCGTATGGCTGATCGTTGTGGCGAAGTCGGCATAGATGCCTAGGTTGCCGCCCATCGCGGTCGTACGTGTGATCTCCGTGCCGTCCAGCCGATTCAACGTCACTGCCAGGGTGGCTTCGAATGTATTCGAGTAGCCGGCCGCTAATACTGGATGGCAAACTGTGCCGCCCACGATTGGCTGGTTGAGATCGATCACGCGTTGACCGGGCAACAGCACCAACGGGATCTGCACCTTGTGAATTTCACTGCCATCCATTGCGCTCGTTTCGAAGACGTCTAAGGTCGCCGAGATCTGCTCACTTACCGTGAACCGCACATAGCTAGCAAAAAAGTCAAAGCCGTCCACTGAGCCGCCCAGTGTATTGCGTTCGGCTAATACTTGCCCATTCTGATCCGTCAAGCGAAGATTTACGTTGCCTTCGAAGGTTTGGGAAAAGCCGTTGACCTCAATCGGGCTGTGATAAAGTCCGTCTTTGATCGGTGAGAAGACCTCGATCGCCTGGGTTGGGGTAGGCCAAACCACTGTACCCACTGGCGCAGGGGTGGACGTTGGCAGGGCGGTCGCAATCAAGGTCGGTGTTGGAGTAACGGCTAGCTTTTGGATCAGCGGAAGATAGCTGGCCGCTGCTTGCTGCTGACAAGTTAACAAGGATGCCTCGTCCACATAAAGGGCTGTCACCCCATTGGCGCCATCATTATACGCACCAAAGAGGATGCGCACGGTTTTGCCCGCATAGGCGGTGAGATCAAATGTGGCCTGCTGCCAATTTTGTGCGTTGCTGCGCGTAAAAAACAGGCGCGCGAGTACACTGTTCTGCTCGTTTAGCAAGAGCGCATACTGGCGATCACCGGCCAGGGCCGTGGCCGGCACGACGCCATCGGCCACGGCCTGCACTGTCGCGTCATCAACCACGTTGGCGGCTTGCGGGAGGGCGCCTTCCGTCGAGATTGGATACCACCAGAAGACAAGGGTGCTGGTCTGGGTGCCGGTTGGGATCTGGACAGTTTGGATGGCGGAAGCATAACTGAAGACGTTGTCGCTTGGCTTTATAATGCCGGCCCGTACACTGCGCCCACCGCTGTGCGCCTGTTCCGTGCTGTAGGCCGCGCGGTAGGGTGTGATCGGCAAACTCCAAGTCGTATCAGTTTCGAAGCCGCCATTGACCAAATGTTCGGTACAAGCATTGGCCGCACGCGGGCTGGCGACATTGGGCTTGGCATAGGTCTTCACACTAATCAACACCAAGGCTAATCCAGCACTACACAACGCCACGAGTAGCCAATTGATCATTTTCTTGCGCATGGATTGATCTCCCTGTTTTGAATCGAGGATGTAGAATGGCACTGCGGCTCGTTCACATACGCCCTTTTCACTCACTGCCAGCACAACTGAGTTTGGCGGGCGCGTACTCACCGTTACTGGTATAGACGCCTGGAAGCTACGCAAAGTCGCGGTAAGTTTTGTTGGGAGTTCACAGGTCTAGCCGCCCCACTAGCCAGGCGCGCCAGAAGGATATTGGGTGTAGACTAGGCGGTGCGTGATAGAATATCAACAGCTTGCCGTACCCGGATGCCTGATCTTGTCGGTTTGAACGATTGCGCCAGCCTTGCTTGTTGATAATTACGGTTTGATCGAAAAGAGCGTACAAAAGATGAATCCAATGTTTACGAAGAAGTTTGCGTCACGTGAGGAATTGTTGGAAAGTTTGCACAAGGACCGCAATCTATCTGGCGCTGATTTAAGCGGCCTGAATTTATCGGGCATTAAGTTGGCTGGCCTCAACCTGAAAGGCGCCGACTTGCACAACAGCAATTTGACCAACGCCAAACTAGCGGGCATCGACCTGAGTGAGGGGTAGAATTAGAAAAAATTGATTATTGACAAATATGGACATACGTGGTAAAATATCCACATGAAACTATCTACCTATGCAAAACAACTTGGTATAAGTTATAAAACGGCGTGGCGCTGGTATACCGATGGTAAACTCGACGCTTATCAAGCAGAGAGCGGAACCATCATTGTACGAGACAAAATCGAATCAGCAAGCGGCATAGCTTTATATGCTCGTGTTTCATCCGCTGATCAAAGAAGCGATCTTGAACGACAGATCGAGCGCCTCCAAACCTATGCTATAGCTAAAGGCTACAAAGTCGATAAGATCGTTTCTGAAATTGCATCTGGGTTGAACGATAGTCGTCCGAAGTTAAGCGCTTTGTTAATCGATAAAAATATTACCCTGATCGTAGTCGAGCACAGAGAGCGGTTGACCCGATTTGGATTCAACTACATCGTTGATTTGTTAGGCGCGCAAGGTCGGTCGATTGAAGTAATTTTTCCCAACGAAACTAAGGACGATCTAGTTACAGATTTTATCGCCGTAATCACTTCCATGTATGCCCGAATCTATGGTCGCCGTGGTAACAAGAATCGCTTGGAACGCATTAAGAATTGTATCGAGCAGGCGGCTAAAGATGAAAGTAATTAAAGGTTACAAGACAGAACTTGATCCCAATAACATGCAACGATCTGCGCTGATCAAGCATTGCGGCGCTGCGCGGTGGGCCTTTAATTGGGGCTTGTTTCGCAAGCAACAAATCTATGCTGACACAGGTAAGTCGATCAGCGCCATTGATCTGCATCGTGAATTGAACTACTGGAAAAAGTCGGATCTGGCTTGGATGTACGCTGTTTCCAAGTCGCGCAACGCTTCTTGCGGTGCCGACTTGGAAACAGCCTTTAAGAATTTCTTTGATGGTCGAAACGGGAAACGCCAGGGCGACAAAGTTGGCTACCCAAGACCCAAATCAAAGAAAAAAGGTTTGGGTAGCTTTCGTCTATACTGTCTGGGGGCATAGATGATAAAATTTCACAGAAGTTTTTCTCTGGTAGGTACAGCGTAAAAATTATCATCTATGCCCGTGTCGAGTATAACAACAAGAATGCACTTATGCACGAGGTTTTTGATGTATCTAGATGCAGGGTTTTTGACGTAGCTAAAAAGTACCCTAGTACTGTTGCAGGCCACCACATAAGCCTACACCGGCAAGCTATACTGAGTTCAATTTAAAAAGCGGAGTTTTGCCAGCTGGCGAGCCCAGACCCCCACCTAACCTCCCCCTGCTGGGGAGGAACGGATCTTTCGTCTGCCTCGTGACGGTTCCCTCCCTTCCCAGGGGAGCGGGAGCCCGTTTGGGGCGCGGGTGGGGTAATTCTCCGCTTTTCGTTCTGATTTGAGTATAGCGACTTTTGTGGACAATTGATTTAAAATGGCCTAAGTGATGTAGCCCACCAGCCGTGACCAATGCAAGGGGATGGTGATTTTTCTGGAAAAGTCTTGATTTTTACCTAGTCACTTGGCCAGGTAGCAAACTAGCTATGTAGCCAGCGCTTATTCCCGTCATTCACCTAGCGCATAAAATTCTGCTTTGCCCTATAGTATACA
>JBBQBY010000315.1:0-7922 GCA_038318235.1 Caldilineales bacterium
AGCACCTCATTCTATCCACCAAACAGGCTCCCTCCCAGCAGGGGAGGGCGGGGGGAGAGGTCAATGTTACCCATTGATGATTGTCAGCGGATCCAGACCCCACCCTAACCCTCCCCAAACAGGGAGGGGACCGATCAGGGGGATACCAAGCACCTCATTCTATCCACCAAACAGGCTCCCTCCCAGCAGGGGAGGGCGGGGGGAGAGGTCCGCCCATCATATTGCCACTCTAGCATAAACCACGCTGAGCTGTATAAACGTAAGTCGCGTGCGAATTAGCTAATGGTGATATCCAGATTGGCCACATTTTGGCTGATGCGCGAAATGTCGGCCAGAATGGTTGTCGAACCGGCCCCGTGATTGCCCATAAAGATCGCGCCATCGGCCAGCGTGACGGTCATGGGAAGGACGGCGTTGGTGGAGATCGCACTGCCGGCTGCCGCGGCGACCATCGTGAACTCGGTGGAAGCCAGTGTCAGATGTTTGGCGATGACCAGGTTGCCATTACTTTCGATCACATTGTCGGTCAATAGACAGCGCCCAAACACGTCAAACGGATAATTCCCTGGTGTACTTTTATTGGCGATTTGCTGGACAATCGTCTGGGCCACGGCCACCCGCGCGATTTGATTGCCGCGTACCTGTAGTGTACCCAGAAATCCATTAGAAATGCTAACTGTCGGCTCCTCGGCCAACCCTTTGAATTGATTGCGCAGCTTGGCGAGAAAG
Organism: Caldilineales bacterium; assembly: GCA_038318235.1. Taxonomy (GTDB): domain Bacteria; phylum Chloroflexota; class Anaerolineae; order Caldilineales; family Caldilineaceae; genus JAPLGZ01. The sequence continues at coordinate 730 of JBBQBY010000315.1, forward strand.
CTCCCATTCAGAATTTGGTTGACAAGCGTCGGCGCTGCGGGCATGCCATACAGGCTCAGCACACCATTGATCGTGTTGCCCTCGATCAGGTTATAATCATCTTCGTCAACCGTCTCGATAAACGCCGCCAGCTTGACATCGCCTTCTTGCAATTGGCGTAATTTTTCTAGAATGATCGCCGTGCCTGGCCGTGTTTTGATCGCAGCGGTGCGAATATCAAAGAATATGTCGGCGATAATTTGTGGGTCGGGCTGATCCGGCGTGTTGCTGGCAAAGATCAGTTTGAAATAACTGAGGCTTTCCCCCAGGCTCAGCGCCGGGTGCAGATCCGTATTGCTGATCGCCTTTTGTAGAGTGTCCTGAAATTTTTTGCGCACGTCTGCGTTCAGCCCGGCCAACTCCTGGGCTGCTTTGAAGACGCCCTGACGAAACTCCGCTTGGCGAAAGTTGCCTGCTTCGGGCAAACCGAAGACTTTGGCCAAAATATCCAGATTCACGGCCTGCCCCGCCACCTCAAAGATTTTGCGCGGCGTTGCGAGGCTGTCGGGCAACACCGCGGTAAAGGCATTATTTTGTAAACGTACACTATCCCCATTGGCAATTGCCAGCAGAGCACCGCCAGGGACAAAGTTATTTCCCTCCATGCGGCCCTGGGCGGTGAAACCGGTGAACTGACAGGCCGCGATGGTGATCGCGCGGCATAGCTCAAAATTTAAGACGCGTTGATCTTTGTCGGTGACAAAAGGCGCCTCGATGGCTAGCTCGCGCAATGTAATTGCTTGAACGCCCCTAAACTGCCAAGGCTCTTGCAAGATCAGCCGGCTGCCGGGGCCGCAGCCTTCAATTTTGATGTGCAGCGCACGTTCGCCAAATTTCTGTTCGATTTGAAATCCGCCCACTATTTGTTCGCCATGCAGCAGACAGAGGCAGATATCACGCTCGCCCTTGTCCAGCAGGTCTTTCAGGGCTTCATCCAGCCTGGCATAGTCACCCCCATCGCCGACGGTGATGCAACAACCGCCGCCGTGTTGCTGGCATAATTTGTCGAGCGCGGCTTGGACATTGGTAATGCCGGCTAGATTGCTACACTGGGCCGGGTTGTAGGCCACCTGGCTGGCCACGCTGAGATTGGCGTTAAAGCGGATCGGCAATGGCAAGGGTGTACCCGCGTCGCTGAGTAAGTGAGCTTCGACTTGTTGAACCAGCGTGACGGCATCCAATTCCCACGTGCAACTGGCGATGCCATCGCTGCCCGTCGCCACGTCGACACTGTTGCCCGTCCCTTGTAAGCGGCCATTCCCTTGGGTGATCTGGAAACGCACCTGCGCCCCCGCACGATTGGCAACGCCGACTTGGAGCGGCTTGGCTAAAGGCGTCAATGTCGCCGGTTGCGTGAGATCGGGCATCGCCTCCTGCCCATCGCCACTGACATAGGTTAGCGGGCTGAGCTCGCTCAAGGGTGGGAATAGATGGCGACAATCTTCAACGACCGTAAAGCCACTGGCGTCGCGCTCGATAACGGCCAACCGACAGAAGTGATGGTCAATACCAGCCGGCGGCTGCGGCAGTGGCTGGGGTGGCGTGTTCGTATCCTGTGGCCATTCCACATTGCCGGTGGCGGTGCGGGCTGGGATCAACCAGTAGTCGCCCACGTTGTAAAAGCCGGCGCCAAACTTGATTTCGACGCCATCTTCAAGCTTGAGCCAGCCATCGTTGGTGGTTGGGTCCAGGGCTACGCCTTGTGCGCTGTCTGAATCCCAACGCCGGACTTTCGGGTTGTTCGTAAAATCGGCCAGCGTAACCGAGCCGGTGGCGGTGGTTGGGTCGATGGTCAAAGCCTGACCTTCGGCATTGGTCAGCCTGACCAAGGTGCCCGCGCCACCTTGCAGGTCGCGCGTGTCATCGCTCAATTCCACCGATTGGTCGGCGGCAAATCCTAACACGGCATCGCGGCCCAGGCTGCTGACAATCAAGTCATCGTTTTTCTTGTCGAGCCAGCGCGTGACAATCGAACCATTGTCGCGACTCCATTTGAAGGTTGCTGCACCCAGGTCGCCCGCCGTGTGGATTTCGACGCGATAGAGTTGGTTTTCCAGACGCCGAAAGCCTGCACTGGGCGGTACAAGACAGGCATTCTGGTCGGGCGGGGCGGCTTGGGCGCGGGCACTCAACTGGCCGGTCTTGGCAAGCAGGAGATTTTTCCACGCCTCCGGCTCATCCTGGCACGTGAGCGACGCTGGCAATGCGCCAAGCAATTTCACCTGCCAGATCGTCTTGGTGCGCGTGGTCGTGTCTGGTCCACCAAGGGCGACTTCGCGCAGGCTCGCATCTTCCAACGTCGTGATGTGGCGCTGCCAAACGTCCAGATAGGCAATGTAGCGCCCGGCGTCCGTGGGCAACGCAAAGCCGGGCAGATCGGGCTGTTGGTCAAGCGCCAGCGTCTGCTCATTTTCACAAAGGCTGCCGTCCACATAATAACGCCCGGCCCCAATCGTCGGGATCGCGCCGTTGCTCAGCACAAAACCGGCGTCATGCAGCGGCGCGCCACACAGGCCAATCATGTCGCCGGTTTCCGTTTCGACGCGATGCGCGGTCAGGTCGATCTGCTCATTCCAGTCGGCATCCAATTGCACGCGCCCCTGCTGCATGCGGACGCTGCTGTAATGTTTGGTTGGTTTAAAAGTTGAACGGGTGAAATCGCCTTTCATAATCGTTACTCCTTTGGGTGGTAGACAGTAGACCGTGGTTGGATTGTTTTACGTCCTAGCGACCCGACACTTTTCAGCAGCAGGGTTGAAACCCGCAGCTGACAGTAACAAGTCGCCGCAGCGACTAGGCACCTAGTGCCTGAGGGCACTTCCTACTGTCAGCAGAGCATTTGAATGCTCCTGCCCAAAGTGTCGGGTGGCTAGTTTTACGTCTACTGCCTACACTTATGTCACATAGAAAATGCCGGCTTCCAGACCAAAGCGCAGATATTCATCTAAACTGGCGCGCAGATTAGCGGCGCGCTGCGGTTGTTTTAAGAAACTAAAGGTGCCGATCTCCGACCCATCTTCAGCGCCGGTTGTAATTTCCAGCGGACAGGTCAGGCTCAATTGACCATAAGCCGCGCTGCCATAGCGGGTGGAGGTGAAGGATGGGCTGATTTTGCCCAGAATTTGTTGGCGGATCGCGTCGGCCTGAATGGCTGACAAGCTGCCCTTTGCCTGCGCAGCGTCAAGCGCGGCGCTAATCGCCAGATCGGGCTGGCAACGGTAGCGGCGCGGCGTGCGTGAATTTTCCGGCACATAGCTAAAGCGCACACAACCAGCCTGGCGGCGCTCGGTGATGACCGGATTGGCAAAGATCACTGCCGAAGCCAGCGTCAATTCTTTGACATGCACAGGGCCGAGTACCGTCACCCGTGCCAACGTCGTGGGCGGGCCAGGTTGCAGACCGGTCTCATCCCCGGCAATCGCCCATTCATCACTGGCCAGCGCCAACTCGGTTGCCGTGGTCAGGTCGGTGGGCGCGAGGTCTATGCGTAGGCGCGTTTGTGCAATTCCCGGCAGCACGATCAGTTGATCATCGACCAGGCTGACCAGCGCATTGGCAAAGGCCGGGTCGGGATCCGCGGCACGGATCGCCTCTTGTAAACGGTCGCGGGCCTGCGCCAACGAGGTTGGTACGGCAGCCAACGTGGCTACACGCGTCAGATCGCCAATCTGTACGCTGATGGCCGGTGTTGCCCCGGTTAAGTTTGGAAAGGGCGTCAACGGCCCGCTCACCAGCGCAATCGTCAGTTGACCTGTGTCGGCGCTCAGGCGCAACAGATCGGCAGTCTGATCACCAGGGGCATTTTCCAGGCTGATCGGTTCGGCCACGCCTGGGATGACAATTAAACGGTTGGCCGCGTTGACCACGCGCGCTTGGCTAAAGGCCGGGCTGGTGTGGGCCTTTTGTAGCGCGTCTTGCAACGCGTTGCGCGCCTGGGCCAGCGTCGTTGGCTGGCTGGGGTTGGCAAAAATCGCCGGATAAGGGCCATCTTCCCCAATCGTGACATTGATCAGCGCCGGATTGCTGGTCAAAATTGGAAAGCTGCTCAGACTGCCCGAGACCAGGGCCGGTGTGATGACGGCTGGCCGGTCGCGCACGGGGGATTCAATCAGGCTATCTTGGATGGTCAGCCCATTGCTCGTGGCGGGCAGGCGCAACGGACCGGTGATGCTGCGCACCAGGTTGACATGCAGCGCGATGTTGGTCGCGTTGATGAGCAGACTCGGCGTGGTGGGTGCGCTGGGGGCGCCACTGGCTTGCACTGTGAGGCCAGGCACAAGTGTGCAATGGAGCAAGTCCAACTGGCGTAAGCTCTCATCCGCCGCCACCGTGATCTTGCCGGCGACTAATAAGCCATTGAGCGCCAGCCGCCCCTGTTGGGTGCCTTGGATCGTCAAATTGCCGATCAAGGTGGGGCGTTGACCATTGCGCGCCTGGATCACCAGATCGCCAGCCGCCATTGTAACGGTCAGATCTTCTGTGTAGGCGTGATCGTCCTCCATTTGGATCATGGTGAGGGGCGTCGTCGAATCCCAGGCAGCCAGCGCTGCGCCCAGCGTGTTGAAATCGCCGGGTACACGCAGCAATGCGACCGTCGGATTGGGTTGTGGTTGCGCGACTGAATTTTCGTAGGCCGAAGGGCTAGGGTCGCCTGGTTGGCGCAGCAGCCGGCGGTCATAGGGGCCACCGCCCAAATCGCCGCTAAACCCGTAGGCATAGCTGACTTCAAGCTCAGTGGGCGGGTTCGTCACGTTTTTCAAAACGGCCAACCGACCCAACGCCGGATCAATCGCGACTTTGGTTTCAAAAGTCGTCACTGGATTGGTGGGCAAATTGAAAGTTTCACTCGTGGGTGGTTCCCAGCCCGGCGCGCCCCAACCACTGAGATTGCAGATCACAAAGTTCTCTGGCAATAACCGTTGGTCATCGAAATAGACTTCGAGCACCGGTTGTCTTGGCCCAAAATATTGGGTGAAAGGTGTCCGCCCGCCACTGAGTAACGCCTGACGATAAATTGCCAGGTCATCGTGGAGGGCGCGGCGGCGCAATTCGCCTGGCACATTGATCTCTTCGGCCAGATGGGTAATTGTCGCTTCGGTCTGCGGCTGGTTGAAGAGTGGCGCATCATAGCCCAATGAACTAAAGGTATAACGCTGATCGGCTGGCGTTGTTATCGCGCGTGGCGTGCTGCGCAGGAGTGGATAGGCTTGCAGGCGCCAGAGATAGAGGCCAACGTTGGGCATGTTATAGCGGCCACGGCCGTTGGCAATGCGGCGCACTTCCGCCGTATGAGCAATTGTGTCAAACGGGGTGTTCAGCAATTCCAGGGTATTGGTCTGGCGCAGATCGGGCGTGCGCACATTTTGCGGCCGCAGATGGTTGATATACTGCGTTGTGCTCAATAATTCAAAAAATTCAACCGCGCGCGCCTCCCAGAGCGTGGTGTCACGTGCCAATTGTTCCAACACGGTGGCCGTTCCTTTGCGCCGCCGATAGCTCAACGTGTTGGCCACAAACGCACGCTGCGTAAATTCTGTGCTGCTGATGGGATGCAGGCCGCGCACGCCGAGCAGATCGCCAATGTAGGGGACGACCCACTCGGCGCAGGTTTCGATAAACCAATTGGCATAGAGTTGGGCGATGTCGTCTTCGACCAAGCCGATCTCGCGCGCGAGCACGCCCACTAATTGTTTGAGTGGTTCGCCTTGTTCCGCATCGCGGATGCGATAGATGGCAGGTAGCAATTCGTACAGATGTTGCGCGGTATAGGTAGTCACAGTTTACTCCTGGGCCTGCGCTTGATCTATGGTGTAAGCGTAAGCATCGGCCAAATTAAAAATATCGCACGCAAAGCCGCAAAGTGCGCAAAGTTGTAAAAGATTCTATTGCTTTTCTTTGCGCACTTTGCGGCTTTGCGTGCGTAAATCCTGTCATGCCTGTAACGTAGTCAAATTGATCCCGTTTGGGTCGAGCAACAGCAGTTGCGCCGGTTTGAGTTTGCCGTCCAGATCATGCATGGCGCTGCGCGCGGGCAGGGTTGTCTGCAATTGCGGTGGCTGACCCTTGAAATACAATTTTTCTAAAAATAGCGCGTTGACGCCTGGCACACTTTGGCCGATCGCGAGCACCTCGCCTTCATGGACAGATTGGCCAAAGTTGCGGGCGTTAAACGCATAAGCCTGGGTCAAAGCACTGGTGACCGCCGCCATGACTCTTTCTGGGATGTAGGCTGGATCGATCAACAGACGCGCCGCTAGCTTGAAGAAAAGCGGCGCATAGGAAACAATCGTTAGCGGTTGAATCGTATCGCGCGCGGTGTCCATGGCCTGGTGCAAATTTTGAAAGAGCGCCGAATTTGGATCGATGGTAAAATCCACGCCGTTACTGGCGCTGGCGGCGATGGTCAGATAGACAAGCTGCTTTTCGCCATCCCACAGCGTGACCGCCTGCGTTTTGCCAATCCCGGCAAAGGCGCGGGCAAAATTTTCAAAATCCTGCACCGCTACGATCCGGTCCAGCGTCAACACGGTGAACGGGGCATTTTGCCGCGCATTGTCGCGCGTCTCCGGCTCGGCGGCGCCGATTGGGGCGAGGGGATTGGTCACCTTTTGCACGCCTAACGGTCGCGTCATCAACAGCGAAAGTTGCCCCGCTTTGACCATGCCTGCCACTCCAATCCCGGTGCGATAAGTTGTCGTGACATTCTCCGCGCCGGTGGGCACGCGCGCCCCATTCACACCATCGCCGAATTGAATTAGCGTCTTGCCATCATCGTCGCGCCGGGTGGTGTAGACATGATCGCGCTGGCTGCGGTTGTAGAGCGCGGGTGCTGCTTGCCATTGGACATCATTGATCCGCACTTGTAATGTCGTCTGCGCGCCGCTGGCCGTAGGTGCGGCCACATAGGTGAGCGGCGCCTGTTTGAGCGTAAAGTTTTGGAAAATTTGCGCCGCATTGCCGCTGCCCAGCACCTCTTGGCGCGTTTCACCGTGCGTGGCGCGCGCCACGTTGGCATAGAAAAAGACCGTGCTGCGGTCATACAGATGGGTGAGCGCTTGCGTTAATTGCAACGCAGTCGGATCGCTGTTCGGGATAATCGCCTTGATCAACGCGACTTCGCTGACCATAGGATCATCGACCAGGGCCGGCGTTAA
>JBBQBY010000316.1:0-7894 GCA_038318235.1 Caldilineales bacterium
ACAGTTGGGAATTTGCCAAAAAAGCAGAACTGAACCAGAAATAGGGTATGGACATCACTCTATACACCAATCAACTGGAACAGTTCCGGACATCATTATACCAGAACTTTAACAATCGAGCCGATACGCTGATGGACTTGGTGGATGCGATGAGCAGTACGCCGAATGCCAAGTCGGTGGTAGAATATAGCTTAGCCAGCTGTTTTCGGCGGAGTTACTCGACGATCTTCAAGGCAATCGATGAAGTGAAGCTATCGCCGATGTGGCTAGCAGAACAAGTGGCCGCTTCGCTGGTGAAGCCGGACAGGTGGCCCTTTTGGCTGTTGATGGTCGATGTAACGCCCAACCCGCGGTCGTATGCCAAAACGCTTGTGGATCGCGGGATGGTTTACCAGCCGGAAGTGGTGAAAGGCAAACTACCGGTGACGATTGGTCATCAATACTCGACGGTTGCGCTGGGTTTAGAACCGGAAGTGGGGGTTTCGTCGAGTTGGGTGCTGCCCTTGCTGACGCAGCGCGTGGCGACGGAGGCCGACAAAGAGCAGGTGGGCATGGAGCAGATCGGGCAGTTACTAAAGAACGAGCAATTGCCCTTTGGCCAGGCCTTGACGGTAGAAGTGGCGGACAGCAGTTACAGCAAACCGGCGGCGCTGTATGCCCATCGCCAGTATCCGAATCTGGTGACGATTGTGCGAGCACGCGGCACGCGCACCTTCTACCATGCGCCTGTCGCCAGCGCAGCAGCGTTTGCGAAGCCTGGGCAGGGGCACCCGACTTGGTACGGGGCGCCGTTTTCGCTAGCGAAAACGGCCACGCAGACCCCGCCTGACCAAACCCAGACCTTGTGGGAAACCAGTCGCCGTGGCAAACCGTACAGAGTCGAGATCCAGGCTTGGCATAATCTGCTGATGCCAGGTGAGCGCAAACCCACCTCCCTGCCCATGCATAAGCATCCCTTTACCCTGGTGCGCATTGTCCGCTACGACCAAGCGGGCAAGCCGGCTTGTAAGCATCCGCTCTGGCTGATCGTCATGGGCGCACGCCGTCACGAACTCACCCTGACCCACCTCTATCAGGCTTATGTGACCCGGTTCGACATCGAGCACTTTTTTCGCTTTGGCAAACAAAAGCTGCTCCTCGTTGGCTTTCAAACCCCCGAGGTCGCCCATGAGGAAACCTGGTTTCAACTGACCCACCTGGCCTATGCCCAACTCTGGTTGGCCCGCCATCTCGTCGAAGGCATCCCCAGACCGTGGGAGCGTAACTTACCAGCCATGCGCCGTTGCCTGATCTCCCCGACGCTCGTTCAACGCGGTTTCGACCGCATTATTCGCCAGTTGGGCACACCCGCTCACCCCCCCAAACCGCGGGGTATTTCCCCAGGCAGGCGCAAAGGCTCAAAATTGCCAAAACGATTACGCCAAAAGGTCATCGTTAAACGCCTAATCGCTACAAAATAGCTCGATTTCGGCTTGATTGTTCAATTTTAAAGGTGCTTTCTCTGCCCAGCCTCACGCAGCCTGTGTTTCGTTTTGTCAAAACTCCAATATTTCTTAGAGCCTGTTTAATAATTCAGGCTCTTAGTAGCGTATGCACCTGTGGGTTCGATATACCGTAGATAAAGAAAAGAATAGATGAAGCGATAGAATAGAGGTCACTATGCAGTTTGAATGCTATATACCCCCATCCCAACACCCGTTGGAGCCCTATGTGCAGTCGATCTGGCGTGCCCATGCCAACGGTGACCATACGGTTGAGACGATTCTGCCCAAGGGTAACGTTGATCTGCTTTTTAATTTTGGTGACCCGCTCGATGGGGCCGACAACAAAAAGCCCTGCTATGTGCTGAGCGGACCGAGTGCTTATGTCTCTGGTCTGTATACCGACGCCTTTATCAACCGACCGCAAGGCGAGGTGTGGCTCCTGGGCGTCAGCTTGAAAATCGATGCGTGTAGCAGTATCCTACCCCTGCCGTTGGCTGAACTTGCCAATCAAACCGTGGAGGCACGCCACGTCTTTGCCAACGCGCCCGAATGGAGCGAACAGTTGGCCGAATCCGCCACCTTTGCGCAACAATGCCATTTGCTGATCAATTGGCTGGTGCGCCAGATCAAACCCGACCCGAACGCGACGCTTGTCCGCCAGGCCTGTCTGGCTTTACGCCAATGTCCAGACGAGGCGCGCATCGCCGAACAGGCGCAACGGCTGCATCTCTCCACACGCCATCTGCGCCGGCTCTTTCACCAGCACATTGGCATCGGCCCGTCCGCTTATCTGCAAATGGTGCGCTTCGTTCAAGGCCTCCATCTCATGTCTACGCCCTACACCCTCACTCAGATCGCGCAAGAAGCGCACTACTTTGATCAGGCCCACTTTTGCCGCGACTTCAAGTCAATCGCTGGCATGACCCCACAGCAATACCGCGCTGGCGCGGGCCATGTGCCAGGCCATCTGTTTAGATGATGTCCGTTTTGTACAAGCTTTTTAGCCTCTGCTCCTCCATAATCTGTGCATAAATCTTTCACAAGAAAACAGTTATACCAGGTCGCAATGATTACCGATTGCAACCTGGTATAACGGTCATTACGCAAATTTTGCACAGGAGGGCAGGCAAAAATAATGGACCCAATCAATCCAGCGAGTACACAACAAGCCGAAGACGAAGCCAGCATTCGTCAGATAGTGAAACAGGTGGAGGAGCATTGGAACGCAGGCGATGGTCATGCCTTTGCCGATCACTTCACCGAAGATGCGGATTTTGTCAACATCCGTGGGTTGCACGTCAATGGGCGCAAGGCGATTGCCGAAGGCCACCAGCAGATCTTCGCCACGATCTACAAGGATAGTCAGAACACGGCTATGATCACGGATGTGCGTTTTGTGCGTACAGATGTCACCTTGGCCCACGTCCGTTGGCATTTACGGTTCTGGCAGGATAAAACGTTGGCCGAGACTCAGGCCATGAGTACGCTGGTGTTGGTCAAACAGACTGAGCCAAGCAAATGCTCATGGCAGATTACCGCTTTTCACAATACACCAGTGGTTGCCCGCTGAATTTTCTAATTGGAGGAACTGATGTTACGCAAAATTCTTAGAGCGTTTGCCATTGTGTTGAGCGGCCTGATCGCTTTGATCGTCATTGCCGCGCTTGTCATCTACGTGTTGAGCGAGCAGCGGGTCAACAAGACTCATAAGGTGTCCGTGGCGTCTGTGACCATTCCCACGGCTGAAGCCGAGATCCGCGAAGGGGAACGGCTGGCAAAAATTCGCGGTTGCACTGGCTGTCACATGGACGATCTGGGTGGTGACAGCGCCTTCATAGCCGGTGTTCCGGTCGGGACGATTCCGTCGGCCAACATAACGTCCGGCCAGGGTGGCCGTGGGCAAGCGTATAGTGATACAGATTGGGTGCGGGCGATTCGCTATGGGGTCAATCGCGATGGCCGCGGTTTGTGGATCATGCCATCGCACGAATATTTTAGCATGAGTGATCAAGACCTCGGCCGCTTGATCGCCTATCTGAAGACCATTCCTGCTGTAGACAGAGTCCATCCGCCGCGGCGTCTTGGCCCGCTCTTCCGCGCGCTGCTGGTCACCGGACAATTGCCGCTACTAGCCGTGGAACAGCTTGACTTGACCGCTGCGTTGCCAACGCCGCCAGCTTCGGGACAAACGGTTGCATACGGCAAATATCTCGCCGTAACCTGTAGCGGCTGTCATGGCGCTAACTATACGGGCGGGCCTCGGCCAGGTGCAGAGCCTGGTGATCCAGAAGCGGCCAATTTGACCCCAGCGGGTGTCATGCAACACTATAGCGAAGCGCAGTTTTTCGCCGCCTTGCGCACAGGTACCCGACCCGATGGCAGTAAGATTCCGAATGAGGCCATGCCGTGGCAAGTATTGGGTAGCAACTTGACTGATAGCGAATTGAAGGCACTTTATCTGTTCTTCCAGTCGTTACCGGCGTCCACGACAGCCGCTGGCTGATCGTTTGTTTTGCTGCGCTAGGCCCATAAGAAGAGAGCGAGAATTCACGATTTCTCGCGCTCTTTGCCCTTAACCTTCGGCGATAGTGGATTGGATCAAGCGCTGCGTTGTTGCCCCGGTATGTAGCGGGGTACGCGTTTGAGGAGGCTCAAATCGCCTTTGCTAAGTCGTTCATCCGGTTCCTTCTGTGTGGTGTTGCTTTTGGTCATCGGCTGAACAGGCCCTTCAGGCGCTTTTGTCTCTTCCTGAACTGGCGTAATTCTTATTCTCCCCTCCGCTCCCCCCGATCCAACCCTGATTTCTGGTCTTATATTATGATTAGGGCTATCATTGACCGAAAATCTGCTTACACTGAGTGGGTTTGCCCCCTCAATCGACGTAATCACCTGGATCATGGCATCTTCGGGTAGATTGGGGAATTTTTGGCGGAGCAACTCAGCCGTACGATTGCGCGTAAAGCCGGCAATCAGATCTTGATTTAAGTGTAAACGGGTAATCGTGATCGGATGAACACTGTTGAGCAAGACCCCAATCGAAGGCAGGGTCTGGGCTAATTCCTGGCGAACGCCGGCCAAGATGTTGTCACACTCGGGAAACCCGGGGACAACGGGCAGCAGACGCTCGATCACCGTTGCGGCAGGCGCGAGGGGGCGTCTTTGCTGGGCGGCCGTCAAACAATGGACAAGGGCTTCGCGGATTTTGGTCGTGATCATCTGTTCACGTTCATTGTCATCAAATTGCGCCAGTTTTGCCAATGTTTCTCGATCATTCACCGTGTTTTGCAGATCAAAACTTCGCCAGAAATTTAAGGTAAAGCCAAAGGGGATGTCGTAGATAAAAAGGCCTTGGGTTACGTAGCTGACTGGTTCGTCACGCACACGAATCGTGCGCACAACAGTCTCAATCCGCTGCAGGATCAAGACCGGGCCCGGCCCGGCGACGCGGCTAAATCGGCCAAGGCGATAGATGATCAGCCGTTCTTCTTCGGGAACCACGCGCACCCGAATCCGCAATAGGAGCAGCACCAGCAATAAAATCACAACGACGAAGCCAAAAATAAATACTGGATCATCCATGGTATTTGCCTCCTTCCACAGCATACGAACGGAGAAATTCAACGAACAGCGGGCTAAACCATTCGCCGGTCGCTTGGTCAAGCAGCAGACCACGGCGGATTAGTTGGACGATGATCGCCTGATCTTCTGCTTTCGGTTGGTTGCGCACCAGGCGTAGGGCTACCTCTTGTTCATCAGCATGGAGACCTCGATAAATACGTTGGCATTCATTGCTCACTGCCGTTTTTTTTGCGAAGAAAATAACCAGATCTTCAGGGTCGGGGCGGGTACGACACCAGCTATCAAAGATGATTTTAGCCAGACCCGCGTGGCCCCCACTCAACTTCTCACGAATCAGGATCAAATCCTGCGTGCCTAGCGGTTTGCCAGCATTTTCGTTCAGAAAGGTGAGCATCTGCTGCGCATCCTCACGGTTGTAAGGCTCTAAGGCGTAAACAGCATCCTTGAACAGATCGTAAAACTTTGAGTTGTTTTGGAGCGGGTGGCCGCGCCCCAAAACGGCGGGCAATTTTTTCGTGAAGATCAAATAGCTCAACTTATCGCGATTGCCGGCGTTGCGCAGTGTACTCAGTTGCTCTAACAGGGATAGCGGCGCGGTCTGCAACACTTTATCAAAATCATCCAAGATAAACATGATCTGATAATTTTGGGTCAACCATTGTAGGCGCGCTCTTAGGAGGCTGAAGGCGCGTTGATCCTCGGAAAGCTGAAGGATTTGGGGATCGATGGGCGGGGGGTGAGGCAGGTCGCGTGCGATTTCGTCTAACTCAGCCAGCATAGCCCCCCATAACCCTTGTAGCTTCTGATCCCAGGCATTGCCTTCTATCACAGGGAAAAGAAACTTATACGGATCATGGACCAGATATTGTTGTTGATCCTGATAGAGAGCGTAGCGCAAGAAATTTGTGATGTTAGATTTGCCGATGCCAGCAATGCCCATCAAACACAAAGATTGCCCCTGGCGCGCCGCGCCCATGATCAGATGAATCTCGTTTTGACGGTAGGTAGGTGGGTAGCGGGGAATGTTGTTCGCCATGGTAATTAGTCAGTGCTCCCAAATACGATTTTCTAGGTTGTTATTAACAATATTACCAATTGTCTGGCTTGTCAAGCATATTCTATCTGCTATTTGCCGTTGCTCGCGATTCTACTTTGCCAGGCAAGTTATAGCTTGATCAATATATTGCAGAGCAGGGCTACGTCGAGTAGATTTGTGTAGCGAATAAAGTTTAGTCACTGGCATCGGACATAGGTTCCTCTGGGGGCCATTCCTTGCCCCAATTTTTAAGGCGCTGCCAAAGCACCAGACTCAGACGGGCTGCCCTTTGTCTCTGTGTCAAGTCAATCGATTCGCGCGAGACGACAAAGAGTGCGTTCAATAACAAACACCAGAAAGACTCCTGCATTTCATTATATTGAGTAACACTCGCAGCAATGCTGCGTAATCCACCAATCACAGCCAACGCTTTCTTCGTCGCTTGATTGTCCAGCAGAGGAGAGGAAGATTGAAATTTGTCGCCAGGGCGTCTTGGTTCCGTAATGGCAACCGCAAGCGCATGAAAGATGGTTAATGGGGCTGTTTGTTGGGGCAGGAGGCGAGTCAGAATATCAATCTCTAATTCAACAAAATCCCGCAGAATAGGCCCCCAACCGGTTCGGTCGAAATCAATGACCCAGGCATGTTCTTCATCAACGAACAAATTGTCGCCATGTAGGTCGCCGTGAGTAACAGCTTGACGAGCGCCATGTACGATGCTGTAGGTGGGGTGTTCCAATAGCCACCGAGCCACATCTCCCAAGTTGATACCAAATATATGGTCGAAGTTGCTGTAACTTGTTTTAATCTTTGTAAGTCTTGATTTTTTAAACTCAAAGAATTTGTCATACGCTGTCAATAATGATTCTTCCAGAGGTTTTGAATTTATATAATGTTCCCTCCAGACTTTCTCAAAGAAGTGGTGCAGCGGTTTCAATATTCGTATCGGATCTTTCGTTAAATGATAGTGAGACGCAAAACTACTCAACTGTGGTGTAGATGAGATAAAACTGTAAACGGAGCCGCCTAAATCCCAAAATTCAACGCCCTGTTTTAACTCTGTGTGAAAGCGTCCGCCTAATTCATCACGCACATAGCGCTCATAATTTTGTTGTTCGGGCAGGATGCGCTCTGCCCTACCCAGCTTCAAAATGCTGGGAATCGGTTTATCCGACTTTACCTTACAAACAACTGATCTGCCATGGATGATCTCTGACATCGTGATCATCGATCCACTGATCGTGCTTAACTCAATTTTCTTACTTTCGGAGAAGAGTTGAAAGATAATGTCGCGAACTAAGTCTATACCTGGCGCGCTAATCAGGGATTGCGTCATCTCAACAAAGTCCAACTCAGGCATAATAAGCTGACCAACGTACAGGGCAGAAATTTCACTTGTCGCCCTGTTGATCGCATCAACCAACTTCTGTGGACGGTCACTCTTGCGCACCCAATCGAAAACTAAGTGTTTGGCTTCGCCCACTGTATCAGCCGTCAAGTGCGCCGAATAGAGAATACATTTGGCCGATTGTAACCCTTGCAATAAACCAAGGCCGCTTTTGTCATTCAAGTAGTAATCGTCCAACAGACGAAGATCCATAATCACCACATGCGGTCGAAACAATTTGGCGGCATCCATCGCTCTCTTTAGCAAATGTGCACCAATGCCATTCACCGATTGAACCCGATAGCCTTGTGGTTCCAGCAGGTCGGTCAGATCTGCGCCGACCCGCTCGTCGTTGTCGATTACCATAATTCTTGCTTTGGGTTGCGTATCCATTGGGCTTGCCTTTAG
>JBBQBY010000317.1:0-7891 GCA_038318235.1 Caldilineales bacterium
CATCCAATCATCATCGTCGAGAAAATGTAGATACGCGCCACGCGCCAGCGCTGCGCCCGTATTGCGGGCCACACTCCGCTCACGACTGTTGGTATGAATAATCTTGACGCGCGGTGATCTTTGCCACGCCATCTCTGGCAATGGCTTGCCCGAATCATTGACCACAATGATCTCAAAATCATTCTGCTCCGCATCGTTCATGGTCAGGACTTGTGCTAGTATGCTATCAACCGCACGCGCCAACGTTGGTCTGCCTATGGTCGGGATAATCGTAGAACAAAACATAGTCACACTCGAAATGAGCCTACTTACGGATATTTTGTACGCTTTAGGACTTCGCGTGAGTATCGCTCTGGTTTGCGTAAGTTCTGAGCTTTATTTCGCCCAGCCTAGTTGCGTTTGTTGCGTCACATAGATGTCAACGAAACAAAAATTACAGTGAATCAATACGATCAGTATAGCAAAAGCGCAGCGGGCTCGTTGTTGCAATTGCCTTACATCAGGGTTTCCTTACCTGGCGCGGGGCTAGCCTAAAGAATTTGTTAGTTGATGCTATGGCCAGTAAGGCCATTCCAAAAAATAAATCATCCATATACTCGTGGAGGGAGCATTCTCTAATGCGGCGTTTACAGGAGTACACCGGCGTAAGAGAACGCCTCCTCCGCGTATACTTATTTTTCTGGAATGGCCAGTAAGACGCTGCGTAGGCGTATGGCTGAGTGAGCGTTACACCACGATAGGGGCACAAGGTTACCCGTGGCTTACGGCAATATGTCTTACAATGTGGCATAAAAGTGATAGGCGATCGCCAGGAATGCCTGTATATGTAGACGAGTAGGATCTGTTTTGGCGGGTTAGATCAGGCTGGGGTTGACCCCTAAAGTTCGCCCCAAACTGAGCTACACCCTATTTTGTCAGATTAATAGTAAAACATTCCTGGTTGTGCTATGATCAATTTCACTGCTGTCAAAAAATGTCATCTGTTTTCTCTTTGCTTACGACAAAACGTTAGATTTGATCCTGGTCGGGGCGCCATCAAAGCATAAAGGATCGAGTAGGTGCGTGCTTTTAGCCGCACGTGCTGCGTTATACCCCAATTGTGCGGCTAAAAGCACGCACCTACGCATGATTTTGTTCGGCAAACGCTGGATCCTTATTTCATTGACATGGCCTTACTGACTTACTGACGCGCTTTCCCACCTGTGTAACAGTTTATTTCCTGTGACGAAGGACATATAACCATGTGTAACGTTTACAAAATGGCTTATCAAAAATTTTTATTTTATGGTTGGTTGGCGCTGCTGGGCTTACTGTTTTTGGCTCGCTCTGCTTGGGCCGATCCGTTGCCACCGCGGCTGGTTAAAGACATCAACCCTGCGCTGGCCAGTTCAAACCCAGAAAAGTTAATTGACGTGGGCGGGATGCTTTATTTTCAAGCCACTACGCCGGAAAATGGCAAAGAACTTTGGCGTAGTAACGGCACGGCATTGGGGACAGCCCTCGTGCGCGATATTAAAGTAGGCCCTGGCGATACGACGATTGGCGAACTCACGCCGATCAGTGGCACGCTCTTTTTCAATGTTCAGTTTAAGCAAGATGCTGCCTTATGGAAGGTAACTGGCCCTGCGGCAACCGCGGATCAAGTTGTCAAATTAGCGGCACCTGTGACCGGCACAGTCGAGAGTATCTACGATCTCGTTGACATCCACGGCGAACTTGACTTCTTCCACGCGCAGGATACAGGCTCGGCTCAGAATTATGAATTATGGACAACCGACGGCAGCAAAGCCCATACGCACCTGATCACTGCGCTCCCATCTACTGTGCGCCCAGCCAATATGGTGGATTTGGCCGGCGTGGCCTATTTTAGTGCGGGCGCGATCACGGGCGGTGGGACTGCGCTCTGGAAAAGTGATGGCACTGCGGCCGGTACGCTGCCGATCAAGACCTTCCAATTTGGCGTTGATGCGGCGAATAACGCTTGGCCGATGGCGATCCGTGATCGCCTTTATTTGGTGGGCAGTGATGGGGTTGACGGCGCTGAGCTGTGGAAAAGTGACGGCACGGAGACCAATACAAAACGCTTGGCCAATATCAATCCGACCGCGGGCTCTAATCCATCTGATGTGACGGTGCTTGATGATAAACTCTATTTTAGCGCCGATGATGGGGCCCATGGGGCTGAACTGTGGACGAGCAACGGCACCGAAGCCAGCACCGTGCTGATCAAGGATATCAATTCGGGTAGCGCAGGGTCGCAGCCGCGTGATTTTGTCATGCGCGACGGTATCCTCTATTTTGTGGCGGACGATGATGAACATGGCGGCGAACTATGGAAGAGCGATGGCACCGACGTTGGCACACTGCTTGTAAAGGATGTGATTACCGGAACGCAGGGTAGTTTGCCCACGCAGTTAGTGGCCTGGCAAAACGCCATCTATTTCTTGGCTGCGAACGGTAATGGCGGCACCGAACTGTGGCAAAGTGACGGTACCGCGCCAGGCACAATGCTGGTGATGACCGTCAATCAAACGACCAACCTGCCGGTCGGATTTACGCCATCCCTGGTGGCTGCCAGTGGTCAGCTTTTTTTTACCGCCAATATGGATGAAACTGGCGCAGAATTATGGGGATTGGGTGGGTGTCCGAACGGCTGCAATAACTATCTACCCCTGATCAAGCGTTAGTTCACCGCCGGTGGCTTGTCACGCAAGAAAGACTTTAGTTGGATTCATCGATTTCACTCTGTGTTCACTGGTATTCCCGCTAGCCTGCGGCTACGGTTGGTGATTGGGGTGGTAGCCCCTCGGCTCGTTTGTTTGGTCAGCCCAACCTGGGCCAGCACAGCATCCGCCACGCGCAGGCCACCAAGCGCCACCGCCGCTGTCGATTGGCCGGGGAAGATACTATCACCTACCATCCACAGCTGGGGTGTCAAGCGCGGTCCCCAAGTGCGCCACAAATTTGTCTGCGGAAAACCACCCACCCACCCCAATGTGCGCCGCGTGAATCGCTCAAACGTAACCGGCGTACCGGGTAGAATCAGATCGGCCGCTTCGCGTAGTCCTGGTAATACTCGTTCGGCGGCGACTAATATCTGTTTGACATAGGCTTGTTTGCGTGTTTCGTAGCGGCGCTCGTCTTGTTCGTATAGGGTCCACCAGGGTGCCAGCGCCGTGTGGGTGCTCAGGGTCAAGGCGCGTTTGCCAAGCGGGGCGCGGCTTTTATCCCAGGTAGGGCTCAGCGAAAGAAAGATCGTATTGCCCTCGCCCATTGGTTCGCGCACGATCACTTGATGGTGGAGCGGGAAATCTTTGGGGATGATCGCATCATCGATACCCACATAGACCATAAATGCGCCCCAGCCATCGCGGGTGGGCGGCGGCAGCGCTTGCAAGCTCGCCGGCGCGTCTGAACCCAGTAATTTGGCGATGTTCCAAGGGGGGAGGTTGGCTACGATTAAATCTGCTGGGAAACTATCGCCGCGGTTTGTCTCAACGGCTACGGGTCGACCCTGTTGCATGACAATTTTGGTCGCTTGTTGGCGGTAATGCAACTGACCGCCATTGTCACGTACGGCTTGGGCCAGAGTTTTGGCAATCGTCCCAATGCCGCCATCTAGATGGACAACGCCGCGCCTTGGTAGATCAAGCGCTGCCGCCCCATATAGCGCATTGGTGTGGCGACTGGTGGCCTGCGATGCAATCAACAATTGCGCATCGATAAACAACCGCAACGCCTCTGGCTGGCCGCGCAAATGTGTCGCGACCGGGCGCAACGCATCGGCCAGCAAAGTTGGATGGAGGTGGGCAAGCCAGTCGTGGTTGAGCCACTGTAGGCCACGCTTGACCAGGCCTGCTGCTTCATCAGGGGTTTGGGGTGGCCAGGGTGGTGTGCGCAGTGCTAAATCCCACAAAGCGTCCGCCGTACGCTCTTGCCAGTGCCAAAAATTATCGGCAACCGCGCCAAAACGTTGCTGATGTTCTGCGCGCCGCCGTTCTGGATCGCACCAGCGCGTTACAGACGTCCGATCGGGCAACTGGACCACCAGCGCTGGTTCCGCGGGATGGGCCGGCCAACTTTTGATGCCAGTAGCGCGCGCAACAATATCCAACGGCCCACCCGCATAAAACCCCCCAGCCAGCGTGGCGCCAGCATCAAAATTGTATTTTTGATGATAGAAGGTGCCAGCGCATCCACCGGGATAGATATGCGCTTCTAAGACCGTAACAGACAGCCCGGCGCGCGCCAAAATCGCTGCGGTAGTCAACCCACCAATTCCGGCCCCAATCACAACAACATTTTTATTAGACATCATAATCGTGCTAAGCTGATCTGAAATAACCTAAATCGGTAAACACTTATCTAATCCTAGTCTCACTTTTCAAGTATCTGTCGCGTCTTCCAACTGCGATAGGCGAAGAGCACCGGCAGATTTGACCACATACCCCAGCCGACCAGTTTCCAAAACCAGTGCTCGCTAACAATCGCCTCTACTCGATCAATCACCATTGTTGCCTGGGCATTGATCGGCATAAATGTATGATGGTGTACCCATTTCGTAAACGGACCCCGCACCTGCGCGTCGACAAAGCTGATCGGCGTCACCTGTTCAATGCGCGCCAGCCAGTGGATGGGTAACGGACCCAGCCACATCGTGAAATCCATCAAATCACCTTCGCTGAGCAAAGATGGCGCCTGATGAATTTGCACAATCACCGGGGGCGGCGTGATCGCACCCATGCTCGCCGATTGGCTATGAAATGCCGCCACCTTGGCTAGCGGCGCTTGGACGGTAAAACGATGTTCATATTTCATAATTTAGGTAATTAGTAAAAGGTAAGTGGTAAGTTAAGATCGTTGGTTTTACTGACGACTGATGTCACTTAGGGAAGGAGACTAGAGCTTACAGATCAACAATCTCCAATCTCTAGTCTCCTTAACCCATAACTTACGCGTTCACACTAACGGCTGCTCAACTTTTTCCTTCAACAAATCGGTTAACGCAGCTTCTAGTGTGGGAAACTTGAACGTAAAGCCAAGCGCTTGGAGGCGCTGAGGTACGGCGCGTTGTCCATCGAGCAACACGGTGGACATTTCGCCAAAGATGGCTTTCATCGCGAACGCCGGCGTGGGCAGCAAGGCGGGCCTGCTCATCACCTGGCCCAGCGTATCCCCAAATTCTTTGTTGGTCACCGGCGTGGGGGCAGAAAGATTAAACGGTCCGGTGGCATTTTCCTGCGCAAGCAAAAACTCAATCGCCCGCACTTGATCTTCGATATGAATCCAAGGTAGCCATTGTTTGCCACTGCCAATCGGTCCGCCCGCAAATAGCTTGAACGGCATGGCCATTTTAGGGAACGCGCCGCCTGCCTGGCTCAACACAACCCCTGTCCGCAAAACGGGACGACGTACGCCCATTTTGGTGACGGCCACCGAAGAGGCTTCCCAGTCGTGACAGACCTTTGCCAGAAAATCATGCCCCATCGGCGATTCTTCTGTGATCACTTGATCCTGGCCGGGGCCATAATAGCCGACGGCCGAGGCTTGCAGCAGGACGCCAGGCTTATTCTTGGCTTGTTTGATCGCATCGACAACGGCCAGACCGGCATGAATGCGACTTTCGCGAATGCGTTGCTTGCGCTCACTGCTCCAGCGGCCATCCGCAATCCCTTCCCCAGCCAGATTAATCATTGCGCCCGCGCCGTCGGCCAATTCCCCCCAGTCAGCGGCGCTTTTACCATCCCATTGGGCCAAACGTACACCATCCGGCAAATCCTTCACTTTGGTGGGATTACGACTGAGCACGATCACCTCGTGCTTAGCGCTTAATAGACTAGAACAAAGCTGTCGGCCAATCAGGCCACTGCCACCGGTGATAATGATCCGCATGGGTTATTCCCTTTCATGAAATAAAATCGAATTAAGTGGAAGCACAATCCGAATAGAATCGTTTCTCCCAGTGTAAATTGTATTCTAAAGTAAAAGCAGTTTGAAAACAGGTGTTCGGAAGCTTCCTGGAAGCGGACACAGATAGTTGCGCTTATCCGAATCGGCCTGTCCGCTTCCAGGAAGCTGACTCGACGAAAACTACTGGTCTCTAGCCGATTTTACTTTAGCCTAGATTGTACCCTAGATTGGGACAGCGACGATGATTGCGTATAAAGTTTTGGTGCGCATCATCACCTGGGCTTGCACCAGATTTACGGCAAACTGCGTCGCTGTCTTTTATGGCTAGCATGGTTGACCCCACCAAAATCTGGGATGCCCTTGGTCAGGATGCCGCGTAGCCAATCGGTTACAATCGCGGGTTGGTGCTCCAGTTGAATTTCGATCGCGTTAAGATAGGCCTTCAGATAATCGTCGATTAAATGCGTGGGCAGTTGATAATGATTGCTCAGCAAACCTTTAATCCAGACCAAATCAGCGCCTACATAATCAATATCTCCCAGGGTAAGCGCCGCAATAATATTGCGACTGAAGTTTAGATTGGCTTTGCCCAAATCTTCATGCGCGATCTCTGCTTTCCCCATGCTGCGCCAGACTTCGGCTTCGATGCGCGGCTGACGCGCCCGAAATTGCGCCAATGCTGCCTGATATGCCTGGGTCACCGGCTTTGCGATCGGTTGCGGGCGCGGTACGGTCATCACCTGTTCCACCGCCTGCGTGGCAGATTCCAATCGATCGCCTAAATAATGGCCGGCAATGCGCTGGGGTAGATCGGAAATTTCGCTGAAGATCTTGCCGCCAAAGGCGAGCGGAATGCGTTCTCTATATAACATTTGGGCCATTTCGTACAGATTTGCGGCTGTGTATAACTGTTGGGCGGTCAGGACGACCAATAAGGGTTTGGTGGTTTGGATCGTCAGCAACATGTTTTGTAGCGGGACATTGCCGCCCAAAAAGAGAATATCCCAACCGCGGCGCCGCAAAAGTAAGGCCAGCAGCAAAGGTACAAAAGTATGGACCTCCTCCGCCGGACAGCCAACCAAGATCCGGCCTGCACGCGTTGGCGCTGGCGTGGATGCTAAAAGCGCCTCTAAGCGCCGGACGGCTAAAGCGGAGGCAAAGTGCTCTTGCTGCACCGTAAGCTTGCCCTTGTACCAATTTTCGCCAATCGTGGCTAAGCCCTTTTGAATAATCTCTAAACAGACTGTCTCGATTGGAAACATCGCGCAGGCTTGCGAAATAATCTGCTCTGCGCGCAGTTCGTCAAAAGCGGCACAACTCGCTACCCAGGCGTCCCGCGCCTCACTCAACATCGTTCCCTGGTTCATCCCCGCGCGGGCGACCGCCGCTGCATCGCTGCTTGACTGGAGCAGGGCGCCCGTCAGCTGTGGCTGCGCGGTAGGATCCTGCGCTGCTTGTAAACTCCGCCAGAGCTCCACCGCTCGACTGATACTCATGCCTTCATCTTGCCGCGTACTCAGCCATTTGAGCATATTGATATCATTTTGAGAGTACAATCGGTGGCCACTGTCTGTTCGTTGGGGGTCAGGCAAACCATAGCGCCGCTCCCAAGCGCGTAGCGTATCGGGTTTAAGCCCCGTTTCTTGCACGACAGCTTTTAGATTGTACATCGGGGTATCGGATGATGAATTCATGAAATGACCTTTAGCTGAACAAGCGACCTGATTATTTTGTATTTTGTAATGGCGACCCCACCCTGCCCGGGCCCTGAGCGTTCGCGCCCAATCGGCACCCAGCTCACGCCGAAATCCTGCTGGGGAGGAACTGTCACTTTGTCTACAGGGTGACGGTTCCCTCCCTCGTTTGGGGAGGGTTAGGGTCACTGCCATTCAGGTAAGGATGCTTAGGTGGGGGTTGGAGTGGCGAGCTGCTTTTGGTTTTATCCCCGCGTTGGTGCTTAACAGAGCGCAGCGATACAACG
>JBBQBY010000318.1:0-7884 GCA_038318235.1 Caldilineales bacterium
TGTAGATGTGTTGGCGGTCGCCGCGCTCAATGGCGATTGCCTGTAAGATACTGTCGAGCCTGATTGTGATCATACTGCTTGCCCTCCTGGGGCTTGTGTTGAACTGTGGAGGGCAAAATAAAAGCCACTCCAACGGAAAAAAGCTTGTCCGCTGAGTGGCATCTGCTATAATAGTTATAGCTGTATGCCGCTGGTCTTGTCAGCGGTTTATGGTTAGACAAGGGTCAGAGGGTCTAAGCTCTGGCCTTTGTCGCGTCATACGATTAAATTATGCTATCGTTTCTTGATGTAGTTCTGCGTACTCCTTCAACAACTCCCTAATCATGCGCTGATAAGATGCTCCTTGAGTGGTGGCCTGTTCGCGGAAAAACCTAAGTGTTTTCCGATCAAGCAACATAGTCACTTTTTCGGCATCAGTCTCTCGACGCAATAGATCATCAGGCGTGGGTAAGTTATCAACGATTCTACGCATGGGGCCGTGTGTCCCCTCTACTACATCACCGATTTGAATTTTCTCGCTCATATAATTTTTGCTCTTTTCTCCAAAAACCCGCTCCAAAAATCCTTATGTTGCCATCGCGCAATGTGTAACGTACAGTGCAAGGCTTACCATTCACAAGGCCAATACAGAAATAGCGGGTTTCTGTCGGCGTACTATGTTTCAGATCTTCATAAATAACCCTGTTTGGATCGAAGAAAGCTTCCTGGGCCTCTACAAATGATACCCTGTGCTCCGCTATATTCTCTCTGTTCTTTCGCTCACCCCATTCAAAAGACGCCATAGCATAGTATGGTATCATGATATATATTTGGCGTCAAGTACCAATTTGCGTAGAATTCTATCCGGCTTTTGCCTGGCAATTGCCGCAGGATGAATGGCAAGCGATCAGCTTAAATTATACATCGGGCACCACGGGCAATCCCAAAGGTGTCGTCTATCACCACCGCGGCGCGTATCTGAATGCCGTTAACAACGCCTTGGCCTGGAGTTTACCCAAACATCCAGTCTATTTGTGGACACTGCCGATGTTTCACTGTAATGGCTGGTGTTTTCCGTGGACGCTGGCGGCTGTGGTCGGCACGAATGTCTGCCTGCGCCGCGTCGATGTAAATCTGATCTACGACCTGATTGCCAACGAAAAGGTCAGCCACTATTGTGGGGCGCCGACCGTCCATAATATGTTGGTCAACGCCCCTGTCGAAGTGCGCGCCAAGAAACAGCATCTGGTCAAAGGCATGATTGCGGCTGCGCCACCGCCCGCCGCGGTGCTGGCGGCAATGGAGCAGAATCAGTTTGACATTACCCATGTCTACGGCTTGACCGAAACCTATGGCCCCGCCGTGCTCTGCGAATGGCATGATCAATGGAATGAATTGACGCTAGACGAACGGGCGCGGATGAAGGCGCGCCAAGGTGTGCGTTATCATATGCTGGAAGCGCTTATGGTGGCCGACCCAGAGACGTTGATCCCAGTGCCCGCTGATGGGGAGACGCTGGGCGAAGTCTTCTTCCGCGGGAATATTGTGATGATGGGCTACTTAAAAAACGAAAAGGCGACCAACGAGGCGTTTACCGGCGGCTGGTTCCACAGTGGTGATCTCGGCGTAATGCACCCCGACGGTTACCTTGAATTGAAAGATCGGTCCAAGGATATTATTATTTCGGGCGGCGAAAATATCTCCACCATTGAAGTCGAGAATATCCTTTACCGGCATCCCGCCGTATTAGAGGCAGCCGTCGTCGCCCGCCCCGATGCGCTGTGGGGCGAAACACCCTGTGCCTTTGTCACACTGCGCGACGATGCACCGCCGGTTAGCGAGGCGGAGATTATCGAGTTTTGCCGCAACAATATGGCGCGCTTCAAAGTGCCCAAAAAGGTAATCTTTGCGCCGTTACCCAAGACATCGACGGGCAAGGTGCAGAAATTTCTCTTGCGCGAACAGGCAAAACAGCTTTAGTATAGAGCTGCAAAGCGGCAAGAAAAGGAGTGACCATGCAATCAATTTATCGTCTACACACAAGCGAGCTAGATGAACGGTTTCTAGACGCGGTTAAGCTGCTATTTACAGACAAAGTGATCGAGATAAAGATCACCGATACTGGCGGTTCAGAGCAAAACGGCAGCGACAAAAGCGAATCAGAGATGGACGAAACAGCTTACCTCTTACGGTCACCGGCAAATCGAAAGCACCTCTTAGAGGCCATCGAATATATTAACAATGGGAAACCATTAATTGAGGTAGACATTGATAATTTAGATAGAAATTTAGATAGAATGGTACAAAGCGATCCAGTGGATTCGCCTGAATGAGACGCGTTGTCTTTTTACCTAAAACTTTTGAAGATTTTACAGCTTGGGCCAGCGAAGATAAACAGCTGTATAGAAAAATTTTCAGTTTAATCCAGGATATCCAGCGCACCCCATTTAGCGGATTGGGCAAACCTGAACCACTGCGCCATGATTTACAAGGGTATTGGTCGCGCCGAATTAATGATGAGCATCGTCTGGTTTATAAAGTGACTGATGATGATATTGTTGTCGCGAGTTGTAAATATCATTATTAGTGAAGACGTAGGTTCTAGAAGAATTTATAGTAGATCGACCCGACGGGGTTGGGAGAAAAGTAATGAGTGCGATAGCCGAAAGAACAATCCAGAAGACGGAAACGCCCGCAGAGGAACCACTCGTCCTGCGCGCAGATCACAATGGCATTGCGACTTTGACGTTGAATCGCCCCAAACAATTCAACGCGCTGTCGCAAGCCGTGCTGGCGGCGCTGCAAAGCGAGTTAGATGCAATTGCCCAGGATCAATCAGTGCGCGTTGTGGTGCTGGCGGCGGCGGGCAAGGCCTTCTGTGCAGGGCATGATCTGAAAGAGATGCGCGCCCACACGGAAAAAGCCTTCCACAATGCCCTTTTTGATCAATGCAGCCACATGATGCTGACGATCAATCATCTGCCGCAACCGGTGATTGCCAAGGTGCAGGGTTTGGCGACGGCGGCCGGTTGTCAATTGGTCGCCGCCTGCGATTTGGCCGTGGCCGCCGATACCGCCACCTTTGCGACTTCTGGCATTCGCGTGGGGCTCTTCTGCTCGACGCCGTCGGTGCCGGTCAGCCGCAACTTATCGCGTAAAAAAGCCCTGGAAATCTTGTTGACCGGCGAATTTATCGACGCACAGACGGCTGTCCAAGAAGGGCTGCTCAACCGGGCTGTACCGGCCGAGCAGTTGGATGCCGCTGTCCAGCAATTGGCCGATGCGATTCTCGCCAAATCATCATTTGCCATCGCGTCCGGCAAGCAGATGTTCTACAAACAACTGGAAATGGGCATGGAAGAAGCCTACGCCTATGCCAGCGAAGTGATGGCCTGCGACATGATGGCCGAGGATGCCGTCGAAGGGATTGACGCCTTTATGCAAAAACGCCAACCAACCTGGAAAGGACGCTGATCTTGAAGCCGGCTCCCTTTCTCTATTTCGCACCGCACAGCCTGGAAGAAGCGCTCGCGCTATTGGCCCAATATGCGGATGACGGCAAGGTGCTGGCCGGCGGGCAGAGCCTGATCCCGACCATGAATTTTCGCCTGGCGCAACCGGCGGTCTTGATCGATCTCAATCGTGTCGCCGAACTCTTCTACGTGCGCCAGGCCAGTAACCAGTTGCAGATTGGCGCCATGACGCGCCAACGCACTGTCGAGCGCGATCCGCTAATTGCCACGCATGCGCCTTTGCTCAAGGCCACCATGCCCCATATTGCGCATACACAAATTCGCAACCGCGGCACAATTGGCGGGAGCCTCGCCCATGCTGACCCGGCGGCCGAGTTGCCAGCGGTCGCGCTGGCGTTAGACGCCCAATTACGTTTGCGCAGCCAACGGGGTGAACGTTGGATGGCGGCGCGCGACTTCTACATCGGCCTGTTTACCACTGCGCTGGCCGCTGATGAAATGCTGATCGAGATTGCGCTGCCCGTTTTGCCGCCGCGCACTGGCTGGTCGATCCAAGAGATGGCGCGCCGTCACGGTGATTATGCGATTGTCGGGGTCGCGGCCACCCTGACGCTTGACGAACAAGGGCGTTGCACCCAGGCCAACTTGGCATTGTTAAGCGTGGGCGAAGGCCCCGTGCCGGCGCAACAGGCGGTCAAACTGCTCCAAGGCGAACGACCTACCCCAGCCCTGCTCGCCGCCGCCGCCGAAGCTACTGCGCAGATTGACATTGACCCCACCGCTGATATTCACGCCTCTGTCGCTTTCCGCCGACATCTGGCGCAAGTCTTGACGCGTAAAGCGCTAGCCGAAGCATTTGAACGCGCAAAAACCAGGTAGGTAATTGTACTCCAGTTGTAACGAATGAATTTAGCGGTGCATCGAAAATTCTCATCCGCCCCAAATGGGCAGGTAGGCTGAATTTGCAGCGACCTGCTTGGCGATTTGCCCATTTTCAAGATGAGTCAGACAAATTTTCAGGGCCTGAAATCCCCACAGTGCCTGACATCGCAAGCAGAGCCGCAACTTCCAAACATCAAATG
This sequence comes from Caldilineales bacterium, assembly GCA_038318235.1. Lineage (GTDB taxonomy): Bacteria > Chloroflexota > Anaerolineae > Caldilineales > Caldilineaceae > JAPLGZ01. Next base: position 4,535 of record JBBQBY010000318.1, read on the forward strand.
TGGGCTTCATCCCTGCCCCAAATTTAGGAGAATGAACGTGGATGTAAAAGAATTATCCACCAATCTGGAAGCTGCAATCCACACCCACAACTTTGTGGCGATGCGCGACGCGGTAGGGGATTTACCGCCATCTGATGTCGCCGCCTTGATCGAGGAATTAGCTGGTCAAAACGAAGTCGTGCTCTTTCGCGTCTTGCCGCGCAAATTGGCCGCCGAAACCTTTGCCTATATGTCATCTGACCGCCAAGAGACGTTGCTGCGCGCCATGTCGCAAGAGGAAGTCGCCGCCATCCTTAATGAGATGGCCCCTGACGACCGGACCACCCTGCTCGAAGAGTTACCCGGCGCCGCGACCAAACAGTTGTTGACATTGCTCTCACCGAAAGAACGCGCCGTTGCCACCACCTTGTTAGGCTACCCAGAAAAGAGTGTCGGACGCCTGATGACGCCGGATTATCTGGCGATTCATTCCGAATGGACCGTGGCGCGGGCGCTCGACTATGTGCGCAAATATGGGCATGATAGCGAAACTTTAAATATCCTGTATGTGATTGACGACCGTGGTTTCTTACTCGATGACATTCGGATGCGCCGCTTTTTGCTTGCGCCACTCGATACGCCAGTCTCTGAGCTAATGGACGATCGGGTTGCCTCGCTCAAAGCCACCGACGATCAAGAAGCGGCCGTGATGCTCTTACGCCAGACCGACCTGACGGCGCTGCCGGTCACCGATTCGGATGGCATGTTGATTGGGATCGTGACCGTCGATGACGTGCTCGATGTAGCAGAAATCGAAGCGACCGAAGATATCCAGAAGATCGGTGGTTCGGAAGCCTTGGACGAACCTTATCTGGCGATCTCCTTCAACCGCATGGTCCGCAAACGCGCTGGCTGGCTGGTGATTCTGTTTTTGAGCGAAATGTTGACGGCCACAGCGATGAGCTTTTTTGAGATCCAGATCCAACGTGCGGTTGTGCTGGCCTTATTTATTCCCTTAATTATTTCCAGCGGCGGCAACTCAGGTTCGCAGGCGGCCACGCTGGTCATCCGTGCGATGGCGTTGGGTGAGGTCAAATTGACAGATTGGTGGCGCGTGATGAAGCGCGAATTTTTATCAGGGCTGGCCTTGGGCAGCGTGCTCGGCGCGATTGGCTTTTTACGCATTACGATCTGGTCGATGTTTTCGGCTATTTATGGGCCTTATTGGTATTTGGTGGCCGTCACGATTGCCTTTGCCCTGGTCGGCATCGTCTTATGGGGCACTTTGGCCGGCTCCATGTTGCCGATCTTATTGCGCCGCCTCGGCTTTGATCCAGCCACCTCGTCGGCGCCATTTGTGGCGACGCTGGTCGATGTCACGGGTTTGATCATCTACTTTAGCGTGGCGATTGTGGTTTTGCGCGGCACGCTGTTATAACTACGGGTTGGAGTTTGTTATGGATAAATTGCATGCGATTTCTGTCACCGTTAACGGCGTCAATTATACGCGCTCGATTGAAGCCCGCCTTTTATTGAGCGACTTCTTGCGCCATGAGTTAAATCTGACCGGCACGCATGTTGGGTGTGAACATGGCTCGTGTGGCGCCTGCACGATTTTGCTGGATGACGAGGCCGTCCGCTCCTGTATCATGTTCGCCGTACAGACAAACGGTCATACACTCACCACGGTCGAAGGGTTGACGCCCGATGGCAATATGCAGCATTTGCATCCTTTGCAGACGGCTTTTCATGAAAAACATGGTCTGCAATGCGGCTACTGCACCCCCGGCTTTTTGATGACGTTGATTCCCTTTCTGGCCGAAAATCCTCATCCGAGCGACGAACAAATTCGCGACGCCATTTCCGGTAATCTCTGTCGTTGCACCGGTTATCAAAATATCATCGAAGCCGTCAAGTTGGCGGCGCAAACGAGCCTAGCTTAATCCGTAAACCGCCGCGCCCTAAAAGGCACCCGATTCGGCGGCTGGTAGACAAAACCCGTTGAAACGGGTTCACAGAGCAACATCAGACCGTCTCTAATCCCTTATCCTTAATCCTGTATCCCAATTTTTCCGCCTATGACAACACGCTACTTCGGCCAACCAATCAAACGCAACGAGGATCCACGTCTGTTGACGGGTCAAGCGTTGTTTACCGACGACGTTCATTTGCCCAACCTGTTGCATGTGGCCTTTTTGCGCAGCGACTATGCGCATGCCCACATCCGCAGCATCGACGTGAGTGCGGCGCGCGCTATGCCCGGCGTTGTCGCCGTCTATACCGCCGCCGATTTGGGCGACTATTGGCGGCCCGGCCCCTTACTCGTGCCGCCGCCACCGGTCAAAGATCTGGTCTTCAACCCGCGCATGCAAGTGCCCTTAGCCAAAGACAAGGTGCGGCATGTTGGCGAGCCGATCGTCGTCGTTATCGCCGAAAGCCGTTATCTGGCCGAGGATGCTGCTCAGCAAATTGTGGTCGATTTCGAGCCACTACCTGCCCTGGTTGACATCGAAAAAGCCTTAACGCCCGACGCGCCCATCATCCACGAAGATTTAGCGCACAACCTCAACGCGCATGTGATCCAGTGTAAAGGTGACTACGCCGCAATCCGCGAGCAGGCCGATGTCCTGATCAAACGGCGTTTTCTCTATGACCGCGGCACAGCGGCAGCGATGGAAAATCGCGGCATCGTCGCCAGTTGGGATGCCAAGAGTGAACAATTGACAATGTGGGACACGACCCAAGCGCCGATCCCAATTCGCAATGGGATTGCCGCCATGCTTGGCCTCTCCGAGCGCCAAGTGCGCGTGGTGGCCCCGTTTATCGGTGGCGGCTTTGGCCCCAAGATCATGATGTTCTATCCCGAAGAGGTGCTTCTGCCCTGGATTTCGATGCGGCTCAACCGGCCCATCAAGTGGATCGAAGACCGCAGCGAAAATTTCTACGCCACCACGCAAGAGCGCGGTCAGGTACACGAAGCCGAAATCGCCCTGACGCGTGACGGGCGCGTGCTTGGCGTTCACGATGTCTTCCTGCATGATGCCGGCGCGTATGCCCCCTATGGGTTGACTGTTGCGCTCAACAGTCAATGCACCCTGTTGGGCCAATATGATGTACCAAACTATTACAGTGAATTCAAAGCCGTCTTCACCAACAAACCAATTGTCACACCCTATCGCGGTGCCGGTCGCCAACATGGCGTCTTTGTGATGGAGCGATTGCTCGACATTGCCGCCAAGCAACTGGGCATCGATCGCGTTGAAATCCGTCGTCACAACTTGATCCCACCGGAGAAATTCCCTTATAACAACGAGATCATCTATCAGGATTTTGCGCCGTTAATCTACGACAGCGGCAATTACGCCCCAGCC
>JBBQBY010000319.1:0-7864 GCA_038318235.1 Caldilineales bacterium
CAGGGGAGGAACTGTTACTTCGCCTGTCCCTGATCAGTCCCCTCCCTCGTTTGGGGAGGGTTAGGGTGGGGTTAATCTCCGCTTTTCATGCTGATATCAGTTTAGACGCCAGCCACTAAAATCACATCCTCAAAATTATCCAGTTGAAAAGGCACGTTGGCCATTGGCATATCAATGGCGAGTGAGCCACAACGCATTGGCGTGGGATATGACGCTAAGTTGCGGCTTTACGATTGGCTTATCACTAGTGGATGGTGTAGAATTCTTTCATTAAGATTACAGGAAAGTGATTTTTTGGAAATTAGATTAATTTTTTGTAATGTCCTATAATATATTAATCGTTTTTTTTAGTAAAATCCTTCGGATTTATAGCATGAACTCCAATTACGCAGGTCGCAGATTTGGCGCAGAGGCGCAAATCTATTCGGTGTATGCCCACAAGGAAAATTAGTAGCAAGCACAGCTTAGGCCATGTCAATGAAATAAGGATCCAACGTTTGCCGAACAAAATCATGCGTAGGGGCGTGCTTGTAGCCGCGCGTGCTGCGTATACCCCAATGGTGCGGCTAAAAGCACGCACCTACTGGATCCTTTATGCTTTGATGGCGCCTTATACCCAGGTTGGTCAAGAAAAATTTCGGTAATCTACGATTAATCCAGCCGGCTAGAAGGCTCTACGGGTAGCCGGGAGTGGCACGGATGCCGCAGGTCTGTACGTTGGTTGAGCATGGCAAGGTCAGATTCCCGCTCAACCATTATCAACTGAGAAAGGAAAAAGTGGCTTTCCCTAGTAAGTATAGTGCTCCACACGTTCGTAAGAACCAACTGCAGCAAACATGGCCGTGGCTGCAGACGGCAAAGCTGGTGCAACTGACAACCGGGAATCCCCTTACTTATTCATGCGTTTGCTTACCCAGATTGTCCAAAAGCTTGCTCATAAACAGGCCAAGAAGGCCGTGCGCCAACCGGAGAAAGGCTATCAGCGCGCGGTTCAAGACCCAACCGCTCTGATCTGTCGCTTTCAGCCCGATCTGAGTTTGACCTTTGTCAATCAGCCCTACAGTGCCTTGTTTGGAAAACGTCCAGATCAGATGATCGGGCGAAAGATCCTGGAATGGATTCCGCCCGAATATCACGCGCCTGTGATCAACCATCTGACCAGGCTAAATTCTGCTCAACCAACGGCCAGCAATGAAAACCCTCTCCGCCTGGCCGATGGTGCCTTGCGCTGGTTTCAGTGGACCAATCGGTTCATTGTCGACGCCACGGGGCGCATCATTGAGTATCAGTCTGTTGGGCGCGCTATTACTGTGCAGCAGCCACAGGTGCAAATCATGGATGAAATGCGCCATTTTTTGCAGTCAACCCTCGACGCCTCTTCCGCCATTACCGCCATCCTCGCCAGTGATGGCACGATTATTCAGATCAATCGTGCCTGGCAGCAGTTTGGCACCGCGAACGGCGCGCCGCCAGACGCGCCCTATATTGGTCAAAATTATCTGGCGATCTGTGATACAGCCACGGGCCTGCATGCGGCAGAAGCTCTGGCTGCGGCGGCCGGGATTCGGGCGGTAATTGCTGGCCATCAGCCGGCTTTCTACCTGGAATATCCTTGCCATACAGCAACGAAAAGCCGATGGTTTGAGATGAATGTTACACCCTTTGCCGAAGCCGCACCGCGCCGCGTGGTCGTGGCCCACAGCGATATCACCGAGCGCAAAAAGGTTGAAGACACGGAACGCGAACAACGGCGGTTTGCCGATGCGCTGAGCGACAGCCTGGTGGCGCTGACCAGTTCGCTTGATGTGCAAAGCGTGATGCAGCAGATTCTGAATTCTGCTGCCATCGTGGTCCCGAGTGAAGCCGGCTGCATTATCCTCTTCGAGGGCAATAATGGCCGAGTGGCCTATTTGCGCGGCTTTACGCCAGAAGCCGAAGCATTTTTTAAAGATTACTGGTTTCCAACCATGTCGTCTGCCGAGAGCGTGATCTCCGACAAGCAGTTCTATTTTGTGCCGGATACGCAAGCCGATCCGGCCTGGATCGTGCTGCCGGTCAGTGCCTGGATTCGCTCATCGATTGGGATCCCAATCGAGATTCGCGGCGAAGTAATTGGTCTGCTTGTCGTTGACAGCGCCATTCCCAATCACTTTCAGCCCGCCGATATTGACAAACTTCGAGCGTTCGCCCACCACGCTGGCCTGGCCCTGGAAAAGGCCTATCACATGACGCAACTCGAACAGCGGGTGATTGAGCGCACGACCGAGCTCCAAGCGGCCAAAGAACAGTTTGAGACGATTCTGAAAAATAGCCCAGATGGCATTCTTCTGTTACGTAATGGTCTACAGATCCAACAGACTAACGCGGCTTTTAATACGCTATTTGCCAGCACACCAGACGATAATTTTGCCGGCTCCTTGGGTGACTTGATTCACTTGGACGATGTCGCCCGTGTGAACGCCATCGTTCAGGCGGTTAGCTTGGAACAGACGAGCCAACGCGTTGAGGTTCGCTGTTACCGCAAAAATGGTACACTGTTTGAAGCAGAAATTAGCATCAGCTACAGTGCGGCGGTGGCTACAGGAAGAGCAGGTTTGGTGTGCATCATTCGTGATATCACCGAACACAAACGCGCTCAAACCGTGCTGGCCGAAGAACGTAACCTGCTGCGTACGCTGATCGATACGATCCCAGATGCCATCTATGTGAAAGATACGAACCATCGTGCGGTCTTAATCAATACGGCTAGCGCCCATGCCTTGGGGGCGACGCCGGCAGAAATTGTTAAGCAGAATGATTTTGCATTCTTCCCCGCTGCGATGGCTGCACAATTCGAGGCCGATGAAGACCAATTATTCCAGTCGGGACTGCCACTAATCGACCATGAAGAGCGCAGCATTGGGCCGGACGGTCAAGCGATTTGGGTTTCTACCACCAAAGTACCCTTGCGCAATTTGAATGGGGCATTGATTGGCCTGGTCGGCATCTCGCGCAATATCAGCGAGCATAAAGCGCGCGAGCGCCAATTGCAGTATTATGCCAGCTTGCAGGAAAATGTCAGCGACGCGGTGATTGCAACCGACCTGGACTTCCGTATTCAGAGCTGGAACCGAGCCGCAGAGACGATCTATGGCTGGGATGCAGAGGAGGTGATCGGGCGGCACGTCACCGAGTGCTTGCCGGCGCGTTATACGTCCGCTGACGAGAGCGATGCGCATACTCGGCAGGCTCTGCTTGAACAAGGACAGTGGCAGGGGGAAATCATTCACCGCCGCAAGGATGGCGCTGAACTATATATGCTGGGTTCGATTACGGTACTCAAGGATGATCAGGGGCTGCCTTTCGGTGTGGTTGCGATCAATCATAACATCACTGAACTCAAACGAGTGGCCGAAGCCTTACGGGAGCAACGCGATTTCCTACAACTGGTGATCAACAGTGTACCCGACTTAATCACCGTCAATGACGCCGCCGGGCGCTTTCAAATGGTGAACGATCATGCTGCACAAATCTACGGGCTGACACCGACCGAGATGGTGGGGAAGACCGATGCTGAGGTGAACCCCAACCCCAGTGAAGTGGCCTTCTTTTTGCAAACCGATCAAGAAACGCTAGATAGCGCGCACTCGATCTTCATCCCTGAACAGACGATCCTGGGGCGCTATTATCAGACCAGTAAAATTCCGTTGAAAAGCTCGGCTGGACAACCGGATCGCTTGCTGGCCGTTTCGTTTGACATTACGGTGCGCAAGCAAGCCGAGGACGCGTTGCAACAGGCGCTTGCGAAAGAAAAGGAACTGGGGGAACTCAAATCGCGGTTTATCTCGATGGCCTCGCATGAATTTCGCACGCCACTGACAACGATCCTTGCCTTGGCCGAAACCCTAAGCGCGTACCGGCACAAGATGACAGATGAACAGATCGCGCAACGCTTGGGCAAGATTCAAGGCCAAGTAGGTCGGCTTGAGGCGATCATGGAAGATGTATTACACCTGACCCGAATGCAGGCGCGCCGGGCCGAGTTTAACCCCGTCTGGCTTGATCTGGATGCGCTCTGCCGCAGCGCGCTTGACGAATTTCAGAGCCAGCCGAATGGGGTGCATCAGCTAATATATCGCGGTGACGACACCGTGCCCCTTGTAAGCCTGGACGAAAAGCTGATGCGGCAGATCATCAACAATTTGGTGTCAAATGCAATTAAGTATTCACCAACGGATAAACCGATCCAACTCAGGCTTGCCTATACCGCTGATACAGCCGTCATTCAGGTGCAGGACGATGGTCTGGGGATCCCCGAAGCTGACTTGCACCATTTGTTTGAGCCTTTTCACCGAGCAAACAATGTGGGGGCAATTTCGGGCACCGGTTTGGGCTTGACCATCACTAAAGAAGCGGTCGAACTGCATGGCGGCACAATTACCGTGGAGAGCCAGGTTGATGTTGGAACAACGTTTACAGTCCGCATACCGCTAGCGATTCACGGAGAAAAGCGCAATGACGAAAATTCTGGTGATTGAAGATAATCAAACGATCCGTGAAGAGGTATTGACCTGGCTTTCGTTGGAAGATTACGAAGCGCTAGGGGCTGCCAACGGTCGCAAAGGCATCGAGATCGCCCTCCAGCAACTGCCCGATCTCATCATCTCTGATATCATGATGCCAGACAAGGACGGTTATCGGGTGCTGTTGGAGTTGCGTGCTCAGCCAACGACGGCCTTAACCCCTTTTATTTTCTTGACGGCAAAACAAGAAAAAAATGATATTCGGCATGGCATGGAATTGGGCGCGGACGACTATATCACCAAACCCTTTGGTCGCGAGGAATTGTTGCGCGCGATTCAGACGCGGCTGACGCGGCGTGGTCTGCTTGAAAAATATAGCGACCAGAAAGGCAAAGATTTACGTCGTCACTTGATCCACATGCTCCCCCACGAACTGCGCACACCGCTCGTTGGCATCATGGGGATTGGTGAACTCCTCCATCGAGAAGCTCAATTCCTCACCCCGGATGAAATCGTTGAATATGCTGGGCTGATTACAGTCAGCGGCGAGCGTTTGTATCGTCTGATTGAAAATCACCTGCTTTATGCCCAACTTGAAATCTACGCCGCCGATCCGAAGACTGCTAGCCTGGGTGATGGCACGGCGCTTGAACCGGTTGATCCGCTGATCAAAATCATAAGTGAGCAACTCGCCCATGCCTACAATCGCACCGGTGATTTGCAGCTGGATCTGCAGCCGGGTGCGGTGCGGATGCCCAAGGAATACCTGAGCAAAGTAGTCTATGAATTGGTCGATAACGCCTTCAAATTCTCTAAAGCGGCCACACAAGTTAGGGTGACGAGCAACAGAGAGGCAGAAAAGTATGTTTTTTCGATTTCGGATCAAGGGCGCGGCATGTCGTCGGAACAAATCGACTGTATCGATGCCTATGTGCAGTTTGATCGGTCAACGCATGAACAGCAAGGGGCGGGGCTTGGCCTGACGCTGGCACGGCGCTTGGCCGAGCTCTACGATGGTAACCTCCAGGTTGCGAGCATACCAGGCGTTGGTATAACGGTGCAGGTGACGTTGTCTACGCTATGAGCGAACCCAATTCAACCGGTAACACTCCCTCCTTAGAGCTATTACGGCATGGCAAAAAAATCGGTCAGCGGACATTCCACGGATGGCTGCTCCTGGTCGTCCCAGTAGATGCGCAAAATGAAGTCGCGATCCATGATGCTACCACCAAACCACATGCTTTGCAGCGCACCCGCGTCCCAACGAAAATATTCATCCCACCCTTGAAGCATAGGATGAAACAAACGGACACGTACTTTGCTTTCAGGATCGATTGCCGAGATCCGTTTGCCTTTTCGCAAATTACAAGGCCAGCAAGCCAAACATAAATTCTCTAAGGCGCGATCAAAGCATAAAGGAGCCAGTAGGTGCGTGCTTGTAGCCGCACCATTGGGGTATACGCAGCACGTGCGGCTAAAAGCCCGCACCTACGCATGATTTTGTTCGGCAAACGCGGGATCCTTATTTCATTGAAATGGCCTAACACAGTTAAACCACCTAAGGCCTCCAAAATATGGTCAACGGTAAAGGAAGCCCCTACGATTCGTTCGCTCGTCTGACAATAACTACAGCGATAATGGAAGCGTTCAACGACATGACGGCGCAGCAAAGTTGGAATTGGTGTTTTACTCATTGGGCTGGCGGAGGGTTAAGCGAGGAGATATCGAAACCGCGCTTTTTCAAGAGGATCGCGGCTTGGGCACGCACTAACATCGTACGATTGTAACGTTGTAAGAGTTTTTCTGTTTTTCTTTGCTCACGCGTGGTTAATCCGTCTCGCTGCTGTTTCGAGACCAAAGTTTGCATTTGGGCTGCCTCTTCCTCACCCAGTTTGGTTTGGGCGGCCTGCCAAAGTTCAGCATCGCTCAGCAGGGCTAATTCCTCTAATTCTTCTGTCAGTTCGATAGGCAAATCATTGATGGTGGGCAGCGCGTCCGCAACAACGGCAACGACTTCCTCCTCGACCGAACGCTGCATACGGTGCGCGCGTTTTACAACGTCACTATACAATTGTTCGGGTAGTTGAATCGTGATCGCCTGGAAAGACATGGTCATCCTCTCCTGTCTTTGTATACACAACGGGTAATTGCGCTAAAATAGTTTTGCTCGTTCATGCTTATAGAGAAATCATTTAAATGCCAGACAATCGTAGGTGCGGTTTTTAACCGCACTTGGCTGGTTTACCCAAGCTGTGCGTTTAAAAACCGCACCTACCTTTTGTATGCCTTTGATTTGTTTTGTCTATTAGCCCTGGGCTTTGTAGGTGAGACCCCAGTTGTAATATGCTTCGGCATCCTTAGGGTCAAGTTGGATAGCTTGGTCATAGTCATGGATGGCGTTCGCAAGGTCGCCCTGATGCGAACGCGCTACGCCCCGGTTCATGTAGGCAAGCAACGCACGGATAGATCGTCCACGCGTATGATCAGCGTAGCCCTGCACATCCGCGGTTCTCCTGTTTTTGCAAAGCCAGCGCGCTGCACGCTTGTGCCTATGGGCTTGACACCTGCCCACTTTTTCGTATACTTGCGCCTAGCCGAACCTGGCTGCCTTATGCCCATTTGCCATTTAATCACCTGAGGTCAAGCCGTATGTCACAACCAACACCGCCCACGATGCGTCCTTATGGGCGCCAAATTTTGATCTGCCATCATGGCGATTGTGCGGAGGCCAGCGTGGCGGAACGCCTGCATGCGCGCGTGGCCGAGTTAAATCGTCAATCCGGCCTGAACAAACTGCGCAACCCGCACCGCGTCAAATGTACGCTGGTCGATTGTTTAGGCGTCTGCCAGCAGGGGCCAATTCTAGTCGTCTATCCGGATGGCATCTGGTATCACAGCGTGGATGCAGCGGCGTTGGAACAGATTTATCAGGAACATATTGTGAACAACCGGCCAGTCGAAGCCTTGATCTTTCACCGCCTGTATCCTGTCGGCGCGGAACCCGTTTATCCACCGCTTGCGCGCGGTGATGCGCCGCTGGAAATTGATGCGCGGTTAACCATTGCGGAAAGCCAACCAATGTCGGACGCGCCGCCTGATAATACGCCAGATGATCGGACAGATCAGGCTGTGGCTGATGCGTTGTCTAGCGCCGATGCTGTGCGCGCCGCCGTGCGTGCGGCCAAAAAGAAAAAAGGCTTGGTCATTGTCAACACGGGCGAAGGCAAAGGCAAAACGACCGCCGCGCTCGGCGTGATGACACGCGCCTGGGGCCGTAAGCTGAAGATCGGCGTGATCCAATTCTTGAAGAACGAAAACGCCCGTTACGGTGAAATCAAAGCGGCCGCGCGCATGGGCGACAT
>JBBQBY010000320.1:0-7863 GCA_038318235.1 Caldilineales bacterium
CGGATCGCGCCGCCCATGAATGGTCATCATCCGGCAGCGGGCTTCGGTGAGGATAATCTCCAGCGTCACCTGGCCCACGCCATACATGGCATCCAGCGCTACGCGCAAACCCGCTGCGCGAATGACGCGCAGATCGATCAGTGCTTCGATCGCGTCCACATAGGCGTTGGTAAAATCGACTTCTTTGAGCAAACCGCTGCGCCGCGCTACGTCCAACTCGATCTTGACAATTTGCTTGGTCGTCAACTGATTGGCTTCATTTTCAATCTGGCGCGTCTGTTCATCCAGCGGCAACGAGCCATCGGTAGCGAAGACTTTGAGGCCGTTCCACTGCGGCGGATTATGGCTGGCGGTAAACATCAGTCCATAGGCCGCATTTTCTTTGGCCGTGGCATAGGTGATCAGCGGCGTCGGCGCATCCTCACGTTGCAATTGCACCGGCAGATTGTTGCCGGTAAAGACTTCGGCAGCGACTTGGGCCGCCGTGTCACTGAGAAAACGCCGGTCGTAGCCAATCACAACGCCATCTTTCTCGCGATTCTGGCGAATAATGTCATTCGCAAGCGCCTGGCAAAGACGGCGCACATTGTCCAGTGTAAAGCCTTCACCGATCAGCGCGCGCCAGCCACCGGTGCCAAAGCTGATCAGGTTGTGTTCTTCGATCCGGCGTGGCTGTAATTGGCGCTTTTGCAGAATGAACGCGGCCCTGTCCAAATCTTGAGCGGTATTGATGCCGAGCAACTCATCTTGGTCCAGGGCATGGTAACTTTCGACGCGTTGGCCCGCCCGCGCCAAATGGCGAATGCAGGCGGTAAAATGACAATTTCCCTGATGGCTTGCATCCACTGCGGCTTGCAAGGCCGGCCAGAGCAGCGGTGCCTCTGCCACGTAAGCCCCAATGTTCAATTCTTTGATCTGATGTTCGCGCACACTGGCATCACGTTCTTCGATCACATCGCTAATTTGCCCCGCAGGATTGCGCACGATGCGACCATAGGGCAAGCGCTGATCGGTTTCAGCGGCCAGTAGCGTTAGGCCTGCCTGTTTCAACTGATGGCGCGTGACCAGGCCGAGCACCGAAGAGGGCTGGATCAAGGCTGTATCGCCATAGAGAATCAGCAAGCTGCCGGTATAATCCGCCAATGGGGCTTGGGCCTGGAGCACTGCGTGACCCGTGCCGTGCGCTTGATGCTGCACGACATACTGATAGTTAGTGCCCAGGTGCTCGGCCACCGTATTGCCCTGCTCATCGATCACGATAATGATGTCGCGCGCGTCGACCATGGTCGTCGCCAAATCGATCACATAATCGAGGATCGGTCGGTCACCGAGCTTGCGCATGACCCAGGGCATTGTCTGATCACCCCGGCTTGAACCGGCCGCTAAAATGATCGCTTTCATGGTCTGCTTTTCCAGTGTAAATTTGCGAAAACCACTGCTCAACCAGCGACGGCTTGTTGCCAGGCTTGGTTTAACACTTCAATGCTCTTGGGCACGGCGGTTTCTGGCGCTTCGGCGCCTTCCATCTCAATCGAGACGTAGCCATTGAAACCAGCATCGAGCAGCGTGCGGAAGATGCGCGTATAGTCTAGATCGAGTGAATACCAACTGCCGCCGCCGAAATAGGTTTTGGCGTGCGCCAGCCAGACGTGTGGTGCCACGCGTTGCATGGCGGCATACATATCCGGCTCGAAGATGAAATTGCCCATGTCGAGGATCGCCTTGAGCCAGGGCGAATCAATGGTTTCGATGATGTGCGCCATGCCGTCCGCCGTGGTGGTCAGCCCCCAATGGTTTTCCAACAACAACATCACGCCGCGCGCTTCAGCATGCGGGAGACAGGCCGCCATACAATCCATGCACCACTTATAGCCATCGTCTGCCGTGTAGCCTTCCCACGGTTCGACCCAACCTTTGGCCTGGATCAGATCGTCAAAGCTGCCGGTTTTGCGCCAGCCGCCCGAATTGATGCGAATCGAACTGATGCCCATTTCATGCGCCAGATCGATGCATTTTAAGGTGTGGTCAACATTCTTTTGGCGCTCTTCCGCTTCGGCCCAGACAAAATCCTGGTGGATGCTTAAATTATACATGTCCAGCCCCAGGTGGAAGGCGTGGCGTTTGAGCTTCTGCAGATAGCTGTTGTCTTCACTCGCCAATTGGCGTTGTAGAATTTCGATGCCGTTCAGGCCAAGTTTGTGGGCTTCGTCCAACACATGTTCAATCGGTGTGACTTCCGGTGTGAAATGCCAATAGGAGTAGGTGGAAGTGCCGAGGCGGAGGTTGGGTTTATCAGTGCTCATCGTAGATCCTTTGTGTGAATAATCTTCTGCGCTTGGCGCGTTTATGTCAAGCACAGAAGGCATAGAAGCGGTCTTAAAAATAGTAAAGCTTCAGGAACCCCACCCGCGCCCAGTGGGGTGAATAGACGTGAATTATTCACCACCCAACGGCAATTGAACCGGTTTGCCGCTCGCCGCCGATTGATAGGCCCCCAGCGCCACTTCCAGCGCCCGCAGCCCATCTTCGCCGGTAATCGATGGCGACCGATCCTCACGGATCATGCCGATAAAATCGTTGATCAGCCCCTGATCCATGTTGCTGCCCCAGCCGTGCCAGCGGGTCTTACCCACTAGTTCCGAACTGACCGCCAGATGCTGCTTTAAGGAATCGACGAAGACAATCCCGTTTTCCGCCGTGATTTCAATCTTGACGTCACCCCAGGTCGTATAACTGGCAAGCCGTGACCAACTGGTATCTAGCGTGCCGTAAATGCCGTTGGCTAATTTGAAGGAGAGCAGCCCTGCATCGTCAATGCCCAGGCCAGGGTGGAGCAGACTGTCGCCGATTTCGGCATACACCTCGGTGACTTCTGTGCCCCAAAACCAACGTAGTACGTCGATCACATGCACGGTGTGGTCAAGTACAGCGCCACCGCCAGCTAACGTTTTATCAATAAACCAGCCGCCGGGCATTGAACCGTGATTCGTAGCCTGCACCGCAAAAACTTGGCCTAACTCGCCATTGTCTAGCGTCGCTTTCAGCGCTTGAATCGTCGGGGCAAAGCGCACGGGAAAAGCAATTTGCAGCTTGGTACCCGTTTTGGCGCAAACGTCAATCATCGCCTGCGCATCCGCCATGCTGATGGCAATCGGTTTTTCGCACAAGATATGGCGCACGCGACCGGCCGCCAACTCGACCATTGGCCGATGTTTGGCATTTTCCGAACAGATAATGACCCCGTCTAAGTCTTGAGCGAGCAAAGCCTCGGCGCTGAAAAATTCAGTTTTGTACTGCTCGGCCGCGCTTTGACCACGCGTCACATCATCGTCGTAAACGCCAGCCACCGTTACGCCGGGAATGTTGCGCAGCGAATTTAGGTAACTATAGGCGTGACCATGGGCAAAACTCAGCATGCCAATTTTGACAGGTTTGGTCGTTATTTGGGTGGTCATGCGGCTTGCTCCTCGAAGGTGGCGATGTCGATTGGTTGACCGGTGCGCACCGATTCGATGGCGGCCAGCGCTACTTTGACATTTTGGAGCGCGTCGCGCGGCGTCACGCGCAAAGGTTGGCCGGTCTCCAGGCACTCTAGAAAATGCGCCAGCTCAGCGTAGTAGGGATTTTCATCCGGTCCGAGCGGACTGCTCGTGGTACGGATTTTACCGTCACCCGCCGCGTTGGCCATGATCTTCGTGATCGGAGCGTCCTCTTCCGCATCCCATTCGAGCATGCCTTGATCGCCACAAATTTCAATGCGGGTGCGCCACTGACCCGGCGGGCTCGCCCAGCCACCTTCGATATGACCCAACGCGCCGTTGGCAAAACGCAACGTGATCAGCGCATGATCTTTGGTTTGATCGGCAAAGGTGAGGCCGCGCGCAAAGACCCGTTCCACATCGCCAAAACACCAGCGTTGGAAGTCGATGTCGTGAATGCTCACGTCGAGGATCACGCCGCCGCTTAGCTCGAAGTTGGCAAAAAAGGCACTGCCGCGTGGGTAGGCGCCGGCGCGAATCGTGCGGATCACACCTGGTTTGCCCAGCGCGCCACTATCCAAAACCGCTTTGGCGCGCGCAAACTGCGGAAAGAAACGGACAACCTGCGCAATAAACAGCGGCACACCAGCCCGTTCCACCCCTTCGACGATGGCGTAACAGTCGCTGAGATGGCGCGCCAGGGGTTTTTCACAGACAATCGCCTTACCCGCGGCGGCGGCCGCTAACACATTGTCCTTGTGTGCGTGCGACGGTGAGCAGATATCGACAATGTCCACATGATCAAAAAATTGCGCCAGATCGGTAAACGCCCGACCACCAAATTGTTGGGCCGCCTTTTCTGCCGCCTGCGGGAAAATATCATAATGGGCTGTAATTTCAACCGGCAGTCGTTGCCAACCAGCCAGATGCACGCCTGCGATATTCCCTGTACCCAAAATACCAACACGTTTCATTATTTTACTTCCGTTCTGTTGCCAAGATGTGATTGATCGGTGATTAGTGTCTGCAGAGCGCTTTGAAAATCGGCCAGCGTTTGCGCCTGGGTTGCTGCTTTACGCAAATTTTTCCGTTGCTGATCATCTATAACTAGCGTAAGCAGATCTCCAATTTCCTGATAAGTCGAGGCGGGTGGATCAAAGCGCCAGATTAAAACATCGAGGATCGTGCGATGATCTGCCAATTGTTTACCTTTGGCAATGCCTTCAGCCTCGCCTTCCAGATATCCTTGCCGGTAGCCTGCCAAATATCCTTCTCGTTCGCGCTTTTCGCGAAGACGCCGCAAATAAGGTGTATTAGTCAATAACTCGTCTATATCACTCATCTTTTGATCATCTTCGCTAGCGGCCATGCTGGCTAGATCCCGTAATATTCATCGATCTCGCGTTGATAATCCGCCACTGCGCCACTGAGCACTTCTTCCAGCGTGACCGTGCGCCCGGCCTGCGACGATTCGAGCATAGCAAAGGCCGCGGCTAGATCGTTCAAACCCACGACACCATCGGTCTCCGGCTGGGTTCCTTGTTCAATCGCCTGTAGCCAGTCATATTGTTGAATGGTATAGGGATCAGTAAAGCCGCGCGGATAGAAGGCTGCTTTGGTGGCGGCGTCGGCCTGCGCATCAAATAAAGCCGTTGTCGTCGTGCGTGTGCCATCATCGAGAATCACCTCGCCGCCTTTAATGCAACCTTTGGAACCATAGAAGGCAGGCGTCCCTGGGATCGACAACGCCTCGCCATGCGCGCCCCACGACCAGAGCAATTGACCGAGCGCGCCGTTCTTGAAATTGACGGTGGCAAAATAGGTGTCATCGGCATCGGCCTTGGTACTATTGGTGACGTTGCCTGCGGCATCGCGTGTATAGCGCATCGGCTCAAAGGTGCGCACGGCGGCTTGGATCGACTGAAGGTCGCCGCCCACATACTGGATCAAGTGCATAATGTGGACGCCAATGTCAAGCGATCCGCCACCGCCCGCTTCTAATTTATGATGGCGCCACGGGGTTTCGGCTACCATCCTATCCGGCGACCAGAAGCCCCCTACGCCGCCATGAACCGCCATTTGTAGATCACCAATGATCCCCTGTTCGACTACCCAGTGGGCGGCGCGCACACCTTGGCTCTGGCGCACATTTTCAAACAGACCCAGGGTCAGGCCGCGCGCATGGGCAGCGTCCACCAGTTTGCGGCCTGCTTTAACCGTAACGGTGAGTGGCTTTTGGATCAGCAAGTGTAATCCCGCTGCAACCGAGGCCATGCCGACTTGATGATGCATATAGAGCGAGGTGAAATCATTAACTGCGTCTACGGTGCCAGAATCGATCATCGCCTGGTAATCGGTAAAGACGCCCACCTCGGTGTCTGGTTGGAAATCGCTCAAATACGTATGAGGCGCGGCCAACGGATCTTTGGTCGAAGGGTCGAGCACGGGCGGGCGCGGGGTTGGTCCTTCGCCACGTTTGCGAAACATCAAGGCGTCATCCAGATTGCGGGCGCAGAGCGCCGTAATGCGAAAGTTGTCAAAGCCAGCTTCGCGCAACTGCTTGTAACCTTGCAAATGGGCATTCAAAATGCGGCCACAGCCGACAATACCAATGCGAATCATCGTGATTTCTCCTCATTAAAACTTAATAATTAATTATTTACTATTAATTATTTGATTTGATTGAACTTGAATAGTATTACAGCGCAAGGTCGCGTTTACTTGTTCTCTACTGAGTTCAGAATGAAACCCAGAGTTTTCGTCAACGATCTTCCTGGAAGAGGTCAGGCTCTTCAGGGTAATCGAATCGATCGGTGACCCCTTCCAGGAAGATTAGAACGCCGGTTCTCAACTTGATTGAGTATAGAGCGGATATTTAAGCCCGAAAAACGCCCGAAATTGGGCAGCTCTCTGTACAAATCAGATATAAAAGGATGCACTCAAAGCATTAGCGGGCTATTTACCTACCTGATCTAGCACATTTGTTCGGGCCTTGCGCTGTAATAATAGTGAATAATTAATAATTAATAATTAAGGGTTGTGCCTGTTTGACTTGGCGGCGCAACATAAAAAAGCAGATGGCGCTACACAGCGCCAGTGTGGCGCACATCCCGTACATAAAGTGAAAACCAAAGTTCTGTGCTAATGTACCACCGAGCAAAGTGCCGAGCAATGAACCTGCACTCGCCGTCGCGTTATAGATGCCACTGCGGCTGCCGCGCATACTGGCCTCGGTATTCTCGGTGGCATAGGTCATGGCGTTGGTGGTATAACTGCTATAGCCAAACCCGCGAAAAACCTGGACCGCCAGCAAGAAAGGCAGAAGTTGGGCCAAAAAGAGATAACCCAGATTGACCAGGGCAATACCCACACCGCCCGCGGCTAACAGGGGCACGCGTCCCAGTGTGTCCGAAAGACCACCGGTGATCCGCATGGCGGGAAATTCGACAAAGGCTGCAAAACCCCATAAATTGCCAATCGTCGTTTTGCTGTAGCCCAGCGTATTCATGTAATTTGGCCACATTGAGGCCGAGGCTGTATGCGCCGCGGTCCAGAGCACCGCGCCAATTAAGAAAAGCATCGGGAGACCACGATTCCATTTGGTGTCGCCGACGATGGCTGCGCTTGCCGTCTGCTGGACGGTGCGGAATAACGGTGTGATGACTTTGGTTTCGCGCAAGGCCAGCGCGCAGATCGCTGCAGCCAGGTATAACCCTGAACAGATCTGCAGGGTTTGTGCAATCGAGGTGCGATCGGCCAGGCGTCCGCCGAGGATCGAGCCAATCGCAAAGGCAGCCGAAGCCAGGCCGCGATACCAGCCCATGCGTTGCCCTTTTTTCTGTTCCTTGTCAAGCAGATCGCCCATCATCGCTAAACTGAGCGTGCCATAAGCCGCCGAGCCGACACCTTCAAAGATCCGGGCTGCCCAAGCCCAAGATTCATTCGCAGCCCGGCTGAGGAAGACATAGGCTAGAGCCAAGATCAAGAGGCCGATGATCAAAAGCGGTTTGCGGCGCCCCAATTTATCGGAGATACGGCCCCAGATGTAACTGCTAACGAGTGATACGACAACAACACTGGCAAGGATCAAAGAAATGTGCTGATAATCAGCACCAAGTGATTGCAGATAAAGGCCAATTAAAGGGGAGGTGATGCCGACAGCGACATAGGTGAGCGCAGAGATGAGGGTGAGCAGGCGAATGTTGTTCATGAATTTAGTTTTGCAATAGGGTAATCGCAGCCCCTGATCCCAGAGCACCATCGACTACTAAGGTCATTAGAAAAAGTAAACCAGGATCAGTACGGATATACTGATGCGCTGTTGTGCAAAGTAACATTGTATACCTTCATCATAATGCTACTTTGCAACAATCGCAAGTATATG
>JBBQBY010000321.1:0-7807 GCA_038318235.1 Caldilineales bacterium
GCTGAAAGAAGAGATCACCGAGAAGATTTACAATGTCAACTTCACCAAAGGCCACCTCTATGGCATCCCGACCGCCTTCTACTATGGTGGCACGGGCGGCGCACTCTATCGCGAGGATTTACGCGCGAAGTACAACGCCGACAAACCCACTTCGGAAGGTGGCTGGCCTAGTTTAGAGTCTTTTCTCGCCGCCATTCAGAAAAATGCGCCGGACATGATTCCCTTTGTCAATGTCCCCACCCAATCAATTGTCACCTACGGACCGCGGCTACGGGCCTTGGCGCCTGGTGTGCCTAAGACCGGCGTGATCATTCCTGATGCCACCAGCGATTGGAAGCTGATCGATGAGGAGGATTTTGCGGCCGAGGTCGAACTGGCCAAGATCGTGCGCACTTGGTGGGAGAAAGGCTACATTAATAAGACCGACGTACCCTTCTCCGGCACGAGCCAGAATTCCGAAGTTGACTATATCTTGCCCGGCAAAGCCGCAGCTTGTGTTGAAAACGAGCCTGAATACAAACATGTGGACTACACCAAGCAGATGAAATCCTCTAACCCAGACGCTGTATTAGGGGGCGTTGACCTGACCGGCATGCGCTCTGGCAAAGTAAAACCCTTGGGCGCGCTCAAGCAGTGGAACTTCATTGTCTTCAACGTCAATGCGCCCCAAGCCCAACAAGAAGCAGGCATCCAGTACTTCAACTGGTTGGCCAGCAGCCAGGATAACATGGATTTGTGGCTGATGGGGATTGACGGCGTCAATTACAAAAAGGAAGCTGATCTCAAGTTCTCCGAGATCGAAGGCGTGGACGCGGCGCGCAACTACCGCCGCCAATGGTATGTCTCCGGCATTTCGGGGCGCTACCAACGCCAGCCAGCCGACCTGCCCCAAGATGCCCAGGATGCGCTTAAGTTCTTCACAACCGAGGACAATTGGGTCTTCAACCCCTACGAAAGTTTCGAAGCCGACACCAAGGCGCTCGAAGTCGATTCGTCCAAGCTCAACGGCATCTATGATGAGGCCGTTCACGGCTTCATGAGTGGTCAGGTAGCCACCGACGAAGCGGTTGCCAGCATGAAGAAGCAACTCGACGACGCTGGACGCCAGACCTACAAGGAAAAACTGCAAAAGCAGCTTGATGATTACATCGCGACCCACAAGGCGTAAGTAAGCATCAGCAGGTGTCAGCCTGATTGATAAAATTCGGGCTTGCCTGAAGGCTGGATTTGAGGTACTCTCAAATCCAGCCTTTTTTATATAATTTTCAGGTTAGTTCCAAAAAATAAATCATCCATATACCCGTGGAGGGAGCATTCTCTAATGCGGCGTCTACAGGAGTACACCGGCGTAAGAGAACGCCTCCTCCGCGTATACTTATTTTTCTGGAATGGCCTTACGCAGGATCCTGTAGGATGGGTCTGCCGCTTAACCTGAACGTTTAACCCCTGATCTTGGAGTGGCAGACCCATCCTACTACCACTACATGATAAACGAAAGCTGAATCCGCATGCGAATCACGATGATCGCGTATGGCACGCGCGGCGATGTCCAGCCAGCAATTGCATTGGGCAAGGCCCTCCAAGCAAAAGGCCATCAGGTTCGTTTGCTGGCCAGCGCCAATTTCAAAAGTTGGGTCGAGCAACATGGATTAGAAGCCGCAACCTCGCATGTAGACATCCAGGCGGTGATGGAAAGTGAAGGCGGCAAAGAATGGACCGAACACGGCAATAATCCCAGGATCCAGCTACAAGTGATGCGCAAGTTGGTGAACAAAGTGGGCTGGGAGATGATGCTAGATGCCTGGCACGCTTGTCACGACGCCCAGGCGATCATTAGCAGCTTTACTTCCGATGCCTACGCCGTATCGATGGCAGAGAAACTTCAGGCAAAACAGATCAGCATGCCGTTGCAACCATCGCTGATACCGACGCGTTATGGCTTTGCCACGATGAATGCACCTCTGCCCAATCGCGTCAGCCGGATCAACTATCTTTTTACAAAATTATTAGTTGTCCCCATGATGTGGTACGCGTTTGGTGGCTCGGCCAATCGTTTTCGTCAACAAATGCTCGGCTTGCCTGCGCGCAATCTTCATCAGCAGACAGCCGCCCTCCGCAAGATGTTGGTGGTACACGGCTATAGTCAACACGTTGTGCCCCACCCCAGTGATTGGCCGCCAAATTTGCATACCACTGGCTATTGGTTTCTCGAAGAAGCGGCTTGGCAACCGCCGCCCGCGCTGCTGAACTTTCTCGCCGCTGGTGACGCGCCGGTCAGCATTGGGTTTGGCAGTATGACCAATCGCGACCCAGCCGCATTGACCCAACTTGTGTTAGAAGCCGTCCAACAAAGTGGCCAACGAGCGATCTTACTGGCCGGTTGGGCAGGGATTGGCGAGGCAGATATACCAGCCAACCTGTTCTCGCTGGCTGGTGCGCCCCATGATTGGCTCTTTCCGCGCATGGCCGCGGTTGTTCATCATGGCGGGGCCGGCACCACAGCCGCCGGTTTACGCGCCGGTGTGCCCACGGTAATCGTGCCCCATCTAGGCGATCAACCGTTTTGGGGCCAACGGATCGCGACGCTCGGGGTCGGTCCCCAGCCTATCCCTAGCGATAAATTGACTGCCAGCGGCTTAGCCCAGACCATCCGCAGCGCAACAAACGATCCCCTAATGCGGCAACGCGCAACTAATTTAGGCGCAAAAATTCGCGCCGAGGATGGTGTCGGTCTGGCGGTTGATTTAATTGAGCAATATCTGCGGGGTAAAACCAGTACAGCGTTACCGTAATTCTGATCGTTGACCTACGAATACCTAGCAAGACATTCGTTCAGGATACCAGGAAAGACCTAGATTGTCCACGAGTAGGGTAACTCTTCCAGCCTGCGGCAGACATAATCGCAAAAAAATCTTACTTTCGTTATGAGATAAGGGTTGACGCTTACATTATTATATAACTAAACGGTTATATAATACAGCGAGGCCGAATTGCTAGGTCCTACTCATTCGTCGAAAGGGTGATGAGAGCAACGTATGCCAAATTCAGCGCCTTATCAGGCCATCGCCGATCCCAATCGCCGCAGAATTCTTGATCTATTGCGCGACAAAGGGCCTTTACGCGCCGGTGAAATCGCCACGCAATTGGCCCATATTAGTCAACCAGCGGTCAGCAAACATCTACGCATCTTGCGCGAGGCCAAGTTGGTGCGCGCCGTGCCCGATGGGCGCGAGCGAGCTTATCATTTGAACCCAGAAACGCTACGTCAGATGGCCGAATGGCTGCTCTATTACGAGCCATTATGGGACAGCCGGCTGGCGATCTTACAGCAGTTGGTTGAACAAGAGACCCAGGCGCAAGGAGGGCAAGCCTGATGCCGAACACGATTCACAAAACCATCGAAATCAAGGCGCCGATCGAGCACGTCTGGCGCTATCTGGGCACGGAAGCGGGACTTCGCCACTGGTGGGGCAGCGACATCACATTAGAAGCAAAACCAGGGGGTCGCTGTACAGAGCGCAGTCTATTCAATGGGAAACCGCTCTATCTGGCGGGTGAAGCAACAATCTATGCGCCACCCCACCAGCTTGTCCTAAAGCTCCACCGCGCAGAGGAGCCCGAGACGTGGACAGCTTTCACGATTTTATCGATTACACTGACAGAAAGTGAAGGACGAACGCGCGTCACGCTTGAGCATCAAGCCTTTGGCGCATTGACAGCGGAGCCAGGTATGCCATGGACGATGCCCACGCCAAAACCGGCGCGTCAGGTCATTTCCAATCAATTATCCGCCGTTGGTTCGTCCATCGTCAGAAACAGCGCCGTGATGAGCCCCACTATTACCAGTTCAACCGCGAGTTACACTTTACAGGATCAGGCAGGCATCTGGTTCAAAGAAGGCGAAACCCGTTGGAATTGCTATTTTGACCAATTAAAACAGATCTTCAGCGCAGCTTAAAAGGAAAACATTATGGTAGATTTACAATTGAACTCACCTCAGTCGATGATCCCAATGGTGATCGAGGGCCAGGGGTATTCGGAGCGGGCTTATGACATTTATAGCCTGTTATTAAAAAATCGCATCATCTTTCTCGGCACACCGATCAACGGTCACGTGGCCAATCTAATTGTAGCACAACTCTTATATCTGAACAGCGATGATCCCAATCAGCCGATCCACCTATATATCAGCAGCCCAGGTGGCGATGTCTATGCTGGGTTTGCGATTTACGACGCGATGCAGATGATCACGGCGCCTGTTTATACCTACGCCGTTGGGATGACGGCCAGTATGGGCACCGCATTGCTGATTGCTGGCGCGGCTGGCCATCGACACGCGTTACCGCATGCGACAATCCATATGCACCCGGCCAGTAGTGGCTCACAAGGCTACACCGAAGATGTGCGTATTGCGTTTCGTGAACAAGAGCGCATTCAGACCCAACTTTTTCAAATGATCGGCAAACATTCGGGGCACACCTGGCAAGAGATCGAGGAACATTTTACGCGCGACCGCTTTATGCATGCCGTAGATGCCCAAAAATATCGCTTTATTGACCACATCCTGGGCGACACGAGTAATCTTGTGATTGGGATGCTGAATGGTGAGGTTGAATTGGCCGGCGCGCTGCCGTTAATTGAGGGATCAGTGGTTAGTAAATAGAGGAACAAAGCGCGTAACGCTGAGCGGTCATATTATCAATGATGACCGCTCAGGCTAGATTACAACACAGTTGCGGCACAAGTGAGAAGACTAAAACCCTGCATGCCCAATGGTGGTCAGATCTAAGACAAAGCCTGGCAGAACAGGTTCACCAGAAATGGTTGTTTGGCTTTGCAACTGTTCCATTGCGTGATCCGGACGATAGATATAGACATTGCGCTCCATTGGGTCGATCAGCCAACCTAGTTGCACACCGTTGGCGATCCACTCGGTCATTTTATCCTGCGCCGTGCGCAGCACATCGCTGGATGAGCGTAACTCGATAACAAAGTCTGGGCATAAGGGTAGAAATTTTCGTTTTTGATCTGCCGTCAGTTGCGCGAGCCGGTCGCGACGCACCCAGGCGGCATCTGGTGATCGCATAGCACCATTGGGTAGGTCAAACCCAGTCGATGAGTCAAACACTATCCCTTGTTTGTTTGCTCTAGCCCAGATGCTCAGATCGGTAACAAGATTCGCATTGCGTCCACCCGTTTCTCCTCCTGCCGGCGCCATCATAATAATTTCCCCACTTGCTGTGCGCTCGATGCGTAGTTCGCGATTGGCCTGACAAAACAAGAAGAATTCCTCGTCCGTCATCATCGGCAGCGGACGGAGATCGATGCTCAACGGCATCATGTCACGAATATTGGGTTCAAGGGTCAGCGTAAAAGCCATAGACACACCTCCTAGCATCGTTTGCTACACAAACATCATTATACTACACTGATGCTCTTCATCGTAACCCTTTCTCCAGAAAAGGCCGGTAGTGTTCTAAATCTGGGGTGACCATCTCTGGCACTTTGCCCATATCATCGAAGCGGCGGAGTTGCACGGCATCTTGGAAGAAGAGTGAGGTTTCAAAGGTTTTGATTTCAGCCGCATTAAAGGGCCCGCCTTGCAACCCCAGACTTTGCACAGAGGAAGGCGATAATTCAGCCAGATACTGAGGGTCCACGGCGCAGAGGTAACGTTTGGCAGCCACATGTAGGCGCGCCGGTTCGGCGACGGCTGCAATAAAGTGTTTTTCTAAATACTCGGCCCCAATCTCTTCATGGATCGCATCAATGCCCTTATCAGCAATGTCTTCGCCCAGATTGTGGACCAGATGGCCGATGTCGTGCAGCAGCGCCGCGGCGATCAGGATCGGGGTAGCGTTGGCCTGTTCGGCAAAATAGGCGGTTTGCAGCATATGTTCTTGCATGCTCACGCGCTCGCCATAAGTGTGCTGACCGCGCCGGTGAAAGGCGTCAAAAATTTCATCGATAACGTTCGATTGAGACATGAGTTTCCTCGTGGTATAAAGTGTGGGATATATGCGTGACGAGTGATGAGTGAAAAGTGATGAGTGAGATATGAGCATCACTCGTCACTTTGGCTTGGGCCATTAAAATGGCCTGCTGACAGGGCAGGAAGTGCCCGCAGGCACTAAGGATTTAGTCGCTGCGGCGACTTCCTGCTGTCAGCAGCGGGTTTTAACCCAGCAAAACTGTCGGGTCGCTAGTTCACTCATCACTTGTCGTAACCTGACCGGCTCAACACGCGCAACGTACTCGCCAACCCATCGCGATCCGCATAACAGCCTTGTAAATGGCGGCTGCCACTGCTGCTAAAACCGGTGCGACCGTGTAAGACACGTTGATTATCGACCATAAAGAGATCGCCTGGCGCTAGTTTGAAAGTGAGTTGGTGCGCAGGATCGTTAATCATCCGACCAAAAGCATGATAGGCGGCGTAATAAGCGGCCATCTGTTCTGGCGCAAAATTGAACGGGGCAATCGAGCGATTGTTGTAGTGGATCGCGGCCACCGCGCCGCGATCATCCAAGCGAATGATCGGTGCTTCGGCCAGGAGGTCGGTTGTCTGATCTTGAAAATGAAATTGCACAGGGAGCGTGGTCAGTAACTTGAAGTGAGCAGGCGCTTGTTGGCGTAACGTTTCGGCCACAGAAAAACCATCGACGATGGTGCTATCGCCCCCATTATCCACCGCAGCCAAACAATGCAACAATTGCAGCGTCGGCGCTGGTTCGCGATAAGGGTTATCGGTATGTGGGCTCAGCGCTAGCCCAGTATAGGCCAGGTTATTCGGGTTGACCACCGATTTTACATCGAAATAACGCCCATAATTGGTCTCCCGCACATAGCCAAAGAGATCGACCACTTTTAACAACGCTTGCGACTCCGTCGGGACGCCATGGAGCAGCGCGAAGCCATAAATCTGCACGGCATCCAGCCAATCGCGCCAAGATTTAGCGATCATTTTAGAACTTCTAGGTGAGTTGTAATAAATTCAATTCTCCACAAAAATCTCATCCACACTCCGCCCTTCCCAATCGCGATGCAGCGGCAGATCCAGAATTCGCGCCAGTGTGGGCGTGGTATCGATCAAGGAGACCGGCCCTTGGATCGTATAACCTTGGCGAATCTTGGGTCCATACGCGATCCACGGGATCGTCATATCTTCGGGCATCTCGGTGCCGTGCGTGCGATCATGGCCCCCATGATCGGCCTGCACGATCATGTGATAACCTGCGGGCAAGGCAGCCATCACGCGCCCCAATTGCCGATCCACGCGTTCAGCCTGGCGCAGATATTCGTCGCTCATCCAGCCGAAACGATGGCCCCACGTATCCACCGTCCCAAAATAGACGAAGGCAAAATCTGGGTTTAGTTCGGGAAGATATTGAATGGCGGCGTCCGCAATCAAATCATCGCCATTTTCCAGATACGAGAGATCACGATACCAAGCAAAATCCAGGCTCAACGGCTGGCTGAGGTTACGCAGCGGCTCCCAGTTATAGATCGCGGCACAACGGCGCCCCGCGCCGGTCACCACATCCATCAGGCCGGGCAGGGGTCGCGCCATTGGTTGCCAGTCGTTCGTGACAATGCCGTGGCGTGTGGGTGGCACGGCGTGAAAGATCGAGGTATGGCAAGGCAGCGTGACCGACGGCATGACCGACCGCGCCGTAAGTGTTGATGCGCCCTGGGCGCGCAGGGTAGATAAGCTCGGACAATCGATCTGCGCCAGGGCATCGGGGCGCAGACCATCGATCATCACAAAGAGGGTGGGGGCAATTTGTTGCGGCATGTTTGTTCTTCT
>JBBQBY010000322.1:0-7804 GCA_038318235.1 Caldilineales bacterium
CGATCTCTATCCGCTGGATCCCGAGGCGGGCCTCAAGGCGATTGATAAAGCGGTCGCCTTCGCCCAGGCCTGGCACGGCGCCGCCGACCACCGGATTACGGTCATGTTTGGCCCACAAGCGCCCGACATGTTGGATCGCGAGCAATTGCTGTTGGTAAAACGCCTAGCCGCCCGCGACGGCCTGATGCTGCATATGCACGTCGCCCAGGGCGATCGCGAGATCGAACAGATGTTGATCCGCTATGGTAAACGGACGCCGCAATATCTGGAGCAGATCGGCTATCTTGACGACCAATTGTTGGCCGTTCACCTGACCGAAGCGACCGATGATGAAACCGAAATGATTGCGCAAAGTGGCGCCAGCATGGTGCTCTGTTCGGGCAGCATTGGCATCATTGATGGCATCGTGCCGCCAGCGCACGTCTTTCGCCAGGCCGGTGGGCGGGTGGCGCTTGGCTCAGACCAGGCCGCTGGCAACAATTGCAACAATATGTTCAACGAAATGAAGTTGACGGCCTTGTTCAATAAAATTAAATATCGTGATCCACTGCGCATGCCCGCCTGGACAGTGTTGCGCATGGCGACGATTGAAGGCGCGCGCGCGATCGGGCTGGGTGACGAAATTGGTTCGCTAGAAACGGGCAAACAAGCCGATCTGATCTTGGTCGATTTGCGGGCGCTGAATCTCACACCGGTGCTTGAGGTGCCGGTGCGCAATATTGTGCCCAACCTGGTCTACGCCGCCAGCGGGCACGAAGTCAAAACCGTGATGGTGGCCGGGCGGATCCTCGTGCAGGACGGCAAGGTATTGACGATTGATGAGGCTGCCGTACGCGAAAATGCGCAGATCCAGGCCAAGGAGTTGGCGCAACTCGTCGCCGCGGATCCGGTGCATGCGGAGATGGATCTGTTGGTGGCGATGGAAAACGGTAACTTGTAGCCTGCGTTGCTTAGAATGTCTATGCTGGAAAAACCCAATCTCCCTTTCGAAAAAATTATCGCTTGCTTGCGCGAAAGTTACGGCACCCCCGTGATCGACCTTGATTTCCTGCCGATCGGCTATGCTGCAAGCGCCTCGGTCTATCGCGTGCGGACGGATGAAGGGCCAGCGTATTTTCTCAAGGTAAAAGCAAGGCCCATTATACGCGCCAGGCGTAGTTGTCCCATGCACTCAACGAGCAAGGGTTGACGCAAGTGGTAGCGCCGCTGCTGCCACGAGCGCACGAACTTTGGAAAACCGTAGATGATGATGTGGTCGATGTGGCCTATCAGGCGGAAAAGAAATTGCCACCAATGTTTAAATCCATGAGGGGCGCA
Organism: Caldilineales bacterium; assembly: GCA_038318235.1. Lineage (GTDB taxonomy): Bacteria > Chloroflexota > Anaerolineae > Caldilineales > Caldilineaceae > JAPLGZ01. The sequence continues at coordinate 1,318 of JBBQBY010000322.1, forward strand.
TGAACAATTTTCCTAAACCTGCCGAAGTGCTCAGTGCGATGATTACCCCAGCGGTGCTGATCTCGGCCACCGGTACGTTGGTGCTTTCTACGTCGAACCGGCTCAGCCGGGTGATCGACCGCGTGCGCGGGCTCACCGCCGAAGCCGAGAATTTACAAAACACATCTGGACAAGCGCGCGAGGGCAAACGTGAACTGATTTCCGATCAACTTGTCCGCCTCTCCGAGCGGTTGCTTGTCCTGCGCACGGCGATGACAACGCTCTATACGGCGATCGGGCTACTCGTGATGACGAGCATTGCGATTGGCATCGTCGCTTTGTTTCAATGGCGCTACGGCTGGGTTACCGTGGTATTGGGGTTGGCCGGGGCCTGTGCTTTGCTATACGGCAGTTTGTTGCTGGTGCGCGAGGCCCAGTTGGCGACCAATGCCATCCTCTCCGAGCTGGCCTATACGCGCCATGTCATCAACGCCGCTGGCGATTCACCCATCGAAATTGAGCATAATTAACACGTCAGGATTAACATCGATAAAAGAGGGATTATGCTAGACCAAAAAGAGTATAATCGTAAGCTGATCGAGGAATTTCGCGCGGCGCGTGGCGTTGTCGGCGGTCCGTTCGCCGGCCGACCGTTACTTCTGCTTACGACGATTGGCGCCAAAAGTGGTCAACCGCGTACGACGCCTATGATGTATGTGCCCGATAACAACCGTCTGCTGGTCATCGCCTCTAACCTGGGTGCGGTGGCCCACCCAGATTGGTATCGCAACTTGGTGGCGCATCCAGGCGTCACCGCCGAAGTTGGTGATGAAACGTTTGAGGCCACGGCCGTGGTCATGGAAGGCACGGAACGCCAACAACTGTGGGCGCAAATTACCGAAGCTTACCCCTTTTTCATTGAACACTAGGCGAAAATAACCCGCCAGATTCCCGTGGTTGCGGTGGGGTTCAGCGCAACCCTCCCTACCTAGCAAGGGAGGGGACAGATGAGGGATAGAAGAAGTGACTAATTTTGCCCCGTAACAGGCTCCCTCCCAGCAGGGGAGGGCGGGGGAGAGGTCTAACGCCTTTAGGACGTGGGTGGGATGAGCAGGCGAACCAATAAAAATAACGTATAAAGGAGATAATCTATGCGCTTTTCCGCTGAAGACCGCCAATTTATTCAGACGCTAGCCAAACAAAACCAGGTCAGTGAAAGCGCCGTTGAAGCACTTTGGGTGGCCATTCAGGCCGGCAATGGTACACTGGCCCAATTTAATCACCCTGAGCTCGGCGGCATGGGCCAGTGGATGGCCAGCGGCATGATCATGATCGGCGACTTTTCGAATCACCAACTAAAGGCAACCATCGCCCAACTCTGTACCGACATTGCCGCTTATCTGCACAAGCAGCCGCAACCTGCGGCCATGAGCATGGACTCATCCCGGTCAGCTCATGCCGGATGGTGGCCCCAAGATCTGGGTACACCGACGGCTAGTGGGGCCCAAAACACGCTGCAATATGCCTACTTTGCCACCAAACAACGGCTGGCGCTCCGCAACGACGGTCGTCTTAGCATTTATGACACCAAAGATCATCAGATCTACAGCGTTTCGCAGCAACAAGATCGCAGCCAAAAAATTGTCTTTCACAGCCAAAAAGGGGAAGTTGCCCTTGACAAACTTTCAAAGCTAAGCGAGGACAACGTTTAGACCTAGGGTGGACTACACAGATAAGTGGCAAGCAAAGCTGGATAAAGGCTGCGTCCTGGCCTAAAGTACAGAGCAAATCTGATCTTTCGGCTGATGGATGACTGGGCTGTTTGCGCGATCCTCAGCGCAGATCGACTTGTCGTAAGCAATTTTCAAAACAGCCAAAGGATATACGTAACGATGTCCAACCAGACCATGCAGGCCATCCGGGTTCATCAATACGGTGGACCAGACCAACTCAAACTGGAGCAGATTTCGCGACCCACGCCCCAGACGGGTGCGGTGTTGGTGCGCGTCTACGCCGCTGGTGTCTTACCTGCCGAATGGAAAATGCGCTAAGGGTTCTTTCAACCTGCTAAGCCAGCCCGGGCACGGCCGCGGCCGGATCGTGTTGCAGATGGAGAAGTAAGTAGTAAATGGTAAGTAGTAGATGATAGACGGTTTACACTCACCACTTACCACTTACCACTTACATCTTACCTCACTCAATACCAGACGCGCTTGCCGTCTGTCTGTTCCACTAAGCCATAGACCAAACCACCGGCGCGCAGCATAAAACCGTGCTCGAAGTTCTGGAGCGGCGAACTGATGCCCTGTTCCTTCGCCGTAGCCCAGCCGAGTTTTTCGCGCACGGCGGGATTTTCGCGCCAGATTTTGCCAAAGCCGCGCATCGGCTGGAGTTTGCCCTGGGGCACGCGCAGATTCGGATCGTTTTCGGCATCGCCTTCTTTGAAGGTATCCGTGAAAACCGTCCAGGTGCGATCCGCATAGATCGCATAAATTTGCTGCGTATCGCTGCGCCAGATCATCGTGCCATGATCAAAGGTCTGGATCGCGGTGGCAGTCGTGCCAGAAGCCGCCGTTTTGGCCCAACCCAAACCTTGTTGTAACCGCGTATCCTTTTCCCATTGGCTGGCAAATGCGCCTTCTGGCCGATACAGACCCGCAGATGGCTCACCCGCCAGCGGTGCTGGTGGCGTAGGTGTCGGTCCACCGGGTGTGGGGCTGGCCATCGGCACCAGTGCGGCTGTGATCGGCTTGGTCGCGGAGATTGTTTGCGTCGGCGTGATCGCGGTTACGGTAGGAATCACCGCTGTCGGCGTCAGATTGGTGCCAGCCTGTACTGTTGGTGTAACAGCGGCGACGACCGGCGTCGCGGGTGTCACACTGGCGCCTTGGATCGGCGCTTGCCATTGCAACGTGGCAGGATTCAATGTCCAAAATTCACCCGCATTCGTGCCGATCACAAGCTGATAGGCGCCGTCGCTCGTTTTGGGTGACACGGCAATCGCCGACAACTTATGCTCCGTATCACGCCCCTTGAGCCGACTATCGCCCCAGGCCTGGAACGTTGCGCCATTGTCCGTCACCCGCCACACCTCACTGTCACCGAGAATGTAGAGCGTACCGTCATCTGGATAGCCAGGTGATGGCAGCACTTGCACGAGTAAGGCATCCTCTGGCAAGGACAAATTGACCACCTGCCAGGTCTGGCCATTGTCGATTGTGCGCTCGATTTGGCGATTATCCGCCGCAATCCGCAACGGTATGGTTGGCGCGGCCGGCGTCCCCAGCACCGCACTTGGTAGTGGGGCGCTGGCTTCATCAGTCGTCGTCAACGCGACCGTCCAGCTTACCCCGCGATCAGTGGAACGCTGGACGGCGACGCCGTTTTCCATCATGGCCAAACGCGCATAATGCGCATAGGCCAACAAAGCGCCATCCGTAGCATAGGTTGGCGATAGGGCCACGCGATAGACGCGCAGGAAGCTCAAATCATTCCACATCGGTTGCCAGGTGTCGCCGCGGTCGGTGGAGCGCAAAACGCCTTCGCCCCAGCTTTCCCCCAAATAACCACCGGTGAAGAGGGTGTGATCCTGGGCAAAATCCGGGGAAATGGCCAGGTTCAAGGTAGCGAACGAATTCATGGGCACGGCCCCGCGCAGCATAGACCAGGTCTGGCCACCATCCACCGAACGATATAACCGGCTCTTCTCGCTGATCAGAAAAATCGTCTTGTCATTGGCATAGTCAGGTGAAAAGACCACCTGGCTGATCGATTTCTCGGGCAAGGCGGCGGGCGTTTCCGATGTCACGGCGGATAGTTGGCCGCCACGCTCCGTCAAAACCAGCAAGTCATTCTGGCGACTCCCATATAACAGACCCTGCTGCGCATCGTGCATAAATAGACAAACGGTGGGCATTTGACCAATCGGCAGCCAGGAATCGAGATCGATCACCCAGCCATTGGCATAGGCTTGGTTGGTCTGCACATTGATAAACGGCTGCTCTAAACCATCGCGCAAAGCCAGCACGTTGCCATCCAGATCTTCAATCAACAAATTGTTATAAAAGACATAACGATCATAACTTTGGTGGCGATAGATGCGATTATTGACCGGCTTGAGTAAACTTTTCTGGCTGCCACACCCTGGCTGGATCGTTGGAATCTCGGCAGGTTTCGTCATTGCCGCCATGCTTGTGGCATCGAAAAAGCGCGGCGGTAGCAGCAGACCCGCGCCTTTACCCAGCGAAATCGGCTGGATATCAAAGGCAACTAGGTTATCATTGGGGAAGACGTAGGCATTATTCGCAAAACTACAGCCATCACACCAGGGTAACGGCTGACTGGTAATCTCTGGCAGCAGATCTTGTTTGATTTGCGCCGTATCAGGATCAACGGCATAGATCGTATGGCCGACCACCAACAGTTCATTGCGAATTGAATTGTAGACCGGGATGCCGGCCTGTGGGATCGTGGCAACGGTGGCGAGTGAATCGGCGTTGAGCACGCGCACATTCGGTGGCGTTTGGGCGCTCGTGGCCGATACGCGGCTGCCCACAAAGAGCCGATTATGCGCGGTATCAAGCGCCAGATGTGTGGCATCGCTAATGCTGGCTGTAATCGTCAATAATTGGGTATCGACGACCGTAATCGCCGGCTTTGGCATAAAATAGACATCCGCCGGCGCCACATAGAGCCGATGCTGGGCCGCATCCATCGTCAATGTGCCCGCGGCCGGAATGGTGGCAAGCACGGTATGGCTGATGGCGTCCAACACGTATAAGTGGTTCGCATTGTCAGTCACGTACATGCGGTTGGTTGGCTGATCCAGATAAAAATCGAGCAACACCGCCCCTTCCGGCGCGAGGGAAATTTCGTCTAAGATAGTCGGCAGTGGCCCCGGTTCCGGCGATGGATCCTTGATTGGCACCGGGCTATTGGGTACAGAGCGATTTGCTCCCGTACCGGTTGATGCCGCGCTATTCGTCACGGCACCAGTTGTTGTTACGTTGGCCGTGGTTGTTATGTTGCGACTGGCTGCGCCAGGAGCGACGGGCACAGGTGTGGCAGCCGCCGCGACCACACTGCTATGATTCGGCTGTTGCGCCAACGTTGCCACAGCGGTCACCAACCGTGCATTTTCGGTGGAAAGTGCGACCACGGTTGCCTGGGCATTATTCGCTTCGCTCTGCCCACTATTACACGCGGCACTCAAGCAGAGCACCAAAACCAGCCATAACAAGCGTGCGGTTGCCTGCGAAATTGTCTTTATCATCAATCTTCCCCCTTTCGGGTCAAGCTTATCGAGCAAGCAGCTGAATATTGTATAAACGTCGGGACGGCGCAGCAAGCGACGCCCGCCAGAATAAATAATTCACACCCTAAATATGGTATCATACAACGAATCTACACCAACCATGATACACTAGATGTTATGAACAGTGCATTGTCCGACATCCTGATCCTCGATCTTTCACGCATACTGGCCGGCCCCTACGCCACGATGGTCTTGGGCGATCTAGGCGCGCGCGTGATCAAAATTGAACAGCCCGGCAGTGGCGATGACACGCGGCGCTGGGGTCCCCCTTTTACCGCCAACGGTGAAAGCGCCTATTTTTTCGCGGCCAATCGCAACAAAGAGAGCGTCACCCTGGATCTAAAAACCGCAGCCGGGCGGCAAATTTTATTAGCCTTGGTGGCGAAGGCCGATGTGCTGATTGAGAACTTCAAAGTCGACACCCTAGATCGGCTTGGCCTAGGCTATTCATCACTACACGAAATAAATCCAGGATTAATCTATTGTGCCCTAACCGGTTACGGCCAGACCGGCCCTTACCGCCAGCGCCCAGGCTACGATACAGCGATCCAGGCCCAAAGCGGCCTCATGAGCATCACGGGCCCCGAAGACAGTGCCGATGGGCCAGGCGAACCCTATAAAGTGGGGGTTGCCGCTGTCGATGTGACCACCGGTCTGCACGCGGCGATCGCGATTCTGGCGGCCTTGCATCACCGCCAAATAACCGGTGAAGGCCAGGCGATTGACATCGCCCTCTTCGACGTGCAACTGAGCTGGTTGATCAACGTCGCCAGCGCCTATCTGGTTTCCGGTGAGCCGCCGAAACGCTATGGCAATGCCCACGCCGCGATTGTGCCCTATCAATTGATGGCTACCGCTGATGGTTGGTTAATGTTGGCAGTGGGCAATGATACGCAGTTTGCCGCCCTCTGCCAAGTGCTCGCTTGTGCCGAACTGGCGCAGGATCCACAATTTGCCACCAACCCAGCACGCGTGGCGCAGCGAACCACCTTGATTCCGCTGCTGGAAGTGCGTTTCCGCCAACAATCGACCGGTTTCTGGCTGGAACAATTGGTCGCCGCAAAGGTACCCTGTAGCCCGGTTAACGATATTCCCACCGCCCTGGCCGACCCGCAAGCGATCGCCCGCCAAATGGTGCAAGTGGTCGAACATCCAATCACCGGACCGATCCCCCTGTTGGGTCCTGTGCCCAAG
>JBBQBY010000323.1:0-7774 GCA_038318235.1 Caldilineales bacterium
ACCCGTGCAATCGCCAATTGCATAGATGTTTTCTACGTTGGTGCGCATATTGGCATCGATTTCGACAAAGCCGGGTTTGTTTAGTTTTACCCCAATTTTATCGAGCCCCATGTTTTCGGTGTTCGGCGTAATGCCAATCGAAATCAGCACACGCTCGGCATGTACGGTCTCTATTTTCTCCGTCTTTAAGTTTTTGATCGTGACGGTGACACCGTTCTCGTCCACGGCAAAATTTTCGGTGCGCGAGCTGGTGAAGAGGTTAAAGCCTTTCTTCTTGAAGGCTTTGGCCACTTCGGCGGCTACATCTGGCTCTTCCAGCGGCAAGATCTGGTCCAGCATCTCAATCACGGTTACTTCGGTGCCATAGGCCCGGTAAAAATCGCCCAATTCCATGCCAATCGGACCAGCGCCGACGATGATCAAGGATTTTGGTTTCTCTTGAAGCCGGATCGCATGGCGATATTGCATGATGCGCTTGCCATCGACTTTGGCATTTGGCAGATCACGCGCCCGCGCGCCGGTGGCGATGATAAATTTATCAGCCGTCACTGTACGCGCGGCGATGCCGGGCTTAAATTCTGACGGACCAATTTGCAACGTGTGCGCATCGGTAAAGGTGCCTTGGCCTTCGATCACTTCGATCTTGTTTTTGCGCATCAGAAAGCCGACGCCTTTGGTCTGGCGATCGACAATGCCTAGACTGCGCGTGATCGCGCTGCCAAAATCCACCTGTAAATTGTCAAAGGTAAAGCCAAAATCGGCGGCGTGCTTGAGGGTCTCTAAGACCTCAGCATTCTTTAAGAGTGACTTTTTGGGAATACAGCCCCAGTTTAAGCAGACGCCACCCAGATTTTCGCGCTCGACAATCGCCGTTTTTAAGCCCAATTGTGCTGCTCGGATCGCGGCGACATAGCCGCCAGGGCCACTGCCTACGACAATCACATCATAATTATAATTTTGATTACTCATTTGAGTCCTTTCAATCTGCTTACGCAGTGGCATTTTATCGACCATCAATCAAGATTACGTAAAATCTACTGCGTGTTTTAGGGTGGTTAGCCCATTTTAAAATTTTTCGTAAACTGCTACCCCACCCTAACCCTCCCCTGGTAAGGGAGGGAACGGATCAGGGACAGAATAGGGTGAGTGATCTACCCACCGATCGGGTCCCTCCCTGCTTCGGGGAGGGTTAGGGTGGGGTAAATTAAATTTTCAGATCGATTATAAACGAAAAATAGTCTGCGATCTGTGAGCTTTAATTATCTTTCCAATTTTCTAACTTTTCTTTCACCCGCGTCAAAAATTCATCGGCCTTGGCACCATCTAAAATCCGATGATCAAAGCTAAAACTAAGATAGCACATCGGGCGAATCACCAGCGCGTCGTCGGCGCTGGGCAAGAGCGATGTGCTACTGCTCCGTACCACTGGCCGCTTGACAATTGCGCCAATCCCCAGAATGCCGGCCTGTGGCTGATTGATAATTGGCGTACCCACCAGACTGCCACTGACGCCGTGGTTGGTAATGCTAAAGGTGCCGCCTTTGCTGGCATCCGGCGCCAGTTTGCCGCTGCGTGCTTGTTGCGCCAGGTCATTGACCGCGCGCGCCAGCCCTTGCAAATTCTTCTCGTCAGCGTCACGGATCACGGGCACGATCAGTCCTTCGGCTAGCGCCACGGCCACGCTGATATGGATGCGCCGACTTGTGATAATACCTTCCTCGCTAAATCGACTGTTGACCTGCGGCACGGCGCGCAAGGCCGCGGCGGCGGCGGCGACAAAATAAGGGGTGTAGGTTAAATGAATGCCTTTATCGGCCAGCGCACGTTTCTGGATCTCGCGATGCTGCACTACCGCGTTCATATCCACCTCGAAGATGGTGGTCGCATGCGGACTCGTCTGCACGCTCTGCACCATATGGTGGGCAATTGCCCGGCGCATAGCAGTCAGCGGCGTCAAAATCTCGTCTTCAGTGACGGTGGGTCGAGATGGTGGCGCTTCGGCTACGGCTTGATTGGGAACGGCTATTGGTAATTGCGACTCAGTCGCCAGTTGCCGTTGCTCAACATAGGTTAGCACGTCTTTTTTGGTAACCCTTCCACTGGCGCCAGAGCCGGCGACCTGGGCCAGATCGATATTGTGATCACTGGCAATACGCGCGACGACGGGACTGATAAACTCGCGCCCGATTGGTTTGGCCTGGGCTGGAGCCGCGGCTTGAGGCGCTGACTTTGGCGATGTTAGCATGTTGGCCGAAGCCTCTGCACGGACTGTTACACTGGGGGGAGTGGCCGCGCTGTTCCGTTCACCTGGTTCCCCGATGTGCGCCAACGGGCTGCCGACGCGCACCGTTTTGCCCTCTGGCGCAACAATCTCCAACAAGATGCCACTTGCCGGCGCGGGAATTTCGGTATCGATTTTATCGGTGGTGATTTCCAGCAATGGCTCAAATTTCGCCACCGCATCGCCAGGCGCTTTGAGCCAGCGCGTCACCGTGCCTTCGACAATACTTTCGCCCAGTTGGGGCATTTTAACGATAACCGTCATAATATTTCCTACTGTTGGGACTGATCCTGGTGGGCTAGCAGTGTCCGCTCGGCCAGATTTGGTGCATCCATCTCGTTTGTCATATACATATATTGTTTACCTGGCACTGTCGTAAAGCCAGCGTGTTCGCCTTGTGGCGTCAGCGCAACAATGTTCATATATTGCGTCGGCTCCGTAAAAATATAGTGTAAATCTTGCAAGGCTTCCATGCCGGCGGCGTGCAGCGTCATGCCCATTTTTAGATAAAGCACCAGACTACGTGCGCTGGAAACCCGAATCGCCAACTCGCCCATGCCGGTGCAGGCAACCGCGCCGTAGCGGTTGTCACAATAGTTGCCCGCGCCGATAATCGGGCTATCGCCAACGCGGCCTGGATATTTCCAGGCAATGCCGCTGGTGCTGACCGCCGAGGCTAGATCGCCGTATTGGTCACGCGCCAGAAAATTGACTGTTCCCAGTGTATCCACTTTGCCAGGTTTGAGCAACTTGTCTTGCAAGTGAACAGGACGAGTTAGCTGGGCTGTCACCGTGCGCAACGCTTGGGTTGTACCGGGCTCGATGTCGTTAGCGGTAAAGCGTTCGCGCCAGCGTTTCAGCGCGGCTTCGGTCAACTGATTGGCGGGCGCTTGGTTCAATTCGGCGGCGAAACGTTCGGCGCCGCGACCCACCACCAATACATGCGGCAACTCGCTCATCACGCGGCGCGCCAGTGTGATCGGATGGCCGTAGCCATGCAGCGCCGCCACGGCACCCGATTTCAGCGTGCGTCCGTCCATAATACTGGCATCTAGCTCCACCTCGCCGACGACATTGGGCAACCCGCCATAGCCGACGCTCTGATCTTCTGGATCGTCTTCGACAATGCGACAGGCTAGTTCAACGGCATCTAAAGCGCGGCCGCCTTCGCGTAATAACTGCATCGCTGCTGCCATACCGGCACGGCCATTTTCACTGGAGACCATCATGGGTGAAGTCTGAATTGGGGATTGAGGATTGGTCATGAGCGCCTATTATTCTGGTGATTGGTAAATGGTGATTGGTAAGGAGTAATTAGTAAGGGTTAATTGACGGCTATAAACGACTATTTCCTAACGCATGTTACGCAGGCATCTACCCGCCCCCCTCTTACTCCCCGTCGGGGGAGGATCGTCACGGGCTAGCCAACTTGTTGCTACTGTCCCGCGATCATTCTCGCCCACTGGGAGCGGGAGCCCTTTGGGCGCGGATGGGGCAAAGCTGCCGCTGCGTAAGGTGAGTTACTAATTGCCGCTTACTAATTCCTCTGTAATCATTAGACCTTATTCCGATTTAATTTTGTGCATTTGTCGGTGCGGTTTTTAACCGCACCTAAAAGACCGATCTGGCGCTGTTTTGCTATCCAAATAATCAATCGGAATAAACTCTATTGGAAAACGTTGGTTGCACTCAGCTGATAGAAAATCGCTGATCGGTCTCGGTAATCACTTGTTGGCGTTTGGTGCGCACGTAATCAGAAATATGGTCGCCATAGCGCTCGATGCAAAGCGTCATACAATCGGTCGCCTGGATCACGCCGCGACAATCGGGCGCGCCACAATGACAGGCAAAAGGCTGCATCACATCGCTGCAAAAGGTGGCGTAATCCATGGTGATTTGTTCACCACGCGCAATTGGCCGCCGCGCCACCATATCCAAGCCTTCTAGCCAGGCATTCGGATCGCACGAATGATTGATCGGCTTCCAATCACCCGGCTTATCGCTCCACGTGGCCCAAATTTCCTCGGTAATGGGATAGGCATATTGCGCGAACCACCCCTGTCTGATGGCATCCCAGTGCTTGCGCACATGGGTTTTGCTGACTAAATAGTGGGCTTTTTCCTCATAGGCTACGATCACTTCGCCGGTTGCAATCTCTTCTATCGCCACCATGCCAAAACCGCTTTCGCGGTGTAAGAAGACTTTCCACTTGGGGGTCTGCTGGCGTTTACGATTGAGGGCCGCCTGAATAATTTTGTTGACAAAATCTTTGTGGCCGCCTGGCTGTTGCAATAGAATAAAATCCGCGCTGCCCGCTTCCTGGGTTGGATAAAAAATGCTACAATTAGGATTAATCTCTAGCATGAACAACTCGCCTTGCGCGTTCATGCGGATGTCACAGCGCCCGTACCCATTGCCATTTAGCCCAGTAAAAAGCTTTTTTGACATCTCCTGTAGACGTGTGGCTAAGGCTGGGTCGGTGCAGGGGACACACGTCATCCCCTGATAATCGATCCATTTGAGATCGAAATGTTTAAATGATTCACCGATTGGAAAACAAAATTCCACGGGCATATAGGCGATTGGGTTCTGCTCGTCGTCGGGATTTTCGACCACCAACACTGTAAATTCACGCCCTTCAATAAATTCTTCGATCAGGGCGCCGCCAAAATTTCCAATTGTGATCGAGGCCTGGTGATAAAGTTGTTCGATCGTCTCTACGCGTGACGCCCGCGTAAGGCCAATGCTGTTGTAGCTGTTCGGGTGTTTTACAATTAAGGGAAAGCGCAGATGCTGGGTGGCAATTTCCAGCTTGCCCGTCTCCATCACAAAAATATAAGCTGGGGTCTCAATATCCCAGTAGTGACAGACAAATTTCATCGTTTCGCGCGTCGGTTCATAAAATTCGACGCCAGCGCCGGTAAAGGCCGCACCGTAACGTTCCAAAGCTTGCACAACTTCGATGCCTGGCCGATCTTCATCCCAGGCGCCGTCACACAAATTGATGAAGAGATCAAACCCTTGCCGCACCAGATCGCGCACCTGCCGGACGGCTGTCGTTTTGTGAATCCAATGTTGTTCACAGTGCTGCCCTGGCAGATAGGGCATTGGATCCGGTAAGGGGTCAAAATCCTTGGTCGGTGCGTCCGACTCTTCATACGAACCATTTAAGATGCAGATGTTCATGATAGGGAGAGCATTCCTTTTGCGAAAGATTGACTAGGCAACGTTTAATACGTGATGAATGATGAGTGATGAGTGAGATCAAATGACCTTTTTCACTCATCACGCTTCACTGAAAAACTGGGCAATTATGGTCTGGATCTCAATGTCCATGGGAGACCAAGGCACATCCGGCAGCTTATTGACTGTGATAAAATCTTGCACCATAAAGACATTATAGATGTTACCTAGGTCGAACAACTGCCTGGCCAGGGGATGGGTGGCGGCAGTCTCGGTGCTGGCAAAGTTAAGCGGTTGCGCAAATTTTTTCTCAGGTAAAATAAATTTTAGCGCGTTTGGGTTGGGTGTTTTTTGAACTTGAATCAGCAAGATTTTATTTTCCGCCTTCTGCTCAAACGCCTGATAAAAGAGTTAGCTATAGTATAACAACGAGTGCGTAGCCCATCAAGAATGTGATGGAATAATGAGCTATTAAACGTTTGTTTTCCATAAGAATTTCATTCTGCGACGGGCCAGGGCCGGATGCTGAGCGCAGACTCAAATGTGCAGCTTGGCACCCATCCCCAGCGCGTTAAATCAACGATTATTCAGCGTTACTTAATTATACTGAATCTCGTCTGTAATGATAATAACTGGATAACCCAAGCCCATTTTTGTTCATAGCGATTATATTGATAGAAGGAGCAAACCCGATGCGAAACCAACCCCTTGATGTTTGGGAAAAACGATGGCATGCGTTAGAGCGAATTTTAAAGGCAAATCACGCGGGAAGCGATGACAGCCAAGCTCCCCGCTACGAAACATTAAAGAGTCTGCGCCAGTGTTTACAGGTCTTCGGCGGCAGTCATTATGATTTTTTCAAGAGTGGCTTTGAAGGCGATGAGGGCATCTATCTCGAACCTTCGCCGCGCTATCCCAAAGAATATGTGCTGAGTACAATCCTGGATCAAATTTCGTTTGATCTCGATGTGATGGCGCGCGCGGAACATTTCCGCATGCCGACCGCCCTGCCAGAAATGCGCACGACGCTTAACAAGGCCGATATCCTGGCCTATGCTGCGCTCGAGCCGGCGATCAAAGCGAATTTGTTGCCGGATATGACCGTGGTCACCTATTTTCAAAAATCGGTGACCGTGCGCATCATGCCCTACGCGCCCGTAGCGCTGATCGGCATTCCCTTTAGCGCGATTGACAGCCCCCGTGATCTGCTGGCGATCCCGCATGAAGTGGGTCATTATGTCTATCGCCACGGTATTTTTCAGCAATGCCAACATACAGGGAGTCGTTTTGCAGCCGTGCTGAGCAACGAGTTGGCTGGACGACCGCAGTGGCTTTTGAACTGGCTAGAAGAGATTTTTGCGGATGTCTATGGTTGTTTGGTGGCGGGCCCGCTGATCGCCCTCAGTTTCCAGGATTTACAGGCCGCCTTGTCCTTGCAAGAATTTGTCAGCGAAGATGGCGAACATCCAACGCCAGCCTTGCGCCCGAACGTCTATCATCATGTGCTCGATCACAGTGGGCTTTGTCCCACGACCACGCAGGCGCTGGAGAGTCGCTGGGCAAAGTATCTGGCGACGCGGCCTGGGCTGAGTGGATTACAATTCGCTGGGGCCGGGGTGGTCGGCCAGGCGCTCAACCTAGACCAGGTTAATACCGAGATGGCGCGGGTGATCGACAAGCTCATGGACGAGCACCTGAAGATTCTGTTCGATGCCGCCCGTATCAATTATAAAAACCAGGATGCATTATGGGCTTGGCATGATCTACCCAATGGCGAACCCGTTGACGAACTCTACACGCGCTTCACCCAGCAGGTCGAACATATGACAAGTAATCTGGTGAAACACGTGCCTGAATTAATCCTGTCGAATGAGAAGGAAATGCAGTTAACCACCCCCAAAGCGGACAAAGGCAGCAAGCCACTTGCGCGCAAAGTAGGCGAAACGGGCCTCTGGATCGACGCACTCAAGGCCAAAAAGGGGAGCGGCCAGCCACTTACGATGTCGGCTGAGATTTGGGTGGCTTTGTTGAATAGCAACGGTTGGGCGACGGAAGGGCCAGGTGGTAATGCCCATTAGTTTTGAGCCAGTTACCTGAACTGTATAACAAAACCATAAGGGGGTAGCTAGTACAGCGTTGGCGAAGTTATGCTATACTGAGTTCAGAATTAAATCCGGAGTTTTACCCCACCCGCGCCCAAGGGGCTCCCGCTCCCCAAACAGGGAGGGAACCGTCACAAGGTAGACGAAGGATCAGTTCCTCCCCTCGTTTGGGGGAGGTTAGGAGGGGGTAAAAACTCCGGATTTCATT
>JBBQBY010000324.1:0-7767 GCA_038318235.1 Caldilineales bacterium
CCAAGCCACCCCCTCCTAACCTCCCCCAAACAGGGGAGGAATTGTCACGGGACGCGTCGAGAACTGCGCGCATCATGTGACGGTTCCCTCCCTCGTTTGGGGAGCGGGAGCCCCTTGGGCGCGGGTGGGGTTAGCAGTTACAAGCTTTCCAGGATTCGATTGAAGATTACTTAGAGTTTTGTGCCGAGCGCAACGAAGACCCAGAAAAGCCATTTTCGGGTACTTTCACGGTACGGATTCCACCAGAGCTACACCGTAAAATTTATATTCAAGCGCGAACAGTTAATAAAAGTTTGAACAGTTGGGTTAGTGAAACGTTCGAGCGAGCTGTAGCAGAACCTTATTGAGAAAATCAGCCCAATCAGTTAAAACATAGATGCGATTATGGGTGACAGGCGGGATTAAGGAGTGGGTTCAAACCAGTTTTCGAGGGTGAGATCACGAAAATTCGCAAAGTCGCTTATATTGCGGGTTACCATGATCAAATTATTGACCGCTGCAACGGCTGCGATCTGTCCATCAGCAACAGCAGGCGGCAAGCCTTGACTGACCAATTGAGCGCGACGAATAGCAAACCAATCGGCTGCGTCAACGTCATAAGGCAAGATTGGCATGGAAGGTTGCACAATTTCGTTAAGATAGCGCTCAAGTTCAGAACGACGGCGTGAAGGTGGCAGACGGTGGCAGCCAAACCATAACTCATGCCACACGGTTGCTGATAGCGCGACTTCATTTTGGTGCTGGCGTAATCGTGTAAGCACACTTTGGATGTTTGGTTTTTTTAATGGTTCCAGTACGATGTTCGTGTCAAGCATATAACGTAAGGTCATCCGCGTGCCTCTTGCGGTGCCGAACGGTCGCGTATATCTGCATAAATTTCATCGGGGTTCAGATCAATTCCTTCTTCATCTAAGTGCTGGCGAAAGGCTAGATAGGCTTCCCAAAAATCAACTTTGCCCTTTTGTAAGCGCGCATATTCGCGTGGAGAGAGCAAGATGCCAACTGGCTCGCCGCGCCGTGTAAATTGCACCGGCGATTCGTGTTCGAGATCGCGTACGATTTCGGCAAAATGATTGCGTGCTTCGGCAATAGAGTAACTTTTTAACATAATTTATCATCCCCTTATGGCTATCTAGATGGCTATTTTAATCTATCATTGTTCGCGTTGTCAATAAAGAAAGAAGGAACCAAAAATGCAAAAAATTCCACTAGCCATTGTCGGCTGCGGCGGTATGGGCCATCGGCATATGTATGGCCTGGTCGAATTGGAACGGGTTGGGCTGAATCGGTTTGAACTAGTTGGCGCGTGCGATCCTGTGCGCGATAATGCTGAGTCGTTGGCCGATCAAGCCGCCGAACATTTCGGCAAGCGCCCCACAGTAGTCAGCAAGATCGAAGAACTCGCACCGCTCGGCGTTGTCGCGGTGGATGTCACCACCACGCCGCGCTTTCATCATTCACTGGCGTTGCAGGCATTGAGCCACAACATGCACATGATGATCGAGAAGCCGGTTGGCCTGACCGTAAAAGCCTCGAACATTATCAAGAACACCGCCAACACAAATAATCTGGTCGTCAGCGTGGCCGAAAATTACCGACGTGACCCGATCAACCGACTGATCAAAGCCTTGATCGAGGCCGATGCGATTGGCACACCGCGCCTGATGATCCACAACACTGTGGGCGGCAGCAACAAGATGTTGATCTCGGTCTGGCGTCATATGAAAGACCAAAGCGGGATTTTGCTCGATGTGGGCGTCCACTTTGCTGATATCATGGAATACTTCCTGGGCCCGATCACCAGTTTGTACGCCCAAACGCGCACGCATGAGCCGATCCGCCAAAACCCAACGGCGCAGGGGGTAAAGGTGACCAACCCGAACCCAATCTATGACAAATTCCAGCGTGAAATGCCGCCCCAGTTTGCGGTGACCGCTGAGGATGCCACGTACGCCACGATCAACTTTGCCAATGGTGCCGTCGGCCAATATATCGAGGATCATGCCGGCTGGGGCCAAGGCATCTGGTCGCGCCAGATTCACGGTTCCAAAGGCTCGTTTGATATGCCGAATGACCGCAGCGGTCATGTCGCCACGCTACATCGCGTTGGCCAAGAGCCGATCAATGACGCACGTCTGCTCGACCTTGTGCCTGATTTCCACCTGGACAAAGCCACCGCCACGCTCTTTGGCGGTGACCGCCTCTGGCACTATGAATTCCCGTTTGAGCAGACCGACCGCAAATTGCTGGCCGTCGAGTATGCTGATTTCGCCGGTGCGATCCTAGGCGAGCACCCCGCCGAAGTTGACATCACGCAAGGCACGCGCTCGGTTGGTGTCTCTTATGCCATGCTCGAATCCGGCGTGGCCCAGCGTTTGGTGACAATGGAAGAAGTGCTGAACGAGGAATTGGACGCGTATCAGAAAGATATTAATGATAGTTTAGATATTTGATCTTCATGAACTGGCAAAATTGTCGTCGAAGAACTGGTATACCGGTTAACCGGTATACCAGTTCTTCGACGACAATTTTGCTTTTTGGAACGGTGCGATCTACTTCGTCCTTGTCCGGAAACAGCGGGATGTTTTGAGCTTTGGTGTTCCAAACATGATTGGGATTGCTATTATCAGTATTGGTGTAATATAGGAGTTTACTACTGTATGAATAATATCTGGGATCAAGCTCGCCTAGAAAGTTATATAACAGATGAAATTGAAGAAAATTTGGCTCTAGACTATAAAGCTTCGGGTGCATTAGCGAAAACTGATGATAAGCGAAAAGAAGTTACGAAAGATGTGTCTGCTTTCGCTAATTCAGCAGGGGGTATAATCATCTATGGAATCAAAGAGTATAATGACCATGCTAGGAAGCACCTAGCAGAAAAAACAGACGCGATTGACCGTACACAAATTTCAAAGGAATGGCTTGAGCAAGTAATTAGCAATATTCGGCCTCGTATTCCAGATGTTGTCATACATCCTGTACCTCTAAATGGTGTTCCAACTCAGGTAGCTTACGTTGTTGAGATACCAAGAAGTATTACCGCGCACCAAGCAACAGATCATAGATATTATAGAAGGTACAACTTTGAATCTGTGCCAATGGAAGACTACGAAATTCAGGATGTACGTAATCGCAGACGTTCGTTTTCTCCACTTGTAAAATTTGATGTTGAGGTAAGACATGGTGTTGCTATTACGTTAATTGTAGCAAATGTCGGTAATTCGATAGCGCAAGATGTAAAGTTCAATTTTTTAACGCCTCTAGTGTGGAAAGATAATCGGGAAATGCCACCTTTACTAAAGGATGGCACAAAATATTTATCGCCTGGAGAAATCCATAAATTTCATTATGAAAGCTTTTTGAGCACGGTCAACAATGAGATTCCTTCCAATATTGATGTTGAAATTTCCTATACTCATCCAGAAATTGGGCAGAGGATTAGTGATATTTTTCGTATCGATTTCAAAAATTACTTTTTTTGCGCTTCTTGCCCTGTTGACCCGTTACTGCACCATCGATCAGGCTCACCTAGATCCTTTGCAGGGTGCCCTGCGTCCGCTGTCGCGCTATACTGTAGTAACTGAGGTACGATTTGTCCACGAGCAAACAGGACAATCAATCTGGGCGCATCAGCCATGCATTCGCGAAAGGTAAAAAAGTATGATTAGCGCGGCGTTTCCTTATCAAAAAAAGCAGCAACAAATTCTGGGCTTGGAGATGGCCTATGTGGACGAGGGCCAGGGTGATCCGATTGTCTTTCTGCACGGCAATCCCACCTCCTCCTACATCTGGCGCAATATTATGCCACATGTGCAGACGCTTGGCATACGCGAAAGAGTCACCTTTGTGATGCATGACTGGGGATCGGCGCTGGGTTTTGACTGGGCGAATCGCCACCCGGATGCGGTGAAAGGCATCGCCTATATGGAAGCGATTGTCAAGCCATACACCTGGAGCGAGTACCCAGAAGCTGCCCGCAAGGTTTTCCAGACGTTGCGATCTCCGGCAGGCGAACAGATGGTGCTGGAGCAAAACTCATTCATTGAATTTAACCTGCCTGCGGGTATCCAGCGGCGCTTAACAGAGGAAGAACAGGATGCCTATCGCCGTCCGTTTGCGGAGCCAGGCGAAGCGTGGCGGCCCACTCTCACCTGGGCCCGTCAACTGCCGGTGGATGGCGAGCCAGCCGATGTGACCGAGATCGTCACGGCCTACGGCGCGTGGCTTGCCGACAGTGACGTACCCAAATTATATATTCAGGGCAACCCAGGCCGGTTGCAACCAAGTCAGCATGAATTTTGTCGCATCTGGCCTGCACAAAGCAAAGTGAGCGTGCGCGGTCTCCATAATCTCCAAGAGGACGCGCCGGATGAGATTGGGCAGGCAATCGCAGGTTGGTTGCAAAATCTGATATAAGTCGCATAGCCAGTCAAGATACGTTTCACTTTTCAAAGCAAGAAGCGGATTGACCTGCCTCTGGTTTCAGTGTTTCATACCCACAACTGACCAACAAGTGAGCTTAGGGTTTGGCGATCAAGGGGCAAGTGACTTTCCAAAAGTCATTCGCCCCTTTTATTTCGTCTCGATCTCCTCAAATAGAATATCTTGTGCCCCTTCCCAGAGCACCTTGCGTCCTACGGCGCGTAGATTTTCGCGGCCTTCGACAACAGTCAAGAAATGATTGCCAGCGAGTTGCCCCATTTTGCTGGCAAAGCAACTGGCGCCGTAGGGAAATAAAATTTCGGTTTCGCTGTAGCCGCCGGGGTAAAATAGAATTTCCCCGGGCGCCGGATGGCTGGTGTGATTTTCGAAATTCACATCCAGTTTAAATTCACCCAGCGGAATCCAGCACGCTTCGCCACTCCAACGGGCGTGAATCAACTTTTGGCGATAGGGCAACAGTTGACGAAATTCGGCGCAGGTGCGCGGGGCATCGGCTTCTTCGAAGCGCGCTACAAATTCGAATGTGCCAACGGTGATACGTAATTGGTTCATCGTCTCTTCTTTCTATTGTATTTTCTTTTGATGAATGAGTGCAGATCGTTGCTAAATCATAATCGACCAACACGATATCTTGTGCTCAAGTAACTGTCAAGATGATGCCTGATCAATCAATTTTGGTGCCGCCAGGCAGGTGTTCGCCGCTGCTTGTGCAACCTATGGGTATCTTCACTACATTGCGAAGTTTATGTTGATCATGTTAAAATCGCTCTATATCTCCAACTTATTTTGTATTCGACCTAAATTAAATATTTGTGCCCAGCGTTGAAAGGATTGTCGTATGATCAAAATTGCCGAAGTGCTCCCCCCTTATCCCACGCCATTATGGAAAATGGTGAAACAGTGCGGCGTAGATTATGTCGTCGGTGGCATGGATTTTCGCCCCGGTTGGGAAAGTCGCCCCAAAGATGATCTGCCTTGGGGCTATATGTCGCTTGTGCGTATGAAACAGAACTATGAAAATGCCGGTTTTGAATTAGACACGATTGAAAGCCGTCCGCCGCTGAACAAAGCGAAGCTGGGGCTACCGGGACGCGATGAAGAGATCGAAGCCACTTGTGATCTGATCCGCAACATGGGCGCGCTGAAGATTCCCGTCTGGTGTTATGAGTGGATGCCGATCTTCAACTGGATGCGCACATCCACCACGACCCCCGAACGCGGTGGCGCGGTGGTGACTAGTTACGACAATAGTTTGATGGTCAATGCACCCCTCACCGAATATGGCGTGGTCACGGAAGAGCAACTGTGGGAAAATCTGAAATACTTCCTTGAGAAGGTGATCCCGGTCGCGGAAAAAGCTAATGTTAAGCTGGCTATGCACCCCGACGATCCACCACTGTCGCCGATTCGCGGTTTGGGCCGGATTATGCGCAGCGTGGAGAATTATCAGCGCCTGGTCGATACCGTGCCGAGCGAGGTCAATGGCATCTGTCTTTGCCAGGGTAACTTTACGATGATGACCGATGATCTGCCCAGTGTGATTCGTAAGTTTGGCAAGCAGAACAAGATTTTCTTTGTTCACTTCCGTGATGTGCGCGGCACGCCAGAAAAGTTCGCTGAGACCTTCCACGACAATGGCAAAACCGACATGCTCGCCTGTATGAAGGCCTACCGTGACATTGGCTTCGAAGGCGTCCTGCGCCCGGATCACGTGCCGACGATGGAAGGCGACAGCAACGAGAATGCCGGTTATTCTTCGATTGGCCGTCTCTTTGCGATTGGTTACATCAAAGGGCTACGTCAGGCGGTCTACGCAGACTGAGGGTAAGCGTAAGTAAGCACTGTATAAACCGGAGGGCAGGCGCACTCCGGTTTTACTTTATTATCACTACCAAACGGTTCACAGAGCACACGGCGATCGCACAAAGCACGCGCAGCGGTTAACGTTCTGAAATATTCTCTATCGCCTTTGTGGGCTTTATGAACAAAAATTTTGAGGTCAATCTTATGTCACAACTAACTGATGTTGAACCTAGTCTGGAGCCCGGTGATTGGGTACAAGGCCCGTTGCGCGCCGAGGTGCCTGAGCAAACGGTTCATTTCCTCAACCACGGCGCAGACGGCGTTGTGATCATCAACTTTGAAGGTAACCTGACCGCGTTTCGCAACAGTTGCCTGCACCAGGATATGCCGATCCACGCCGGTTATCTGGCGCGTGAGGGCCTCTTGCTTTGCCCTTGGCACAACTGGTGTTACGATGTAAAAAACGGTGAATGTCTAACGGCGCCAGGCGCTTATTTAGAACAATATCCAGTACGCGTAGAGGATGATCGAGTTTGGGTTAAGCTTGGTTAGGCGTGCCAGAAAATTAACAGTGGTCTTTCCTACCCTGGACAAGCCAGAACTAAAAAGCTTTTTGCCGCAAAGGCCGCGAAGAGCGCAAAGAAAAAGCCGCTTCGCGTAAAGGAAAACTTCGTGCGCTTTGCAATCTTTGCGGTAGAAGGCTTTATCATCTGTACAAAGAGTTAACAACTTAGGCCCTTAAGGAGAGCATGAATGGCTACGAATCCCTTCCGAGAACAGTTTGGTGAACCAGCCGACCGCACGAAAGCAAAGGTAGTTCCTTATATGATCGAGTGGGTGCAGGAATTCATCCGCCAGTCACCTTTTGCGATCTTGGCGACGAGCAATGAGGCTGGACAGTGTGATGCTTCGCCCAAGGGCGGCAAACCCGGCTTTGTCAAAGTGTTGGATGAGCATCATCTGCTCATCCCCGATGTCGCGGGGAATCGGCTCTTTCAATCCTACGAAAATTTGTCGCGTAATGCGCAGGTCGGGCTGCTCTTCTTTATTCCTGGCGAGAATTGCACCGCGCGCGTCAATGGCACAATCGAGATCGTGGACAAGGAAAAGCTGGCCGCCATGAACGTCCAAATGGAAATCTTCAATCCCGATGATCACGCCAAGATCTGGCAAGCGCTGCTGCTCACGGTTGATGAAGCCTATGGTCACTGTCCGCGCGCCATGAAATTTTCAAATCTGTGGGACGTAGAGACTATTACGCACAATCAGGCGAATCCGATTGGCATGCCGTAAGAGAATTTACGATTTACGAATTCATGTTACGCAAGGCCACCCCACCCGCGCCCAGAAGACTCCCGCTCACGCCGAACGGGAGGGCTATACTGAGTTCAATTTGAAAAGCGGAGTTTTTACCCCCTCCTAACCTCCCCCAAACGAGGGGAGGAACGGTTACTTCGTCTACCCTGTGACGGTCCCCTCCCTGTTTGGGGAGCGGGAGCCCCTTGGGCGCGGGTGGGG
>JBBQBY010000325.1:0-7754 GCA_038318235.1 Caldilineales bacterium
AGCATCACGCCGGGCAAATGGGCGGATCTGGTCGTGTTAAGCGGTGATCCGCTCACAACGCCAGCGGCCAAAATGCTCGATTTACACGTTGTGCAGACCTATGTGGGCGGCGAATTAGTCTACGAATGTTAAATCAACTCAACCCATAGACCGGGATCAGCGCGCCATGAATAATACTTGCGGCGTCCGAAGCCAGGAATAGGATCACCTGCGCAATCGCTTCGGGCGCCACCCATTTGCTGACATCCGCTTGGGGGCGCGCGGCCCGATTTTCTGGGGTGTC
Organism: Caldilineales bacterium; assembly: GCA_038318235.1. Classification (GTDB taxonomy): domain Bacteria; phylum Chloroflexota; class Anaerolineae; order Caldilineales; family Caldilineaceae; genus JAPLGZ01. Next base: position 284 of record JBBQBY010000325.1, read on the forward strand.
GATGGTGCCTGGCATAATGGCATTGACGTTGATCCCATTGTTTTTATATGCTGCCGCCATGCTTTCGGTGATGCGAGCCGCTGCGCTCTTGGCGGCGCTATAGGCCACATCGTTGGCGGCGGCGCCTAAGGCCGATTTGGAGAGCGTATTGATGATCTTTCCTCTCCCCTGGGCCAACATGGCTGGGATCACGGCGCGGTTCATGATAAAGGTGGCGCGAGCGTTCAAGTCAAGCATAAAATCCCAGGTGTCAGGTGTGGTTTCATGCGGTGGCGTGCCGGCGCGGTAGCCACCCACGGTGTTTACCAGCACATCGATGCGCCCGAAGCGGGTGAGCGTCGCCTGCACCAACTTCTCCATGGCCGATTCTTGGGTGGGATCAGTGGCGGCAGCTAGATAGTGGCGATCAGAATTAACCAGTTCGGGGAACATGCTCGGTAATTTGTCCGCTGCTCGGTCGGGTACAACCAGCCGGGCGTTGGCGGCGTGGAAGGCATGCACGACAGCGCCGCCCAAATTGCCACTGCCGCCCGTAACGATCACCACTTGGTCGGTAAAGTCAAACATGATCGGTCTCCTCTCAAAGTTGTTTTCAGGATGATAGGATGATTATAACAGTTAGAATGTAAAAATTAAGGAAATCCGAATGATGGTAACGAAAGCACAAGTGGATAAGGTTGTACAAGAAGCTGATGGCGTCATTCAGGCGCACATTAAGAAGTTGGGGCCGGTGGCCGGGTTGGCGGTGGGCATCGTGCATAATAGCGAACTGGTTTATACCTTCAACTATGGTTTTGCCGACATCAAAACCCAGACGCCGGTGACATCGGATACGGTTTTCCGCATCATGTCGATTTCTAAGACCTTCACCGCGGTTTCACTGATGCAACTGTGGGAACAAGGTAAATTTCAATTAGACGATCCGATCAACCAACATCTTAAGGGCATTCGTGTCGAACACCCTGATCTGAACGCGCCACCGATCACAGTCCGGCATTTGCTCACGCACACCTCGGGCATTGGTGAATTGCGCAAAGTTGACCCACGTTGGTTGCTCAAGCCAGAAAATGTGGTGCTCGAAGATTTGAGCGTGCGCGAGCTACAGCAGACTCAACCGCTACCCGATTATTATCAGGGCAAATTGACCGCGGAAATCTATCCAGGCATCAAATGGTGTTATTGCAATCATGCTTTTGGTGTATTGGGCCAATTGGTGACTGACCTCAGCGGCCAACCGTTTGAGCAGTATGCCATCGAGCACATCTTTCAACCGCTTGGCATGACCCAGTCCGATTGGTTTTTGAGCGATCGCGTGCGCAGCCGCCTGGCGACCGGTTATCAATTCAAAGACAATGCTTTCAAGACCGTTGAAGCGCTGATCGGCTACCAACATGTCGTCACTGCCGGCGCGTCGAATATCTATTCCAGTGTCAATGATATGGTGCATTACGTGGCAGCGCTGATGAATGGTGGCAGTAAGCAACACGGTTCGATCCTGAAAGCAGAGACCCTGGCGCAGATGATCCAGCCGCAATTCCAACTGGATCCACGCTTGCCTGGTCAAGGCTTGGCCTTTTTCTTGCGCGAGATTGGCGGCCATCGCACGATTGGGCATGGCGGTGGCTGGCCTGGCTTCATCTCGCAAATGCTCGTCGCGCCGGATGATGGCGTGGCGTTGCTGGTCTTCACCAACACGTCGAATGGTGCACCGGGGCTGATTGCCACCGATTTAATGCGTCGCTTACTGGAGATTCCCGACCCAGCGACGTTGTTGCCCAACCCGGATGTGCCAGAACATCCCGAGCTATGGGGCGCAATTTGTGGTAGCTATGGTCCAACGCCTGGCCCTAATACCAACTTCCGCCAGTGGACCGGTTTCGGCGCCGAAGTAACGATCTTAGCCGAAGGCAATTATTTAATCATGCGCTCGCCTGAGGGCACGTACAAAGACGGTGTACAACTTCATCCGGTAGATGTGAACGATCCACTGAGCTTTGAGATCGTCGTTCAAGGCATTGTGCAGAAAGTCCTCTTCAAACGTAATACGGCGGGCGCCATCGACCGCTTGCTAATGGGCACGAACAACTTTTCCAAGCGCGCCGTGCCCGACACCTTGCCGGTGGCCCAGGCGCTCTACCAGGGGGAGACTCAACTGCGTGCTCAATGGGCCAAACTGGTTTACTGGTATATGACCGGTATGCCCAATAAACTCAAGACGATTGGCCGGGTTGTGCTTGCGTTAGCGGTGTTGCGTTTGTTGCTACGTAACAAAAATCGTTAATACACATGAGGCGCGGTGAATTACCGGCTTACTAAACTGAAATCAAGTTGAGCAGCGGAATTTCTAATCTTCCTGGAAGCGGTCAGGCAACTCAAGGTTAACGAGTTCCGTATGTAACCGCTTCCAGGAAGATTTTCAGCGAATTCACGTTTTCAAGTTGACATGAGTTTAGTTGACGATTCCGAGGCAAATGTAAAATAAAGGCCAGAAACGTTCCACAAACTCATTAGATATTATCCTACACAGAGAAAACGATAACACCGATAGCGGCATGTTCGAGTTCCTGTTAAAAATGTTGCATGACAATTTACTTCATTGGCTTTTTTAAGTTTCAGCCAACTTGCCCCGCGCTATACGCTTGCCCCAAGGCGCGCAACTGGTTAGTATATGAACGTGGCAATAAAATGCCATGCAGCCAACGCAGTTTGTTGCCACCCCCTGGCAGATAGTGGTAGACGCGCAAAAATAACTTCGTTAGCCACTCGGGTTCGAGTGCCAGCACGGTGCGCACTGCTTCGGGCACCAAACAGGCCTGGACGCGCCGCAAAAGCCAATAACGCCAGGGACCTAAGGCCATCCGATAACGCGCAAATAATTCATCAGTCAATGGCGTATGGGCATAATCATCGATTAGCTGTTGACGGCGTTGCGTCTGATATTGACTTGAACCCGCCGCAAACCCCTGCGGTTTTAACCGTGCGGCAAGGCGGGTTTCAGTAGGCTTTAGCCGGTGAGGTGTTGCTGTGGTTGTGTAACTGTCAGGTTCCTGTAACATAGTTTTATCCTGTTTCGTGGTATAATTACACCTGTAGATACAGCACAGAGTGGCGTATTTACAGGCACATTACCAACTGAATATAGGGCGTTGTGAGCAGTAACCGTTGCTCACGTAAAATATTCAACGCGGACACTTTCCGCAAAAGTATCGTATCCCACTTTGGTGGGTTATGCGTAGCCACCCAGACACGGTGCAAGTTGCTGCCAATGTTGAATTGGCAGAAGCCCATTCCCTTTAGGGATGGGAGTGTCACACTCTGCATAAGTGGTGGGCAGATCGGTAATCTCCATTGCCTGACCCAACGCCAACACCGCCTCAAAATAAGCCAACTGGTCCGCCATTGAGAGTGGTCCGTAGACTACATTGTGGGCACGTTCCCCGTAGTCCAAGATAATAAATAGCACATCACGGTAGGCCCACTGCGGAATCGTATAGCCGCGCGCTGCTTCCACCTTTTGATGAATCCGATTAATCAACTGTATCGTCTGGGCTGCTTGTTCAGGGTCGCTATAAAAAGCGCGCTGCGCAAAACGCACGGTTTCAAAGAAGCGGCCAACTGGGTCATCGGGCAAAGCGCCCGTGAAAAACAGCCAATCAATGGCCTTGATCGCGGCAAACTCGGCCGCACCTCCGGCAAAGAATAACATAATCGCGTCTGGACTCTGCCAGATGCGTTGCGCAACTGGACAAACTTCTTTCACAAGCGTCATTAATCCTCAATCTTTCTGCTGGTAGTGACAGAGCGTACGACTAATCAAGGTTTTCCTGGAGTAGCGCTCTGTGCTTAAGCTTGCTCTGATCATAACAGGAATGCTCATTCCTTCTGTCAGCATGCCTGCGATCATGCTGGCAACCTTGCTTGTTGTGGCTAGGCAATCAACCGAAGGAAATAAAAATGAGTCAACCGAATGTCAGGGGGTTGACCATCTTCCAGGAAGCGGCGGTGAAGATCAGGGACGTACAGGCGGTCGTTGCGCCGCTTCCTGGAAGATTTTGCCGAGGTTATCCCTGAGATCCAGTTGAAACAAAAAAATCTAAAATTGGGGTTGACAATAGTGGTGCATGATGCTATAGTGCATTTTGCACTAATGATGGATGCACTACCTTGCAAAGAATTAACCCTAGAATGATGTTGTCTGTTCTAACCTGATTAGAGTAATGAAATTATGGAAACGAAAGCCTACCAAAGTTCACCCGCTCAACCTGCAGCAACCAACCCCAACAAGCGTGCGCTGGGCATTATTTTCTTTGTTATGCTCATGGACGTCATCGGTTTGAGCATTACCTTTCCGGTTGCGCCGTTTGTTGCGCCGTTTATCGTCCAGCGCTATAGCAACGACGCGCTGATGGTGACTATGCTCACTGTGATCTATGCTGCAGCGCAGTTCTTTGCCGCACCGTGGCTGGGTAAATTGAGTGACCGTGTGGGTCGTCGTCCTGGCTTACTCACCAGTGTCTTCGGATCGGCGATTGGCTATGTGGTGCTCGGGATTGGCGGCGCGCTCTGGATCAGTGCCGTGGTGTTGATCGTAAAACAATCCGCGCCAGTTGTGGCGCAGGCCGGATGGCATTAATCACGTTTGGCTTTTTTTACCACATTGTCTTTTCGTGTAGTGCATAACAGTTTGTAGTCCAGGATAAACCGATGGCTGACAAAACTCATTCTTTCCAAGATCCACTCACCCTGACTATCCTGGCGACGCTCAATATGCAGCCGAGCCATCCATACGAGATCCAGCGCCTGATCCGTGAGCATCATAATGATTTTGCGATTGTGCCCGCACGCAGCCTCTATCACGCTGTGAATCGTTTGCAACAGGCGGGGTTGGTGGAACCGGTCGAGACCAATCGTGAAGGCAAACGCCCAGAACGCACGATCTATCAGATCACCAAAGCTGGGCGTGAGGAATTTCAAAAGCGATTACGCGAGATGCTTGCTAAGCCCGCCAAGGAATATCCCGAGTTTATGGTGGCGCTCTCTTTTCTGGCGGCGCTGCCGTCCGAAGTTGTGTTACGTGCTTTGCAGGTGCGGGCCGCGCTGCTTGAAGGGGAGATCGCGGGGCAGCGCGCCATGTCCCGCGCATTGGTTGACCAACTGCCGCGCCTGGTGCTATTAGAGATGGAGTATATGCTCACTTTGCGTGAAGCAGAATTTACTTGGATTCAGGCGCTGCTCGAAGACATGCGCAGCGGTAAATTGGCCTGGACGCCGGAGGAGCTTCAGGCCGAATGGGGCGACAACTCACTGAGCGAGGAATAAAAGGCCGGTGCTACCCGGAATTTCGTAGCAAGCAACTTTTACATACGCGCGTCAAGCCGCTAAGCCGGCTGGCCTGCCCAATTCAAAAGGAGAATTATCATGATTTTAGTCACTGGCGCCACGGGCAACGTGGGCGGAAAAATCGTTCAGCAATTGCTGGAACTGCAGCAACCGGTGCGCGTCTTCGTACGCGATGAAAGCAAGATCGCCCATCTCGGTAATCAAGTTGAGTGTGCTGTGGGCGATTTTGAAAAAGTAGAGACATTAGAAGCCGCGTTGCAAGGCGTGGAGCGCATGTTTCTCAACACCAGTGGTTTTGGTACACAACAGGACGAAAACGCGGTAGAAGCGGCGCAACGCGCCGGCGTCAAGCAGATCGTCAAACTTTCCACCTTTGGTGCTGGCGAACCAAGCCATGCGATTGACCACTGGCATGCTGCCCAGGAACAGGTGCTCCTGACCTCTGGCCTGGTCTGGACGATGCTCCGCCCTGGCCAGTTTATGTCTAACACCTTGCAGTGGGCCCACGCAATCAAGGCCCAGGGTGCGGTCTACTTTCCGGGCGGCGAAGGCAAAATCGCCCCCGTTGACCCGCGTGACATCGCGGCTGTCGCGGTGGTTGCCTTGACCCAATCGGGACATGCGGGCAAAGCTTATCAACTCACGGGACCGGAACTGCTCACGGTTGGTGAACAGGTGCAGATCCTGGCGCGCTTGTTGGGCAAACCGTTGCAATATGTGGATGTTCCGCCGGCCGTCGCCGCAGAACAGATGCGCAAAGCGGGGATGCCACCCATTTTGGTGGATGCGTTAAGTGAGTTGACAGTAATGCTGCGCGAAGGCCGCGGGGCATACCAGACCGATACCGTGGCGCAGGTCGTCGGGCGTCCAGCCCACACCTTTGAGGAATGGTGTCGCGCTAACATCGCGGCCTTTCAGTAGGGTTAAATAGCATTTTTGCAACGAATTACACGAATTTATTCGCGCAAATTCGTGTAATTCGTTGCAAAATTTTGATGTTGATGTACCCAGGGGATAGCCATAGAAGCGTGATATGTGGCTGCTTTATGAAGTGACAGTTGAGTAACTCATGGTACGCAGACAAGGTTAGGGTTGGGCGTGATTGATCACGCGCAGCCACACCCAACGCCACCCAATCAGGCCGCAGCCTTAAAAGAGATGGCAAAGGCGGCTTGGAGTCAGGTTCAGCGGGTTTAACCGCTGGCCGCTGTTGTCAGCCTGTACGCGTGATCCAACGGGCGTGCTCAATCACGCCCCTACGGTGCCATCTGCGTAACATGAGTGAGTAAAACAGGAGGATTAATTGATGAATAACCAAATCCAACCTACACCAGCCGACGAAACAGCCATTCGCCAGCTTTTTCAGGCCCAGACCGATGCCTGGGGCGCAGGCGATGCCGAAGCCTATGCCACGCTCTTCACCGAAGATGCTGACTATATCGCCTTTGATGGCGTCAACCAAAAGGGGCGCGCCGCAATTATTGCCAGCCATAAGCCGCTCTTTGAAAAATATCTCAAAGGTTCACGGCTTACCGGCAAGCTTGTCGATCTCAGCTTTCTCGCCCCCGATGTCGCAATGGGGCATGCGGTTGGCAGCATTATCGATGCGGGACGCAGCACGCCCAAACCCGAACGGCTCTCTAGCCAGACCTTGATTGCGATCAAAGACAATGGCGAATGGCGCTTCCGGGCCTTTCATAACACGCGCGTGCGTCCAATTGGCAACGGCTTGCGCGGCTTGATCCCCTGGGTCGTGGCGGATATGGCTTGGGGGTTGTTAGGCCCCAAGTCATAACATGGAAAAAAGAGTTATATAGATTGCGAGGGTGATCAATGACAGATTGATTATCACTGAGCATTGGTAATGACTCGGTCTAGACGGTAGACAGATGAAACAGCCTGTCTACCGTCTCCCTGTTTACCTACCCACCAATGTTTTATACTCTGGATGACGCCGCACATAGGCAACCATATAAGAACAGAGTGGCATGAGTGCTGATGGCCTGCAATTGACCATGCACCTGATCGAAGGCGCTAAATGGTCAGACGGCCAGCCCTTCACCGCCGACGATGTGATCTTCACCTGGGAAGATCTGATCAACGACCCGCAAGTGGTGCGCAATGGCACCAA
>JBBQBY010000326.1:0-7751 GCA_038318235.1 Caldilineales bacterium
CCAGCCCTAAAGATAAGATCCACTTAGGAATGGTTGTGCCTAGAACAAACAGCGCCGTCACGATCAGGCCATTTTGAAACTCTTTATTACTCAGCAGGTCAAGATAGTTTTGCATGCCAACAAAGTTCGGTGCTTTCAACAAGGTATAATCAGTCACACTCAAAAGTAGGCCGTTCACCATCGGATAGATACTAAAGATCAGGAAAAACAGCATAGCCGGCGCGATAAAAAGCAAGCCGTAGATGCTACGCCGGAAAAACAAGCTACGCCGGATCATAGTGCCTAAGCCCGCTTGACGAGCACGCGCAGTTTGGTTCTGGTTCGTAGCCTTTTGGTTGGTTGACAATGGTTTTTCAGCCATACGTCCTCTATCTTTACAAAATAATCGTAGTGACGACATCAGTCGTTCCGCGAGGGCAAACGACTGATGTCGTCACTACTTATTAACTGCTACAACTTCACGCCAGCGACTACTTCTTGGCCGGCTCCGCCATAATCTTATCGATCTCTTCTTGGGCGGTCTTCAACGATTCGGGGATCGCAACACCTTCTACAATCGACCGATCGCGAGCGCGCGCCAACGCGTCGGCGATCTCAGTAAAGTGCGCGGAACGGGGTGAATACATACTCACCGACATTTCATCCAAGAAAATATTCATGTAAGGAATATCTTTGAACTCCTTGGACTCGGACAACACCTTTTGGGGTTGCAACAAGCCTGTATTCACCATGTAATCAATCGGGTGCGAATCCAAAGCCCAGGCCAATTTCCAGGCTGCGGCCTGCACTTCTGGCGTGGAACGAGCGTTCACCATGTGGAAATAGGCATAAATATCGAAGTGATTCTTGTTCTTGGCATTTTCCCAGATGGGTACGGGTTTTACAGTATAATCAATTTTCGCCTTCTCGACGCCATCTTTCGCCCAAGAGCCTAAGCCACATTTGATCGCCACTTTCCCAGCGAGAAATTCCGTATCTTGACCAGTCCAATAGGCGGCGCCACCTAATTTGTCTTTGTTGACCCAATCCACCCAATATTGCATGACCTTTTCGGCTTCAGGTGTGTCCAACTTTAGCTCAGAACCACCCAATTGACGCACCATGGCGCCCCACTCCAAATACATCCAGACTGAATTCCCCCAATCGAAGTCAAAGCCTTGTTGGGTCAGTTTGCCAGCGGCATCGCGTTTAGTGAGTTTTTCTGCCACATCGCGCATTTGTTCCCAGGTCGTCGGGAAGTCTTTATCAGCGTCCAGCCCTGCATCGGCAAACATCTTTTTGTTGACATAACAAGCGTAGATGCTCACTTCATTGGGAATGCCATACAGTTTCCCATCAAAGACTGCACCTTGCAAGGTGTTCTCTGGAGCAACATAAAGCTTCATCAGTTCATCTTGCGAGCCCATGCCAAGCGCTTCGGCGCTCACCGGCACAATCGTGCCCTGATCATAGAAGGTGCCCATATCCCCATTCCATTGCGCGAATAGGTCAGGCCCATTGCCAGCGGCCAATGCCGTGCGCAATTTGGCATCGAAGTCAGCCGGGATCACCTGATAATCCACTTCGATATTCGGGTTATCCTTCATAAATTGTTCGATATACTTTTTGTCCAGGGTAACTCTGGGGGCAAAATCATGCGCCCAATAGGTGACCTTGACTTTTTGTCCGCTCGCAGCGGGCGCTGCAGCGCCACCGCCCGCCGCGGGGGCAACCGGCACCCCGCAGGCAGCGAGTAACGCCGTAACCATGATCAGTACGAATAGAACAGCAAACTTCGACTTACGGAGATGCGTCATATCTTTTCCTTTCGAATCTGCAACAAAAATTTATGTTTATAACAGCCAAGAGTAGGCTGAAAACAACCATTGGTAGTTTCTCTAAACGAGCCAGTTATCGAGCTCGCGGCTAGAAGTCGTTGAAAAAGTAGCAACAAGGATTAAAATACGCGCTATGCCACAGCAAAACAGCACAGCAGATGCAGCTTTGCAAGATCCCACGCAAACCCTATTGACCCAATATACCTTTTCAAGTAGTCTCGTAGCAGAAGATATAATAGGTGCGCCAAAGTTACAATCGTATGTATTGCATAGAAATTAAGCCAATCAGCTATGCAACACGCATTGAGCCGTCTGTTCAACTTAAACCGTGCTTAACTGTTCGCACAGTTTGCTCTATAACCTTGCGCCGACATGATGCGACTTTGTGGCTGGTGCTTCGATTAACGCAGCGGCCGCCCACTCGGCCAGTTCATCGCGCTGCTCGTAGATCTTTGTGCAAGCATCAACAACAGCCTGCATCGCGTCCTGGTCGGCTAGCAGATGTGGATGGCTCAAGATCACAGACTCGGTGCTAAAGGCCCGCTCGGCAATCGGGGTGTTAAAGCGGCTTGGGTCAATCGCCCGCCAATATTCGTCACTCAGATGGTGGCGGCGTTTGGTGTGCGGCTGATAGAGTGGGGAATGGTTGAGGGGGTTATACATTCCACCAACGGTGGTGTTCAATTCAGCGCCAAGCGCACGGCGAAAGGCCTCGACCGGGACTTCGTTGAAGGCTTCCGGATCATAACGAAAGGCATATTGATAGAGTCCCTGGCGCGTCACCTGGGGGCGCCGCAACATCGGTTGCAATCCATCAATCTGGCCCAACTGCTCGTTGAGAAAGGTCATGTTTGCTTCGCGCTTGGCCAATTGAGCCGGAAAACGTTCAAATTGCGCCAACAAGATCGCCGCCTGCCATTCGCTGATCCGATAATTGCCACTTTGCACAGGCTCCCAGTTGCTGGGATCAGCATCAGGTCGCATCCGGCCACAGTTGCGCAACGAGTAAAGCCGCTCAAACAGGCGATCATCGTTGGTCATCACAAACCCGCCTTCGCCAGCATTCAAACTTTTTGAGCTTTGAAAGCTGAAGCAGCCGATGTCGCCCACCGCGCCGACGCCCCGACCACGCCACTGTGAACCATGATTATGCGCGCAATCTTCGATCACGAAGATCTTGTGTTGGCGCGCCAATTCCAAGATACGATCCATGTCAGCCAGGCTATTATACAAATGGACAGGAATAATTGCGCGTGTGCGTGGCGTGATGGCAGCGGCGGCCTTATCAGGATCAAGACAATACGTATCCGGTTCAACATCCACCAAAATGGGAATCGCATTGACATCCAGACAGGCAGCGGCGGTCGCCTGCCACGTATTGGCCGGCACGATCACTTCATCGCCATAGCCAATGTCCAATGCTTCTAGCGCCAGTTGCAGTGCAATCGTACCGTTACTGACCGCTAAACCATGCTTGGCCGTTTGAAAATCGGCAAAGGCCCGTTGAAATTCGGCTTCAACCGGTCCATCATAGGCCCAGCGGCCACTTTCAAGTACTTGTTGTAGAAGTTTCGCTTCGCGCTCGCCAAAGATCGGCCAGCTTGGCCACGCTTGTGACCACACCGAAGTTCCACCGTTAACGGCCAAGGCCATTTATTTACTCCTCTTCAGGTAAAATCAGGTAAAATCAGTAATGTACGCTACTGATTCTGACGGGTGATTTTTGTCTACGTAAATAGTATAGCGTGATCTTGGTTACCCGTCAACTCGTTTTTAAGTGGTCCACAATGCTCGAAGCCCAGACTTTACCCAGAAGGCTTCCAAAGCAAATAGCCTCGACGCAACCATTTTCGTTGCAGTGCTAGTGTATACCCGCGCGTCGCCAAAGCGTGTGAACTCGCCATAAACCATTGGCGCGGCCCCCACACTTGGATCGGCAGCGTTGCTAGCGCCGCTTGCTTCCAGGCTTGGAAAAAATCATGGATCAATTCACCCGGCACAACGCGATGAATGTAGTTTTTAGGCAGGCGGGTCTGGAAAACGCCAGGATCAAAACCATCGCGAAAGTTGGTGCTGAAAACGAGCGCCTCGGTTTGCAGGGGTGTGTCCGCATCACCCTGCAAAGGTTTGCGCAACAAATTGGCGACCCAGATGCGCCCAGTTGGATCAGAAGTGCCTTCGATCAGCAAGCCACCCGGCAGCAGATAGCTGCCCAAACGCCGATGCGCGTCGGCCACGGCGCTTTCTTCATATTGGCGCAACACATTAAAGGTGCGGATCAGACGCACGGTTTCCAGCGCGCCATTGGGCTGGCGCAAGAGGGGCAGGTTAAAACCACCGAGGCGAAAGTGGGTCAATTCATCGGCAAACGGGAGGGCAGCAGTGACGCGTTCACGGTCGATTTCTACGCCTAACACGGGCAGGGTGGGATTGATCGGACGAAAACGCTGCGCACTTTCCAATGTGGTCACTGGTTCAGCGCCAAAGCCCAAATCAACATAGAATGCATTGGCAAAGTCGCCATCGATGCGGCGTAACAAAGCGCTATCATACAGCAACAAAAAACTATCCACCCGGCGGAGGCGATTTGACGCAGTTTTACCGCGCGTTGGTTGGCCTTCGGGGCGTTTCGAAATGCCGCGTGTTGAAATTAGCGGGGAACGATGCTTGTGCGCCATACGTTGATTATGGCGCACGTTTTTATAAATCCCCAAATAACAACGGATCGTATTTTAAGAAGCTACAACAATAGAGAAATCCACAAACCTGTGGTATAGTGGGTAAGCGCAAAATCGGCAAAGTCAGCTAGATAGAATGAGCAGGATGCCCAAGCGTAAAGTGGGCGCTTGTCTCGGTTCAGGACGACAGATTCGCCGCCTCTCAGTATGCGCATGCGACCTCAATTGGATTAGATACAATTGAATTAAACAAAGGAAATAGACACAACATGAAGCTAGATTTGCAAATGAGTCACGGAACCGAATCAGAAATACCAAAGTCAATGTGGACCAAGATGGTCGCACAATACCAGCAACCAGATGTACGCGCCAGTATCTGGCAGGTGGTCACTTCGTTTGTTCCCTTCTTCGTGGTCTGGTATTTGATGGTAGTAAGCCTACAATACAGCTACATCCTAACGCTCCTCCTCGCCTTTCCAGCCGCTGGTTTTGTGACGCGCCTGTTCATCATTCAACATGATTGCGGTCATGCCTCGTTTTTTCAGTCTAGATTTGCGAATAATCTGGTGGGCACGATCGCCGGCGTCTTTACGCTGACACCCTATCTCTACTGGCGAAAAAGCCATGCTATCCATCATGCGCACGCCAGCAATTTAGAAGAGCGCGGCATTGGCGATATTTATACAATGACGGTGAACGAATACATGCAGGCCTCCAAGTGGGGAAAGCTGAAATACCGCGTCTATCGCAATCCGTTCTTTCTGTTTGGCCTTGCCCCCTCGATTCTCTTTTTGATCCTCCACCGCATTCCCTACTCAGCTTCAAAATCCTGGAAGCCGGAAGAACGGGCGAGTGTCCAGTGGAATAACCTGGCGATTGCCATCATCGCGGTCGCGGTCAGTTACTTTATTGGCTGGAAGGCGTTTCTAATGATCGAAATCCCGATCATGGTGATTGCAGCCAGTGCTGGCACCTGGATGTTCTATGTCCAACACCAATTTGAAGACACGTATTGGGCCAGCAAACCAGACTGGGATTATGCCTTGGCGGCGATGCAGGGCAGTTCATATTACCGGTTGCCCAAAGTATTGCAATGGTTCACCGGCAACATTGGTTTTCACCACATTCACCACCTGAGCCCACGCATTCCCAACTATCGCCTGGAACAATGCCACACCGAAAATCCTTTATTCCAACGGGCGGTGGTCTTGACAATATTGGATAGTTTAAAGACCGCGGTCTTAACGCTGTGGGACGAAGAACGTAAAAAACTGATCAGCTTTGGCGAGCTTAAAGCCTTGAAGAAGCGCGCGCCCATGGTCAATGCCAAGGCCACGGCGGGTTAATAAGAAGTTGGCGTGACGAGGTTGGCAGTATTATCCACCCGAAACGCGACGTAGCGTACACAAAGCAGTAGGGGACAGGCATGCCTGTCCCCTACTGCTTTGTGTACGTAGCACAGTTAAAACTGACGGGAGATCAGTCGCTGCGGTGACTTGTTGCTGTTAGTAGAGCCTTCTGGGCGCGAATTGATTCGTGCGACTTCACAACAAGATGCGTGCCTTTAAATCCAGATAACGTTTGATAACGGCCATACTTAATTCGTTGGCCGCCACATCTAGGGTAAGCACACCGCGCCGTTGCAGGCGATCTAGCGTCAAGCGGCGTTCATCCAACAATTGTTCGGCCACGGTGCGCTGGTAGAGTGAGGAACTGTCCACAATCGCCTGTTGCGCCAGGCGCTGCACGGTCGGATCACGGACTGTTACTAATAACGGCAAGTGGCGCGCGCGGAGTCGACTCATCTGCGCCACCAACGTCTCCGTGCTGATGCTCCCTGTTAAATCGGTAAAGACTAACACCAGACTCCGTTTGCTCTGTTTGGCGGCAAAATAGCCAAAAGCAGTTTGATAATCAGGCTCCACCGGTTGGCCCTCCACCGCATAAAGTTGCTCCAACATCCGATGAAATTGACCTTTTCCCCCGCGCGGCGCCAGCCAGGTCTGCACTTTGTCGGAAAAAGCCAATAGCCCTAATTTATCGCCTTTTTGGGCAGCCACAAAGGCCAGCAGCAGCACGGCGTTGATCGCATAATCTAACTTGGCCACATCGCCAACGGGGCTGCGCATCATACGCCCTACATCTAATAAAGCGATAATATTCTGGCTGCGTTCTGTCTCATATTCAACGCTGATTGGTTTGCCGCGGCGTGCGGTTGCCTTCCAGTTGATCCGCCGGTATTCGTCATCCGGTAAATAATCGCGTAAGCGTTCAAATTCAGTGCCACTGCCAAAGATCCGCGTGTTGCGCAAGCCCAGCTCCCAGAGTCGATTTTTGCGTAACAGCAGATCGTATTTTTTTACATCGACAAGATTCGGATAGACCTTAACCGGCTCGGTCGCAAGAAAGGTCGATTGCCGGCGCAAAAGGCCCAGCAGCGAAAGCCAGCGTAAATGTAAATTGCCAAAACGATAGTCACCGCGCCTGGGGGGACGCACATTATAGACAAAGCTCTGCGCTTGGCCCGGCGTTACCGTATCAGTTAAAATTCGCTCAGTTTCGGCTATCCCAAAAGTGATGGGTGGTTCATCACGCAGCCAGACCTGGTATGGGCGTGTACCCTGCCGCAGCCGCACACTGATCCGGATCGAGTTCTGCGTGGCCAATGAAAGCCGATCATCATGTGTGCGCGCCAATACCCATGCATTGGCCTGCGGGGTAAGGCGCCAATCCGCCAGCAGCAACGCCAGGGAAAAGACAACCCAAATTAACGCCAGCCAAGTAAACCAAGGCCAATACAAGGCCGTGGCTAATAACGGTGTGGTCAAAAGCAGTAGCGCTAGTCCACGATAGGTCAATTGCATTCTGGTCTCTCCATTAGCGTTGCCACCTTAGGCCAACGCGACAGAAACTATAGCGGCTTTTTATATTTTAGGGTAGAATGGGTAGTCTAAAGTAAAATCAGTTTGAAAATGGGTGTTCGGAAGCTGCCTGGAAGCGGACACCGCTGGCCGGGTTTACGTGAATGGCGGTGTCCACTTCCAGGCAGCTGACTCGACGAAAACTACGGGTCTCTAGCCGATTTTACTTTAGTGGCTAAAATTAGATTGGCAAGGGACAAGAACTTAGGCGTCATCACAGCATAAAGGATCCAGTAGGTGCGTGCTTTTAGCCGCACGTGCTGCGTATGCCCCAATGGTGCGGCTAAAAGCACGCACCTACGCATGATTTTGTTCGGCAAACGCGGCATCCTTAT
>JBBQBY010000327.1:0-7728 GCA_038318235.1 Caldilineales bacterium
CTGCACCTGATCTTCATCTGTGACATCCGCGGCCAGCGCCAGCGCCTCAATGCCTTTTTGTGCCAGTTCATGCGCCACACTTTCGGCGCGCGCCAGCACAATATCGACGACAGCAACGGCTGCGCCTGCTTCACCGAGGGCATGGGCATAACCGCGCCCGATTCCTTGCCCGCCACCTGTCACCAAAGCGACCCGCTGATCTAGACGAAAACGATCCAAAATTGGTTTGGCATTTAACAGTGCATCTGGCATCGATGATCCCTCTTTGGAAGATGGTTTACGATTGGTTTTTGGTCGAGCAAGATTCCAGTATTGTACCACTATACTGAGTTCAATTTGAAAAGCATGAGTTTTTACCCCCTCCTAACCTCCCCCAAACGAGGGGAGGAACGGTTACTTCGTCTACCCTGTGACGGTCCCCTCCCTGTTTGGGGAGGGTTAGGGTGGGGTAAAACTCCGGATTTCATGCTGATTTTAGTATAACTGCCTGATGCTGCGGGGTATAAAGCTAAGCAGCCCGGCCGCTGGCACCCATTAAACGCAGGCGATGTTGCGCCACTTCGCGCACGCGTTGTTCCGCCTTGTCCAGCACGCCATAATGCCCCAAACCGGCGTCAAGCGCTTCGCGTGACCCTTGGCACCAGGCGCGCGAAAGCGCCGCGCCGATGTTGATTTTGACGACGCCCAATTGCACCGCCGCGCGCACGTCATCTTCGTGGATGCCGCTCCCGCCATGAATCACCAAGGGCGCTTGCGCTTTGTCGTAAATCGTCTTGAGCAGATCTAATTGCAAGCGGCTAGATTGGCCATGCTCTGACCCGACCGAGACGGCTAGCATATCGACTTGGCCTTGCTCGAACATCGCCATCACCTCGTCGGGATTGGTAAACTCCTGGCTCCCCTGATCGCCGCCAAAGGTGCCAAGTTCGCCTTCGACCGCAGCATTCAAGGCATGCGCCATGCGCGCGATCGCCGCCGTTTCGGCCAATGCCTCCTGCAAAGATAGTTCGTGCCCATCAAACATCACGGAACTGTAGCCTTCGTGTAGACATTGTAAATCGTAGGCAAAGCTCGGCCCATGGTCTAAATGTAAAAAGACCGGCACCGGCGTCTGCGCGGCCAAGGCTTTGATCATGCCGGGCAATGGGCCTAACCCTACACCAAAGGCCGCATGGGCAAGGTCGCCTGGATAGGTTTGCACGATGACCGGCGCACGTTCCAGCGTGGCCGCTTCGATCACAGCCTTGGCCATCTCTAAGTTGCAGACATTGAAGGCGGGCATGGCAAAGTGTTGTTCATAGGCATAGCGTAAATAGTCACGTGGTTTTTCGACCAGCATAAGATTAATCCATTCTTGGAGAGGGCAAGCGAATTACTTGCAAGTTGATTGATCCAGCGTCGGAAAAGCCGACACACCTTGGTAAAATGTAACTTGAATTAGGATGTCATTTCTGGCGCTGTGCAGAGCCCATATCAAAAGTATTATTCTACGACTTTTTTCTTTGCGTTCTTCGCGGTTAAAAGTTGTCGCCGTTGCTCTGAACGTGCAAAAAATGGAATCACCTACATCACAATATCCTTAGCTGGGCTGCGGTGTGAGTAAATTGTGAATTTGCGCATATTGCAGCAACATGATCGTTTTGGCGTCTTTGATCTCGCCTTGGGCCACCATCGCCAGCGCCTTATCAAATCGAATCTCTAGCACCTCGATCTCTTCTTCTTCAATGCCACCGCCGTCGTGGGCGCGCTGATCTTTGGCATATTCTGCCACAAAGAAATACAAAATTTCCGTGACCGAGCCAGGCGACATATAGGCTTCAAAAATTTTCTTGACATCGCTGACCCGATAACCGGTCTCTTCCTCGACTTCGCGCTTGATACAATCTTCCGGATTGTCTTTATCGAGTAGACCGGCACAGGCTTCAATTAACATGCCGGTTGCGTTGCCATTGACGTAGGTGGGTACTCTGAATTGGTTGGTCAAAATGACACTGACATGCGCTTTATTATAGAGCAGAATCGTGGCGCCGTTGCCGCGGTCGTAAGCCTCTCGACTCTGCGTTTGCCAACTGCCATCCTTTTTTTGCATGTCAAAGGTGATTTTGCGCAACACATACCAATTGTCCGAAAGGATTTCGGTCTTTATATTTTTGACGTTGGACTGCATAATCTGATAAATCCCTTGTTCTTTGCCATCTGAACGCGTCGATACCGCAAAAGGGTGCAACCCATCCAGCGTAAATGCCAAGGCCAATGCCCGTTTGGCCTTGGCCCTTCAATTGATAATAATGTGCGGTGTAAGCTTACTTGATGCGCAGAATCATAACGCATTCTTTAGCAACCTGCAATGAGCGTGCCGGCAAAATGTTGGCGTACTAATTGTTGCGCCACCGCGGCAAAGGTGGGGATCTGGGCTGGCGAACAATCGAGCGCCCAGCGCAATTTGTCAAAAGCGCGCAGCAAACGCAAAATCGACAAGACCGGCTGCAACCGAGCAAACTCAGCCGGCGCGAGGCCATAACCATCGAGAAAAGCACGCAAACTTGTGTCATTGGGCGTGTTCATCGCTGTCTGCGCGTCCAACATTTGAATGATCTCCCAATGCGGCGTAATGTGGACCTCTGCGCTGCCCCAATCTAGCAGCTTCACCTCACCTGTGCCATCAACCAGGGTATTTTTTAGCGAAAGATCGCCATGATTGAGGCCAAAGACGAAATTTTCTTCGTGTAGCGAAGAGAATGAGTTTCGGATAATTGGCCTTTGGTCAGAGATGAATACACCCAAGGCCAGGAGCGGGTCATGCGCATTGAGGCTTTCCACATTATAGGTGATAAAGCTCGGCCAGGTGCCGTCAAACCCAGGGTGGGGTGGGGCCATAAACTCGCCTTGGCTCGGATCGACGAGTTGCTCACCATAGCCAAGCACTGAGATCGCATGGATGCGCCGCGCATAACGGCCAAGCGCCCGCCAAATGGGCAGCGGATCCAGCGTGTTGTCGGCGCCATGGGTGCCGGTGACAAACGTTTGCAGCATGTAGGCAAAATTTTCGCGTTGGCCAAGCGCCAAAACTTGCGGGCCAGGAATACCTTGCACCGTTGCCTGTGCCATGCACCACCGCTCTTTGCTATAATCTTGCAAGGCGCGTGTATCATCATTCATGCGCATGATGAAGGGCGCGCTCGCCGTTTGCACGACAAAAATCTGGTTGACGCTGCCCAGGCCAAGCAAGGGTTTAACGGTCTGGATCGGCTCACCGAGGCATTCGGCGGCAATTAGGTGGGCAAGTTCAAGGGCAGTCGTTATTGGGTTTGTCATCTCAATGAACTCACACCTTTGTTCGTGGGCAAAACGGGTACATTTTTGTTTGGCGGCGAGATCGGGTATCTGCAAAAGCAAGAGCGCCAGTCGTTTGGCTACAGAAATTTTGCATCTATCGACTTGTCATATGTGTGTAGGCATGAAAATATGCTAAAATGCTAGTGTAGACCGTCTTTGACTGAATGATGTTTTATTCAAAAGAAATTCTGCTGAGTCGGTCACTTGATGCAATGCACGTAGGTTCTACAGCAACGCAAGGCTATGTGGCGTGCATAATCTGCCTTTTTCGCTTTGGCCTTTGTGAACGCTATGTAATCTACGCACATTCACTTTCCTGAAGATAATATCACAATCGAGGTTTTCTTGAATAACTCTACCGATTCGACAAGTAGCCAGTCACCTGCCCCTTTGGCAGATATCACGCTGGCCGAACTACCCCAGCCTTTGCAGGATGCCGTTGCCCATGCTGGCTGGAAAACGCTGATGCCTGTGCAGGCGCGCGCCATTCCGTATGTGTTGGCGGGGGGCAATATTATGGTCCAGGCCCGCACCGGCAGCGGCAAGACCGGCGCCTTTCTTTTGCCCATGCTGGAATGGCTGGATCCGCAACAGAATTACTGTCAGGCCTTGATCCTGGTGCCCACGCGCGAACTGGCGCAACAAGTCTGCCGCGAGGCGGAGACCTTGTTAGGGGCTTCTGGGCTGCGCACGATTGCCGTCTATGGCGGTGTTGGCTACAAAGACCAAGTGGACGCGCTCAAGCAAGGAGCGCATGTGGTCGTTGGCACGCCTGGCCGTGTGCTCGATCATCTGTTGAAACGCACCTTTACGTTGGACCAGTTAAAGCTGCTGGTCTTCGATGAAGCTGACCGCATGCTCTCGATGGGTTTTTACCCTGATATGGTGCAGCTACAACGTTATCTGCCCAATCGTCGCCTCAATACCTGTATGTTTTCGGCCACCTTCCCCGAACACATCATCCGTACGGCCCAGCAATTTATGCACGATCCGCAACTGATCTCGCTCAGCAAGGATCATGTGCATGTCACCGAAACTGAACATATTGTCTATGAAGTGCCAGGCGTAGGCAAAGAACGTGTGTTGGTTAAGCTGATCGAGCTTGAGAATCCAGCCTCGGCGATCATTTTTTGCAACACCAAAGTCAATGTCCACTTTATCAACGTGGTGCTTCAACGCTTCGGCTACGACTCGGACGAGTTGAGCGCCGATCTCTCGCAAGGTGAGCGGGAGCGCGTGTTGGAGCGGGTGCGCAAAGGCACGTTGCGTTTCTTGGTGGCGACTGATGTGGCGGCGCGCGGGTTGGATATCCCCAATCTTTCGCACGTCTTTCAGTACGAACCGCCCGAAGATATGGAAGCGTATATCCATCGCGCCGGGCGCACCGGGCGCGCGGGCGCCAGCGGGGTGGCGATTACAATTGTCAATGGGTTGGAAAAATATATGTTGGAGCGGATTGCCAAACAGTTCAGCATCGACATCCAAAAACGGCCGCTGCCGACCGATGAGGATGTGGAAACGGTGGTCGGCGAACGGCTCACCGCGTTGCTCGAAGCACGCCTGCGCGACCGTGACAAACTTCAGACCGAACGCAGCCACCGGCTCTTGCCGCTGGCCCGCAGCTTGGCCGAAAACGAAGACGAGTTGTCGATCATCACCATGTTATTGGATGATTATTACCAACAGATGTTGCATGCGCCAATTGCGCCGCCACCCGGTGCTGTTGCGCCCAGGGCTGCCGCACCCAGCGGTCCAACCAGCCGCCGGCCAGAAGGCCAAACCCAACGGCGCTCATCAAGCAGCCGCCGGCGGCGTTAGAGTTAAAGAGATTTAGGGGGCAAAGTCAATCTTTGCAGAAACACAATTATATGTCGCATGGACGATAGTCTCAGAATATATACTAGAGTTGTTCCTTAATAAGTCAGCCAAGCATTCCGGGAATGGACCACGAAATTTTTGGTCAACTGAGTATGCTTGGTCCATTCCCGGAATGCTTTCATCAACCTCCCCCAATTTTATTAAGGAACAACGCTAAGATTAAACTGGATAAGAGGACAATTTTGCTCCCTAACCTTGGAACTTGATGGTGCATAGAGAATTTATTCAATCAGGCGATCATATTCATCATGATTTCCGATCCAAACCAAAATGAAATCCGTTCCATCTTCTACAGATTCAGATAATTTATCGAAGCGATTCCAAAATTGAGGTGTTGTTCGATGAATCTATAAATCCTGTAATGTTTTTTTGCGCTTTTGACATTAGAGCTTCTTTCAGGCGAAAATCAAGTTTGCCAGCCGCGACATCAACTTCAAGTTGTTTGTCCCACCGTTCCCAGTCTTTTTCAGCAAACCATCGTCGCAAACGGGTAAACTCTTTCGGTGATAGTGCCTCAATTTCGTTTTGAAGCTGTTCAATTTGCATCATTCTACTCTCCCAGCAGGGTCCAATCCGCAAAAAATGACCTATTCCTGACTCTATTCATTGTACACCTGAGCCGATTAACTAATAAAAAGGGAAAGCTGTTTTTCGTTACCACATCATGTGGTTAACTATAATTGGAGAACTACATCCTTAAAAGTTTACGGCATTGTTTGCTTGGCGTACCAGAGTTGCACAAGCCCGCTTGGAAACGTGACACTGCGTTTTAGTTTTAGATTTTGGCTGGGCCGACCAGCTTTGAAGAGCGAAATGCCACCGCCGACGAAAATTGGGATGACGGAAATGATGAATTGATCGATCAGGTTGCGTTGCTGGAGGGCGAAGACCAGTTCGGCACCACCATCAATGAAAATATTGGCGCCATCCGTCTGCCGAATCTTTTGCAGTAAGGTTTCCACGTCACCATTGTAATATTCAACGTTTTCATCGGCGCCAGTTTTGCTGCGCGAAAGCACGTAACATTGGCGGCCGCGGTGGGGAAAGTCAATCCCGAAACTCAAGACTTTGTCATACGTCTTGCGCCCCATGATCACCGTATCGACGGTTTTGATAAAGTCATTGTAGCCGTAGTCTTCGGGTGGGCTTTCCACCACCGACAGAAAACTGATGTCGTCATTTTCAGCGGCAATGTAGCCATCTAAACTCATGGCAATATAGAGAACAACTTGTCGGTTGCTCATCAATCAGCCTCCCACCTTTGGTCCACTATCAATAATCGCTTGGACGCGCCCGACCTCACCACTCTCCAGGCGCACCTTAATCCCATGCGGATGCTGCGGCGAACTTGTCAAAATATCCTTGACGACGCCGCGTGTGCGTTTGCCGCTACGCTGATCTTGTTTCAAAACAATCTCAACCGTCAGTCCCGGTTTGATATCTTTTCGTGTTTGACCGTTCATTGTGGATATCTCCATTTGTTGATGTTACTGGCCATCCTCGGGCCAGACCCCTCCCGCGCCCTAAATGGCTCCCGCTCCCCTGCTGGGAGGGAACAAATTGGTGGATGGTCGAAGCAACTCATTCTATCCACCAAACAGGCTCCCTCCTAGCAGGGGAGGGCGGGGGGAGAGGTCTGGGTTAGGCCAGGCTCGCTCTAAACCTTGCGTCCCGCTAAAAACAAGAAGAGCGGGATGCGTTGACGCCGTTCATAGGTCGCCTCGTCCTGAAAGAATGCGCGCTGTGGCTTGGATTCGCGCAGTTGTTCGACACGGAAGCCGGCTTGTTGGAGCGCAATAAAATAATCTTCAAGAAAAACTTGGCGCTCTTTGCGTTCTTTGCGGTAAAAAGCTTTTGGTTCTGGCTTGTCTAGATTAAAGAACTAACCTCCAGGCTTAAGGTTACTGCTTGATGCCCTCGTTATAATTTCTAGTATACAACCATGCCTAGCTGGTCGTCCATTATTTGACCATCACCCTGGTCACGGTGGGGAGCACCTGGGTTTCGCCGGCGAACGACTTTTTGATGCGGGCGCGCAAATCGCGCGCCACTTTCTCGCTGTGGCCGGGCTTGGTCTTTGTCACGATACGTAGCTTCACCCCATCTGGCCCCACCTCCTGAATGCCTTCGATTTCGGTGGGCGACAGCACGGTTTTGTTGGTTGAGGCCAATTGTTGACCAATCGTCTGCACCGTTGCATAGACGCCATCCAAATCTGCTTCGTTATCGACTGTCAGTGAAACGACCGCATACGAATAGTTGCGTGAATAGTTGATCACCTGGCCGATCTGGCCGTTGCGCAGCATATAGATGCGGCCATCTTCGCCACGAATGTGGGTCGTGCGCACGTCAATTGCTTCCACAATGCCACGCGCACCGCTTACCTCAATTTGATCGCCCACCATATATAAATTTTCAAACAGGATGAACATACCGGAAACCAGGTCATTTAGCACTGGTTGCGCGGCCAGACCGACGATCAAACCCACGCCGCCAATCGCGGTGACAATCGGT
>JBBQBY010000328.1:0-7722 GCA_038318235.1 Caldilineales bacterium
CCAACGTACATCGAAATTGGGGTTACTGTTGACGGCCAATACGTGGCAGCCTAGCCTATACCAGCATAATGCGCCCACCTATGGAAGTGTTTGAAGAAACCTATTGTAGCTGATTTGCAAAGGGTCAGCAAGGTTATAAAATCAGGCCGTTTTACCAGGTTGATCAACCGCACAAAAAGCGTTATGATCACCATAACTATTTTAGGATGAAGCTTTGCTTGATTATTCTTGAGCGTTAGAACGCTGACAGGAGCTATCCATGACGATGGTCAAACCCGCCGAACAGATCAATGGCACATTTGCCATCCCACCCAAAGCCCGCACGCGTATCATCGATTGCGATGTGCATCATCAATTCGATAAGACTGAAGTGCTCTACCCTTATCTGCCCCGCCATTATGTCGAATGGATCAAAGATTTTGGCTCGATGATGCCGGGGCTTGGCTATACTAACATGCCGGGCAGCGGGGCGCGCGTGGATCTGTGGGATGGTAAGGACATCAATCCAGCCACCAATCCCGAAGTCGCGATCAAGGATCATCTGGATAAATATGATATAGACATCGCCGTCCTGACAGGCGGACCCTACTCCGCCGCCGTGCATCCTGATGTTGATTACGCTGCGGCCTATTGTCGGGCGTTTAACCTGTGGACCGAAGCGGAGTGGACGGCAAAAGATTCACGCTTTCGCGCTTCGATCCACATTGCGCCGACCGATCCTGAACAGGCCGCGCTTGAAATTGACCGGCTGGGTGATAATCCGGCCTTTATCCAGGTTTTGATGCCGGCGGGCGCGCGCATGCCCTTTGGCAATCGTTTCTATCACCCGATCTATGCGGCCTGTGAACGGCACAATTTGCCGGTCTGTATCCATTTTGGCGCCGAAGGTTCGGGTGTCTCGGCGCCACCAACCGCGGCCGGTTTCCCTTCTTACTACCTGGAGATGCGCATGGCGCGCCCGCAGATTGCGATGGCGCATACCACCAGTCTAATCTGTGAGGGTGTCTTTGAGAAATATCCCGGCCTCAAGTTTCTCTTTATCGAACACGATGTGTTCTGGGTGCCGGGGTTGATGTGGCACATGGATAGCGACTGGAAGAGTCTGCGCGATTATACGCCGTGGGTGAAGAAATTGCCCAGTGAATATTTACGCCAGCATATCCGCTTTGGTTCCCAGCCGATGCCCAATGTGCCGACCCCGGCTGATCTCAAGACGTTCTTGAAATGGATGTGGGCCGACGAAACGTTGCTCTTTGCCAGCGATTATCCACACTGGGATTGGGATGAACCGAGCACATTCCTGGGTGGCATTGACAAGGAACTGCGCCGCAAGATTATGGCCGGCAACGCCGAGCAATTCTATGGCGCGCGCCTGACCGGGCTTGGTCTGTAGGACAAGCTTTCTCTGAAGACCGCCTTCCGGGAGGTGGCCGCACGATTTCGGGTTAACGAATCTGGTCCTGGCCACCTCCCGGAAGGCTCCCTATTAAAAATAGCCTGTTGGCTAGCGGCCGGTTCTTCGACTATAATAAGCCGAATCCCGAACGTGCCAATCAAGATCGTTGCGCCGCTGAAGATTGAATTGTGAGTTGTGAAGATGGAACCGAACTTGCTCCAAAATTCTGCCGGTGGTTATGTCGTCGCCCATGTCGCCGCTCTCGCGCCAGGACAACGGAAAATTGTACGCGTTGAAAATCGCGAGATTGGCGTCTTCAACATTAGTGGCGAATTCTACGCCTTGCGTAATCTTTGCCCACACCGTAGTGGTCCTCTTTGCAAGGGCCGGGTGCGCCCGCTGGTCGTCACCACAGGCGTCTATCAGCGCGATTATGAACGCGAAGGCGAAATTCTCAAATGTCCCTGGCATCAATGGGAATTCGACATCAAGACTGGGCAGGCGCTGTACGACGAAAAGCTGCGGGTGAAGACGTATCGCGTGGTGCAAGAAGGCGATGAAGTTGTACTTTATTTGTCCGGCAAGCTCAGCGATACGTGAAGCATCAGCAATTCTCAATTCAAAAAAAATCGGACGCGGATAAACGCGGATCGGGAGCCTTCTGGGCGCAGATTTTTAAAAAACGGATGCTTCGACCGTTAAAGCGACTTATGAGATAGGCAAAATGTTTGATCCGCGTGCATCCGCGTTTATCCGCGTCCGAATTGAGTATTACTGTCACTCAAAAATCGTGTTGGCAAGTCGTTCGATCTTGAACCAGAATCGAGATTATTGCCGAAAGAACTGAGTCATTTCATTTTGCGCACTGTCCAGCGCCGGTAGCCGATTGCTTTGCTTGAGCTTAAAATTTAATTCTGGTTGGATCGTCTGGAGCAACTGATGGAGCAGAGGCGAACGGGCGCGAATTTCCGCCGGAATGGCGCGCAACCCAGCGCACAATTGCACGATCTTGAGCGGTATTTCGCCCCACATCGCTTCTAGAGACGGATCAGGATGCAACAAATCGCCGGCTAGAATCATGCCGCTTTGGGCATCAACCACCATCAACATATAGGGGAAATACGGGCGTTGGTCGCGCTCCCGAATCGGGGTCGGCATCATGCTGAAATCCATCTCTAGCGTCAGGCGCGCCTTTGGCAACTGTTGCACGGCTGCCAGTAATTGTGGATCCATGGACAGACGCAAGTTGGTTGGCACCGGAGGAGGGACTTCTTGAACAGTGTCCTGCCAGACCAATCGATCACCCTGGCGTTCCGCTGTGCGTACAAAATAACGGTTTTTCCCCTTGGGGCGCAACAGTGTCGGCTGAGCCTTGAAACGGGGCGCTACCTCCAGCACCTGCTCCAGGGCATAGTGTAGAAAACGCGCTTCGGCAGATTCTAATCGCCAGGGATAATAGCCGGGATGAAAACTCCGCAACAAAGGCCAGGCATTTTGACCGCGATACTTGAGACCAAGTTCCTTGATCCGATCCCGGTCAACCTTTTCCAGTAGCTCGCGGTTCTCAAAGGAAGCCTGGAATTGTGGAATTTGGAAGAGACTCTCTACGATTTGGGCCGGTGGTTGCTGTGATAAGCCGAGAAAACCATAGAGCCCTTTTGCGCCACGATAGACCGCAACCGCATAATGCTCCCCGGCCATGCCCATTGGGCTGACAAAACCTAGTTCGTCGGTTTCCGGGTTTTGCACACCGAAAATGTCAGTCTCCTGCATCCAAGTCCACGGCACCAGGGCTTTGATGGCATCCATCAGCGCGTATAACGGGCGGTATTCGGCGACTGTCGCATAAGTTTCCGGCATAATCCTCTCCTTATGTTCGTTGATGATTGGCTCATTAGCCAAAAGTTTAAAAAGCAGCAGCGCGCCCTAAAGGCTCCCGATTCGCTGCCTGATATAAGAAACGTGTTAAAACACGTTACATACACGAGTGAACCCATTTTGGGTGCCCACTGGGCATAGGTTTTTCATACTAGACGCCGAATCGCGCCCAATGGACACCCGCCCTTGGGGCGCGGCGGGCTTTTTAAACAGTCTCTGAGGGTAGCATTGGCCGCAATTCACCCTTTGCACAGATCGGCGTGCATATTTGCCTCAAACCCACTGGCTGCAAGCCGCTCTATTATTCCAGCAAGTTCATCATGTCACAAAAAAATGCATTGGCGCAAATCTATTTTCAGAGTATACTTGCTGACATAGGTTTTATGCAACGACTCAGGCCGATCCCCTGCCGGGAAAGTGAACTTTCGACCATTCTGGCCGCGAATTCATCTGCCCAGAAGGAATTTATCATGGAACTGAACAGTTACGATTTTATTTACAATTCTTCCCCGCGCAACTTAGGAGGTTTAATAAGCCATCGTTTTTTTAGACATAGTTGTACATTTTTGTACAAAATGTGCAACTATTTTTGGTCAGCTAATCGTCACAATTTATTCGGTCGAATCGTGCTATAATTACACCTATAGCACTTTAAAAACTGAATATAGGCGGTTGACTCAGGAAAACGTCTGGGTCGTAAAATATTCAACGTTTACAATGTTTGTGATTATTCTGGACGTATGTCCAGAATAATTACGCTGGAATGTTTCCAGCGCGTTGTCTAAACTGGCGTTGGTTGGCAAATGCACGCAAACCAGACGGTTGATTGACCGGACTGGCAAGCCAACATTTCACTACTCGGTAGGCGGTCAACGCATGAATAGACGACTGTTTCACCAAACGGTGGGGACTGCTCCACCGAGGCTCTAGTTGCAACGAACAATCACATAGGCTTCGTTATCAACAGAGTGCGAATTACTTTTAAAGTTGATAACAGGTAACTATGATCAACTTTAAAGGAACAGGATGCAATGACAACCCACCACTTTGAACCAACCCACTATTACACCACGATTGGCTCGCATGAACCGGTGTTGCGCATTGCGCCGGGCGATACTGTGATCACGACAACGGTTGATGCGCGCGGTCAGGATGTCAACACCGAAGCGATCACGCCGCCGGGCAACCCGATGACGGGGCCGTTTTACATCGAAGGCGCCGAACCAGGCGATACGTTGGTCGTACATTTGGATAAACTGTCGCCTAGCCGCACCTATGGCTGGACGGCCAAGATGCTGGCGCCGAATGTCGTCGATCCAGAGTATGTCCCGCAGTTGCCCTGGCACCCCGAAGAGCCACGCGGGCCGGCAAAGTGGCATGTCGATGCCGAGGCGTGGACCGCGACGTTGCTTGAGCCCGAAACAAAGTTGGGTAAATTGACGCTGCCGCTCAACCCGATGGTCGGTTGTTTTGGCGTCGCGCCCGATAAGGGGCAAGCTATTTCCACGGCGACCTCTGCCGAACATGGTGGCAACATGGATTACAACGGTTTTGTGCAAGGCGTAACGGTCTATTTTCCGGTCTTTGTGCCGGGCGCGCTCTTTCACATTGGTGATGGCCATGCGCGCCAAGGGGACGGCGAAATTGTCGGCACGGGGATTGAGATTTCGTTTGACGTGCAATTTACGGTTGAGTTGCGCAAGGGGAAAAAGATTGGCTGGCCGCGCGGCGAGAATGAAGAATATATCTTTACCTGTGGCAATGCGCGCCCGTTGGATCAATGTGTGCAACATGCCACCACAGAAATGTCTAAATGGTTGCAAGAAGAGTACGGCCTGGATGCACGCGGCGCACACATTCTGATGGGTCAAACCGTGAAGTATGATCTGGGCAACATCTTCGACCCAGCGTTTACGATGGTTTGTAAAATGCCCAAGAACGTGCTGCCGTAACCTTTAACACCTGTAAATTAATTTATCTGATCTTTATCATCGTGTAAAGCAACCGTCAAAGCCTACGTAACCGCAGAGAATGTAAAGGACGCAGAGAAGATCATCTTTGCGGTAAAAAGTTTTTAATTGGCACCTGTTCTGTCCATCAACTAGATATGAAGGAGCATGCTATGATGCAAGCACCCACCGACTTCAAGATCATCGCTGATCATAATGAAGTGACCGAGATCGCACGCGATTTGCGCTTTCATCCGAGCACGGTGAAAGACCCGCAGGTGTTGACCCCGCCACAGATCGAAGCCTATAACCGCGATGGTTATCTCAAAGGCTTGCGCGTCTTTAGCGAGGCGGAAATTATCGAACAACGGCGCTATTTCGATGCGTTGCTGGCTAAAGTGATGGCGGCGGGCGGCGACAGTTATTCGATCAGCACCGCGCATCGTAAATATGGCAAGGTCTATGACTTATTGACCCATCCGCGCATTCTTGCCTATGTCAAAGATCTGTTGGGCGAAAACGTCATCGGCTGGGGTTCGCACTATTTCTGTAAAATGCCGCACGATGGCAAGCGCGTCGCTTGGCACCAGGATGCCAGTTTTTGGCCGATGACGCCTTCCAAGACGGTCACGGTCTGGCTGGCGATCGACGATGCCGATGTGGAAAATGCCTGTATGCGTTTTCTGGCCGGCTCGCAAAATTTTGGTCACCTCACCTATCATCTGAGCGAACAAGATGAGAATAATGTGTTGAACCAGACGGTGGACAACGCCGAGCAGTTTGGTCAGCCGGTGGATGATCTACTCAAGGCCGGTGAAATTTCGTTGCACAGCGATCTGTTGCTGCATGGGTCGGAAGCGAATGAGTCTGATCGTCGTCGCTGTGGCCTCACCTTGCGCTATTGTGCAGCCGAGGTGCGCGCTTATATGGATTGGAACCAGAAAGGTGTGATCGTGAGTGGCTCCGATCCGACCGGCCATTGGGCCAATCAAACCCGCCCCACAGAGGATTAACTGCTTTATCGCACACAAAGCCGCTAAGAGCGCAAAGAAAAATGGCCAAATTGTAGGTGCGGTTAGAGCCTTGTTTCTTGCTTGACAGGACACTAGTTTACACAAGCAGTAGGGTTAGAAACCGCGCCTACGAAAAAATGATGGATGCAAAATCTATTGATTTTGTCGGTTATTTGAGTAAATAGTTGGCGACGCTCGCCTGTGCCAGATTACGTTTTCGGCAAAGAACAACCGATCCTGGCTGATAGTTGTTCTTTGTTTTTGATAGCTTCCTTTAGTCCCGTTCAACATTTTTGTCCACTCGAAACCAGAAAGCTTAGCTAATGTCCACACCCAAAAAAATCGCTGCGATTATCACCG
Source organism: Caldilineales bacterium (assembly GCA_038318235.1). Classification (GTDB taxonomy): domain Bacteria; phylum Chloroflexota; class Anaerolineae; order Caldilineales; family Caldilineaceae; genus JAPLGZ01. The sequence goes on from JBBQBY010000328.1 coordinate 6,597, forward strand.
AATATCGCCAGCATTCGCATGCCGACGTGATCGTCAGCAAGTTTCTGCGCGGCCTACCGACCGATGACGGTCTGGTCACCGCGCGCATAGAGATTGTCTCGATGTATGTCGATCAATTTCCCGCCGCCGATATGGCGCGCGGCATCTCCGCCGAATTTAATGTGCCGATCTACCCCAGTATTGTCAAAGCGTTGACGCTTGGCGGCGAAACATTGGCTGTCGATGGCGTGCTGCTGATCGGCGAACATGGCGACTACCCGTGGAATGAGCGCGAACAACAACTCTATCCGCGTAAATATTTTATGGAACAGATCTGTGGGGTCTTTGCCAGCAGCAAACGTAGCATTCCGATCTTTAGCGACAAACATCTATCCTATAACTGGCACGATGCCAAATGGATGTACGACCGGGCGAGACAATTGGGCGTGCCCTTTATGGCCGGCTCTTCGTTGCCGCTAGGTTGGCGCGATCCTTGGCTGGAACATGAACTAGACACCCCGCTCCAGGAAGCCGTGGCGATTGGCTATGATGGCTTAGATGTCTACGGTTTTCACGCCTTAGAGACGCTGCAATGTATGGTGGAGCGGCGAACTGGCGGCGAAACCGGCGTGGCGGCGGTGACTTGTCTGGAAGGCGACGCCGTCTGGCAGGCGGCTCAAGTTGGCCTCTGGTCGCGCCCTTTGGCCGAGGCGGCCTGCGAAAAAATACGTGATAAACCGGCCACGGCACTGGAAGACCTTTTCCCCGAACCAGCGGTCTTTATCATCGAATATCGCGACGGCTTTCGCGCCGCGGTGCTGATGTGTACTGGCACGGATACCGTACTCAAAACCTTTGCCTACGCCGCACGCGTCAATGATCAAGTACAGGCGGCTGAAGTGTTTTTGGGCGCTAATCCCTATCCGCACTTCAGCTATCTCAGTTTGAATGTAGAAGAGATGTTTCTCAGTGGTCAGCCAACCTGGCCGGTGGAACGCACGCTGCTCACCACCGGCATCCTCGAAGCCGCGCTGGAGTCGCGTTATCAAGGCCATGTGCGCATCGCAACCCCGTACTTGGCGGTGAATTATCGGTCGTTCGCGTCAATTCCGTGGCGCTCGAAAAATCCGCGCCCGATTGGTGTCGC
>JBBQBY010000329.1:0-7690 GCA_038318235.1 Caldilineales bacterium
CAAACCGGCCAGCGCGCCGATGTGCTTGATACCAACGGTAACGTAACGGGCAATGAATTGGTGGTCGGCCAGCTTGTGGTTGGCCCACCGCCAGTGCCAGATCAAGCCTGTGCGCTGGTGGCGCAAGCCTGTGAATCCCAACCTGCGCGCTGAGATTGTCTACAACCAAGTAGCTTTTTGCGGATTTTTCTGTAACAAAAAGCGCAACCAACGATAGGCATCGCTGATTGCGCTTGATTTAAATCAGTATTCTAAATTAATCAGATCGGGCGCAATCCCAGATAAACCTGACCGCTGCTCAACGTGCGCAGAATGGTTTCTGGGGAAGCCCAGGGCAGCAATTGGTTGAGTTCATTGGGCGAGAGCGGTTGGTTGTTATTGGCCAAAAAGACACGGAAACAACCGGAGACCAACGAAAGGCGTTCATTGATATAGTCGGGGTCATTGGCGCAGCGGGTGCGCAGACATTCGCGTAAGGCGTCGGTGCGATGTACTTCACCTGTATCTGGGTCCACCCAATCCACATTTTCTGTGTTTTGATGATCCCGGAAGCGGTCGCGGCATTCATCACATAACTGATCACGGAGATAGAGTCGGAAATTTTTGCCGCTCTTTTCCCACCAATCGTAGTCGATATGAAATTTGGCATCTACGGTAGGGCGGAAGCGGGCTAATTTGTGACGTAACAGGGTTTGGCTCATGAAAAGTCTCCATGACAGATATTGCTATACTCAAATCAAGTTGAGAACCGGCGTTCTAATCTTCCTGAAAGGGGTCACCGATCGATTCGATTACCCTAAAGAGCCTGAAGGGTTCCAGGAAGATCGTTGACGAAAACTCCAGGTTTCATTCTGAACTCAGTATAGTATAAACAATAATAGATTTAGTTATCGGTCAATGTGAGTAAGCAATCGCCTAATCTCCAATCGCTTACTCACATTTTCAGTCGGCTAGTGGACGATTCGTACACGGCGGCGCAAATAGACCAATCGTTACAAGTGAGACAGTGGCTGACTTACTGACCTACTGACTGACGTAGGCCGCGCTGGACTAGCCGACTGAAATTAGTTCAAGGCAAAGAAACCACCGCCGACATCGCGGAATTTTCGATTGCTGATCAAGGCATAGAAAACCGGGCCGGGCGGGCAACGACGCAGCATGTTGACGGCGCTATAGACGCTTTTGGCATGCACCGTGCCATTGGGATTCAACTTGGTCAGCTCTGGCACAATTTGTTCGACAAGCTGAAAGACATTCACACCATCGCGAATCAGCTGGTCGCGCAATTCATCGAGGGCTGGGGTATCACTCTCGGCCACGATCAGATACTCATCATATTCACAGGCAACTTGAATTTTATTCATTTCAAAGCGCAACTGTTTGGCCGGCAGATCAGGCATGGCAATGCGCGCCCATTCGCGCTTGGGGCGGCGTGTGCGATAGTCCATGATCACTTCATTGGGTTTGGGCGTGCGCTCTAGCGTAATCTGCGCGCCCACTGGCACCGCATGATCTTCCATCCACTTGCTCAGTCCAGAGACATAGCGCCCTTCATGCACCACCCAACCGGTATAGTGTGTCCCCCAGCGGCCATCGATCAGCGTGACGGTTGATTTGCCTTTTTGGCCGGTGGGAAAGAAATTGATCGTGCGACCATTGAGGGGCAGCGTGCCATGCCGGCGATGCGGGTAAATGAGAATGAGTGATGTCGTGGGCACAACGCGGGGAATTTCGCTGCTTAAACCACTTTCGCCCCATTCGTCATCCAATTCCCACTCAATTTGGAGCAGTTCGACACTGAGCAACGCCCGGTTGTAGGCAATCGGCGCATAACGCAAAAGCGCTGGCGTGTTGATCACCTCGGCTGGTTCCAGTCTTTTCAAAAACCAGGAAGTTTCGCTACCGCTGCCGATGCGATCAAAACGCGGGTCTTTGCCCAGCGCGTGATTCAGGCTGATAATGCGCATGGGAACGCTGACGTTTTCGTCTAGCTCGATTTCGGCCAGTAATTGTTCGGTTTTGAGCGGCTTGGTCTGCATGTCGATCAAGGCTTCGGCAATATTTAAGAAGCCAACATGGATCTGCGCCAGCATGTCGGACAAAAGCCAATAGCCGTCCACTTCGACAAAGTCTTTACTGCGCTCGCCTTCTTCTAAGGCATAGAGTAGACTTTCTTCAATTTCCAGGCGATAGAGCGAATAAATTTCAGCCGCCGACAACAACACTTCCTCATTCGCGTTGTTGCTACCGTTGCTCTGATTAAGCCGATGGGGCTGCTGTAGATTGGCGGCAAATTCGCGTTGGCGATCCTCAAATTTAATTTTGATGACATCGAACTGACCATATTCCGGGTTTTGGCCACTCCGCACGTCGATCACTTCACCCACCGCAAATTCCAGGGCGGGAAAGACAACCTGTTGCCCAAGTTGATAGCGCTCTTTGGGCAGATAGACCGTGCCTTTGGAAAGTTCGCTGGCAATTTTGGCGTTTTCGCGGCGGATATATTCCTGGACTAAAGCCAGGGCTAACTCAGACAGCTTTTTGGGGGTTTGAGCATCTAACAATAAATTGTAGAGAAACTCAAGATCGTCGCTTGTGATCTCAAATTGATCACGCCAGAAAGCTGCTGTTTGGGTTGGGCGTTGCAGCACACTTTCCTCCTCATGAATAGAAATTCACTAAATTTCACTAAAAAAGTCTACCAATAGACTTTTACCAATGATTTGTTAAGTAAATGATTTGTTAAGTACACGTTCATTAATAGAGTTCATTAATGGAGACGGCAATCTCTAATTATAGCAGTTGACAGGTCAGGCTCAAAAACTCTTCTTATGCAATACGCATTAAATCATTTCAGTTTGCACTGCATAGCCGGTTGAAGATTTTGCAATTTTAGTTTACTATTAAGGCTATTGACAGCGACGCACAGACAAAAGCCCCAGCAGCGTGTCATTTTGTGGCCGCCCATCCCTTGTCATTTAACCACTACACGAGAATAGCCATGAACTCCAATAAAACCGTCGCAATGATTCTAGCCGGTGGTGCAGGTACTCGGCTTACTGTTTTATCCGAAGAACGTGCAAAACCGGCCGTTCCCTTTGCTGGGAAATTCCGCATCATTGATTTTACGATTAGTAACTGTGTCAATAGCGGGATCTATACCGTTGGGGTGTTGACGCAATACCGGCCCCATAGCTTGAACGAACACATTGGCATTGGCAAACCGTGGGATTTGGATCGGAGCCGGGGTGGCGTGCGACTACTGCATCCGTACCAAGGCCGCAACACGCCCCAGTGGTATGCTGGCACGGCCGATGCGATCTATCAAAACTTGAATTTCATCCAAGAAAACCGCGCCGACACGGTTCTGATTCTCTCTGGCGATCACATTTACAAGATGGATTATGGCCCGATGATCGATTATCATCTGGCGCAAGGCGCTGATCTGACGATTGGCGTCATGCCGGTGCCGCTCGAAGAGACTGATCGCTTTGGCATTATGCAGGTGGACAATGATATGCGGATTGTCCAATTCTATGAGAAGCCCAAAGATCGTGACAAGGGGAATCTGGCTTCGATGGGTATCTATGTCTTTAGCGCTCACATGTTGGAAAAACGCCTGAGTGAGGGTGGGCCGGATCAGCCACGTTCGGATTTTGGCAGCCATGTGATCCCGGCAATGATCAACGCTGGCGATCGCGTTGCTGCCTATAAATTTGAAGGCTATTGGGTCGATGTAGGGACAATTGACTCCTATTGGTCGACCAACCTGGCGTTGGTGCAACCGAACCCGGCACTGGATTTATATGCCGATCATTGGCCGATCCACACGCGTTCCGAAGAACGCCCCGCCGCCAAAATTGGACCCCAGGCCAAAGTCACCAGCAGCTTGATCTCCAACGGCTGCGTCATTCGCGGCATTGTCAGCAACAGCGTGCTAAGCCCTGGTGTGTATGTCAGCCCTGGCGCAGTCGTTAAAGATAGCATTCTGATGAATGATACCTGGGTAGGGCCGGGGGCTTTACTCGATAAAGTGATTGTCGATAAGCAGGCCGTGATCGGCGCCGGCGCGGTGGTAGGCCAGGGCGACGAAAAAATTGTCAACGAGCAAATGCCCGACAAACTCAGCCACGGCATCACCGTGATCGGCAAAAATGCGCGCATTCCTGATGGTGTTCAGGTGGGTCGCAACGTGTTGATCAACAGCAATCGCGATGAGCCGGATTTCCCAACCAATAAAATTGTTGCCGACGGTCAAACCGTTTAGGAGGGAGTAGGAAGTAAGAAGTAGGGATACGGGATACAGAACCGGTCTACTCCCTACTTCCTACTCCTTACTTCCGCCCTTCCATCAGCTTCCCATATCAAAACTTCGAGGTTATCCATGACACGCGCATTTGCCATGATTATGGCTGGTGGTTCCAGCGAGAGTTTAAGTGTTTTGACTGAGGTGCGCGCCGAGCCGGCGGTGCCGATTGGTGGTAAATTTCGCCTGATCGATTTTCCATTGAGTAACTGTGTCAACAGCGATATCTATAACGTGGCGGTGCTTACCCAGTATCGCCCGCGTAGTTTGAACGATCATATCGGGATTGGCAAGCCGTGGGATTTAGACCGTGCCATCGGTGGCGTGCGTCTGCTCCAACCCTATCGCGGCGGCCCCTATGGTGATTGGCAACAGGGCAATGCCGACGCCGTGCGCCGCAATCTGGAATTTGTGAATCAGCAAAACGAAGAGCATGTGCTGATCCTGGCCAGCAATCATATTTACCTGATGGATTATCGGCCAATGTTGCGCCAGCATATCCAGACGAATGCCGACTTGACCGTGGCCGTCCACCGGGTCAATTTATATGACACCCACCGTTATGGCATTGTTTCGGTGGCCGCCGATGACCGGATTGTTGATTTTCAGGAAAAGCCACAGCGCACGCGCGAGACCCTGGCTTCGATGGGGATTTACATTTTTCGCAAGGATGTATTGGTAGATGTGCTGCAAAACAGTGACCATGTGGACTTTGGGCGCCAAGTGTTGCCCACGATGCTGGAAAAGCATCATGCGATTTCTGCCTACACCTTCCCTGGTTATTGGGCGAATGTCGGCACCGTCCAAGCCTATTGGGAAGCCAATATGAGCTTGTTGGCCGAAAATCCAGCGCTTGATCTCTCGGATCCCGACTGGGTGGTACACACACGCAGCGAAGAGCGTGCGCCCGCTAAGATTGGCCCTAACGCCCAGATCGGCGGCAATTTACTTTCGAATGGTGCGCGCGTCGATGGGTTGATCGAGCGCAGCGTACTTTCGCCCGGCGTTTATGTGGCAGAAGGCGCAATTGTGCGTGACAGTGTCTTGCTGAACAATACGGTGATTGAAGCGGGTGCCGTGGTAGACCGTTGTATTATCGACAAACAAGTGATCATCGGCAAGGGTGCCAAAGTCGGCCACGGTGATGACAATTTACCCAATAAAATCATGCCTGAACAGATCAATACTGGGCTGACATTGGTGGGCAAGGGCAGTGTCATCCCCGAAGATGTCGTGATTGGCCGTAACGTCGTGGTGCATCCCTTTAGCGATGCCGCGGTCTTTGGCAAACGCAAACGCGTGGCAAGTGGCGCGGATGCGGGCAAGAATATGCGGTAGGCCGATGCTTGAAGTGCGGACCCTGACCCAGATTAACGCTGAAGACCTGCTGCGCATTGCCAGTGGCTATACGTCGGATCACAAATATGTCGTTGCTTATCGTGAATCGGCCACCCACACGGCGATTGAGCTGACCTTGGTTAAACTCGACCAATCGTATGTCAAAGTATATAACCACTTTGACGCCGAGACTGTTCAACGCTATGCGCAAATGCTCGAAAGTAAATTTTCGTTCGGGGCCTTTGACGACGACCAGCTGGTTGGCCTTTTGATCGCTGAGCCGCAGCGCTGGAATTATAGTGTTGCGATCTGGGAATTTCATGTGGCGGAAACCTATCGACGCCAGGGGATTGGCCGGCGTTTGATGGACGCTGTCGCCGAACAAGCCAGGCAGGCTAATTTTCGAATTCTGGTTTGCGAAACCCAAAATACCAACGCGCCAGCGATTCAAGCGTATCGCAAACTAGGCTTTCGGATCGAAGGTGTGGATATTTCTTATTATTCAAATACCGATTATCCAGACGGCGAAGTCGCGATTTTTATGAAGCGCAGGTTGGTGTAAGTACACAATAGTGTAGATTGTTTTAGTATGATTAAGAATATTATGACTGTTTGACTTGCTACCAACCTTCTGCTACGATCTGCCTGACTGACTCCAGGCAATCTTTGCCCGTTAAATCACCTTGTTTGATTGCCGCGTTTCGTTTGCCACAGTTTTGAGGTCTTCCAATGGATGAAATCGAATTGATCTTTGATCATGTGGGCATTCCCACAGATGAACAACAGCCAGACGAAGATTGGATTGAAGCGACGCGGGTCTGGGCCACGAGCCCGCGCAAACACAAATACCACATCGAATATTTGCGCTTTGAACCAGATACGCCGTGCAAGTGGGAGGTCGTCAATTTGCCGCATGTCGCCTATCGGGTCAAAGCTGAGGATTTCCCTAAGCTTTTAGAAGGTATGGAAATCCTGATCGAGCCCTTTGCTGTCGATGAAAATCTTACCATTGCCTATATCAAAAAGCATGGCCTGCCGGTTGAATACATGGTCTACAAAGATCCGAATTTGTGGTTTGGCAAAAAGCAGGAAATTCAATAGGACGATAGAGGGCGTTGCTAATTTTATGCCAGAATTCCCTCTGTTTTACCTGGCTGATGAAATAACAATTCAACTCATCTCGCCCATCGAACAGGAGCGTATATTTTGTCTGCGGTTGCGCCAAACGGCAAAACAAAGATTACCATCGAAAATGCCACCAAAATCTATCAGACGCGGTCGGGACAAACGCATGCGCTAGAGAAATTCTCGGCGGTCGTACACGAAGGCGAATTTGTCTGTATTCTCGGCCCGAGCGGCTGCGGCAAAACGACGTTACTCTGGGCGATGAGTGGCTTGCATCCACTCACCTCGGGCACTGTCATGCTCGACAACACCCCGGTCAAAGGCCCGCGTCCCGAGATCGGTATGGTCTTTCAAGAGGCCAATCTGCTGCCGTGGCGCAGTTTGATGCAAAACATTCTTTTTCCTTTCGAGATCAAACGGCTCAATCCCCAGAAATATCAGGCGCATATTCAACATCTGCTGGAAGAGGTGGGGTTGGCCGGCTTTGAGAATAAATTCCCGCGCGAACTATCCGGCGGTATGCAGCAGCGCGCCTCGATTGTACGCTGTTTGTCGTTCGACCCGTCGGTGATCTTGATGGACGAACCATTTGGCGCTTTGGACGCTTTTACCCGTGATGAAATGAATTTGTTACTTTTGCGTTTATGGTCGGAGACGCGCAAAACCATTGCCTTTGTCACGCATAGCATTGCCGAAGCACTCTTTATGGCCGATCGGATTTTTATTATGACGCCGCGCCCTGGTCGACTGGCCCAGGAATTTATTGTCGAATTACCGCGCCCGCGCACCTTAGAGATGCAAACCTCGCCTTACTTTATTGAATCGGTCAAAAAAATCAAAGATGTGATCCATGCTGGTTCTGTCGAGTAAGCTGGGTTTGTAAACATTTAGGAACCCCACCCGCGCCCAGTGGCACCCGAT
>JBBQBY010000330.1:0-7667 GCA_038318235.1 Caldilineales bacterium
AACTTGCTCGTTTTTCAATTGTTTTGTGGTTGTGCGATTGTTGTTAGTCTTGCCTGTGTGATGATTGTAATTATATAGTTGTCTCTGCTACCAGACCATTCCTCCTGAATGTGTCTGGCTTTTTGCTTTCCTACTACCTACTATTCCTTACTTAAAGATCTTGCGGAGGTTTTATGAAACTTGCGACGGTTATTCTCGCTGCCGGATTTGGGACACGTATGCGCTCAGAACTCCCCAAGGTATTGCATCCTGTAGCGGGTCGCCCAATGGTTGAATGGGCTGTACGTTTGGGCGAGGCAGTCAGTCAGCTCCCGCCGGTTGTGGTGGTTGGTCATGGCAAAGAACGGGTTCAGGCTTTGCTTGGCCAACGCGTGGAATATACCGTGCAATCTGAACTTTTAGGCACTGGTCATGCTGTTCGGCAAGCTGAACACCTATTGCGTGGCAAGGCCGATGCGGTGCTTGTCATCTATGCGGATACGTCATTATTACAAGTCGCAACCATACAAAATTTAATCGCGCTATTTGAAAATAATCGTACGCAACCCAATCTTGCTATGGCCATGTTGACCGTTGTACGCGATGATGCGCAAGGTTTTGGCCGTGTTATCCGCAACGCAGCCGGTGAAATCCGAGAAATTATCGAGGAAGCGGACTGTACGCCCGAGCAGAAAATGATCACCGAACTTAATCCGGGTATTTATTGCTTTGACAATGAGTGGTTGTGGGATAATCTAGCCAAAATTCCGTTGAGTAAAAAGGGTGAATATTATTTAACTGACATGGTAGGGATTGCCACTGCGCAGAATCGCAAGGTGGTGACCACGCTTGCCCCGTTGGAAGAAGTGAATGGCATCAATACCCGCGTGCATTTGGCCCTCGCCGAACAGGTAATTCGGCAACGCATCAACGAAAAACATATGTTGGCTGGCGTAACGATTATTGATCCAGCGACGACATATATTGAAGATACCGTCGAGATTGGAAGTGACACGACAGTTTTACCGGGCTGTTTGTTGCAGGGTAATACAAGGATCGGATCCAATTCCCAAATTGGGCCACATAGCCAGATCGTAGATAGCGAGATTGGCAATTATTGCCGGATTACTTACTCGGTTATGGAAAAGGCTCACCTGGAAGACCATTGCGAAATTGGACCGTTTGGCCGTTTACGCCCAGGTGCTCATCTGGCGGAAGGGGTCCATATGGGCAACTTTGGCGAAGTAAAGAATAGTTATTTGGGACCGGGCACGAAGATGGGCCATTTTAGTTACATTGGTGATACGCATATTGAGGCCACAGCTAATATTGGTGCGGGGACAATCACCTGTAATTATGATGGCAAAAAGAAAAGTAAGACAGTGATTGGTAAAGACGTGTTTATTGGTAGTGATACTTTGCTCGTGGCGCCCGTTACCTTGGGCGATAACGCAATGACTGGTGCAGGTTCAGTCGTAACCAAAGATGTGCCGGCCAATGCCTTGGTTTATGGTGTACCTGCGCGCCAGCCAAATCGAAATGACGTCGCTTTGGTACATGACAATACTAACGGCGATGACAAGCAGGATGAGTAATTTTTAAGGAGTTTGTTGTGGAACCTGATTCTAATCTATTGCCGTGGCTAGTCATTGGGCTAGCTGGATTGTTAGTTGTTTTAGCCACGGCGATTGAAGTTGTTTTTGCTGGCGTAAGTCGTAGCGATATTCGTAAATTGGTTGAGCGACGCCATGCGCGTGCGTTGCTCGTTGATAAGTTATTAACCGATTTGAGCCGCTTATCGACGACCTTGCTCTTATTAAAAAGTGCTGGCTTGGTGATAGCTGGCGCTGTAAGTATTCAATCCTTGATGGACGCCAACATCACGCAAGGGATTGTCACCGCTCTCATGGCCTGGCTTATCTTCGTTGTCCTACAGGTTACGACCAGGGCTCTGGTTTTGCACCATGAACAAACATTGGCGCTAAAACTCGCTCCGCTTACCTGGAAACTTGTGCAGTTCTGTAAACCCCTCTCTACGGCGTTGCATGTTGTGTCGACCTGGCTTGGTGGCTATGATGATGCGAAAGATGAGGCGGATGCATTATTACATAGCGAAGATCTCCGTCAACTCGTTCACACGAATGAAGAAGAAGACTCGATTGAAGCGAGCGAAAAGCAAATGATCGCTAGCATTCTTGAAATGGTAGAGACCGTCGTCCGCGAGGTGATGGTACCGCGGATCGATATGGTTGCTATTGACGCAGAGACGAGTCTGCACGAGGCGCTAGACGTGATCATCACTGCTGGCCATAGTCGCATTCCAGTCTATGAGGAACACGTTGACCAGATTCTTGGTATTTTGTACGCTAAGGATTTGTTGAAATGTTTCCGTGACCAACGTATGGATGCGCCGATCCGTGAATTGTTGCGACAACCTTATTTTGTGCCAGTTAGTAAAAAAGTACACGCGCTGCTCAAGGAAATGCAGCAAGAACATGTTCATATTGCGGTTGTGGTTGATGAATATGGCGGCATCGCCGGGCTTGTAACGATTGAAGATTTGATTGAGGAGATCGTTGGCGATATTCAGGACGAGTATGATAATGAAGAAGATGTCTTTGTCGAGGCGATTGGTGCTAATGTTTATATGCTGAATGCCCGCTTGGATCTCTACTCACTGTCGAAATTATTAGATGTTGAGCTATCGGATGAAGATGCGGATACCTTGGGCGGACTAATTTATAGCTTGTTGGGTCATGTACCCGAACAGGGGGAATCCGTTGAGTTTGCTAATTGGCGTTTTACCGTGCTCTCCTTGGATGGGCAACGCATCGACCATGTACGCTCAGAATTGATTAACCGGCCGCCCAACGAGCTTCCTGAAGTCGATGCAGCAGATGCATCAAAAGTAAGCCCGGCAACCGGTAGGAACTCTTTGTATGACTTTCAAGGCTCAGACTCGTAAGTGGGATTTTGAAGAATAGCCAAGCTTTTGAAACATAATGGAAGCGATAAATTGATGCTAAAGGCCGAACAACTCGTTCAACAGGCGTTGCTTGCCCGTCAGCAGGCATATGCCCCCTATAGTCACTATATGGTAGGCGCAGCCGTGTTAACAGCCGATGGAACCGTGGTTCACGGTTGTAATGTGGAAAATGCCTCTTATGGGGCTACGATCTGTGCAGAACGGGTCGCAATGACGGCAGCCGTAGCCCAAGGCCAACGTGGATTTATGGCGATTGCCGTTGCGACCAAGAATGGTGTCTCGCCTTGCGGGCTTTGTCGGCAGGTGATGGCCGAATTAGGGCCTGCTATGCTTGTCTATATCACAGACGAACAGAGCAATTTTCGCACGACCAGTGTCGCTGAATTGTTACCAGATTGGTTTAGAGGTGAAGATTTAATCACATAACGCATGTTACGCAAGCACTAGCCGTCCCCCTCTTACTCTTCTAAGGGGGAGGATCGTTACGGCATCACAGACTTGTCCCTACCGTCCCGCGATCATTCCCTCCCACGGGGAGCGCGCCTAGAAGGCAACCGCCCTTGGGCGCGGGTGGGGCAAAGCTGTCGCTGCGTAAGGTGACTTGTATAATACTGGGACATGCCTGTCGTTTTTAAGCCAAGTAGATCGTTGAATACCCACATTACCCATCCACTCTTTTTCCTGGCCGGTTACTCATTATGAACGTTCCTGCTTTGATGGCAACCTACCAATTGCGGCAGCGCGAATTCCTTTTACGGATTACGCGGGCCATGACTTCGCGTCTGGATTTGCCCAGTTTACTCAAGCTAATTTTGAGCAGCGCGGCGGAACTGGTGGGCTGTCGCGCCGGCTTGATTGTGTTGGAAGAAGAAGATCTTGGCGTCCACAGCCGACGCCGAACGGTCTCCAAGTATCAAATTCGCGCGGTCTATGGCATTGCACCGCAACTGCTCCCCGCCTTCGAGCCCCTGTTAGATGTCACATTTGCCCCCAGTGATGAGGATTCCGGCGAAAATGGTGAATTTTCCGCGCGGACCGATCCCACTTTTTTAGATCTACAAGCACGGGTGCGCCTGGTGGAGGAAAAATTAGGCTTTGCGCTCGGACAAGTGATTGGGCTGCCGCTCCTCTTTGAGGACGAACTATTTGGCATTATTTACCTGTTTCGCACCGAATATGCCTTTACCCAACTTGACTGGCAATTTCTGCAAGGCTTTGCCTATCAAGCGGCGATTGCCGTGCGCAATGCCAGGCTTTATCATCAATTGGAGACAGAACGCAGCCGGCTCGCGACGATTATCGAAAATAGCGCGCATGGCGTGTTGATTTTGAATGCCGAGCGGCGTGTCCTTGTGATCAACCAAGCCATGGCTGCGATGGTTGATATGACGCCCGAAGATGCAATTGATCGCACTTGCCAGGAAGTGATCGCCTTACAAAACGTTCAAGGTGATGATGTCTGCCAAGCCGAAGATTTTACCAGTTTCCCGAATGGCGAAAGTCTGCACTGCGAAGGCGATTTGAATCGGCCCGGTGGCGGTCGCCTGACTGTTTCGATTACATATACGCCTCTGTATGATGAGCAAGGACAACTGGTCAATATCATTGTCAATGTGCATGATATTACGCGGTTTCGCGAAGAAGAAGAGATGAAGAATACCTTCACCTCGATCATGAGCCACGAATTGAAGACGCCGGTCGCTTTGATCAAAGGCTATGCGCAGACATTAGCGCGCCCTGATGCGCAGTGGGACGCCGAAACCGCACGTCAGAGCTTGCAGATTATTGAAGAAGAAGCTGATCGCTTGGAAGCCTTGATCAATAATTTATTGGATGCGAGCCGGATTCAGGCCAGCGGCTTGCGTTTGGATTATGCAGATGTGGATTTGCAAACGTTGGCGCGCAAGGTGGCTGAGGCCTATCGACTTCAGACTGAGCAACATCAGATTGAATTAGATTTCCCGGCGCCATTGCCGCTAATTTGGGGCGATGAAACACGTCTGCGCCAGGTCTTGACCAACCTTGTCAACAACGCGATTAAATATTCGCCGGCGGGTGGTGTGATTCGCATTGGCGGCTGGGTAGAGCAAGAGCCGAGTGTGAATCAGGTGCCCCGCGTGGTATTGTACGTAGCCGACGAAGGCATCGGCATTCCCCAGCAAGAGCTACCCAACATCTTTGAGCGTTTTTACCGTGTGGATACTAGTTTGCGGCGTAGCACGGCTGGCGCAGGTTTAGGGCTGTTTTTGTGCAAAGCCATTGTCGAGGCCCATAGTGGCGAAATTTGGGTGCGCAGCGAAACGGGCAAAGGGACAACGTTTTTTGTCGCTCTGCCGATTGAGCACGCTCAAGCGCCGGCGATCAGCAATCCATAAACTACTGCACCACGAAACCCTGAATGTCACCAAAGGCTGAGGGCGCTCAATCCTCCTAGGGTGTCTTGGTTGGAGTGGGAGTTTTAGTTGGCTTCGGTGTTTTTGTCGCAGTCGGCGTCTTCGCAGGTTTTGCAGTTTTGATTGGCTTGGGTGTTTTGGTCGGTGTGCCAATCTGAGCCGGTGCTGACGGTGTCGTCCGATTGTTGTCAGTGGCAATTTCACATGCACCCTGATGACTGGACTGGCTTGCATCAAGGGCGCGTTCAAGCGAATAATAACAGATCAACCCTTCGGATTTGCTTTGATTTCCCAACCAAACAACGTCGAGCTCTGGATTTGTCGATGAAACCTGCCGAATCAGAGAAGCGTAGGTCCCAGTACCAACTGTGAGCTGCGTGGGCGCATGCCAACCCCCATTACTTTGGGTTGTATAGTAAATAAAACCCGTTGTGGGATCTTCCGTCGGATAATCCGAATTCGATGGTGTCGCCGTCCAGACAATCCAGGGATTATTTTGGGTATCCACAGTAATGCTAGGGAAAAATTGATTCTCGTCGGGCTGGATAGCCGGGATTTCGGGCGCTGTCCATTGGTTACCGTCAAAGCGTGCATAATGAATTTGAACTTTTTTGGTCTTTGCCGAATCATCCGGTAGCTGGCGCCAGACTACATGTAGGTGATTCTGGCTGTCAATCGCCGCCGAAAGATGGCGTTGATCCTGACGGTCAGGCGCAATCGGGGTCCAAGCTGCCCAAGTTGTGCCCTGATCAAGCGAACGACTCCACACGATCTGGGCTTGATCCGGTTCATGTCTATAGGCCAGCAGATAGAGCGTCGAACCAGCATGATTAGCCACAAGCACGGGCCGGCTGAACCCCTGTGTTACAGACTCATTGATTGTCTGCCACTTCGACCAAGTTTGCCCGCCGTCGGTTGATTTCGTTAATTTAATTTGCGTTTCGGCTGTATCTTCCCCTTGCCACACCACATAAATCACATGATTGGCATCCACATAGATCACCGGGTGTTCTTGCCACAATTCACTATCCTGATAACCTGGCACCGGCGCAATATTCCGCCATGTGCTCCAGGTGACGCCGCCATCGGTCGAATGGATATATTTGATCTCCCGTTCATTCTCGCCAATCGTGGATGCATCCAGGCCATACCAGACTACATGCAGCGTGTTGTTCTGGTCAATCGCCAGTGAAGGCACCCGTTGTGTATAATTGCCTACCGTCTCAATCGGTTGGTCGTGATTGAGCACCTGCCATGATTGACCGTTATCGGTCGATTTGGCCATGAAAATTCGAAATGCCCCTTTGCCGGCGGGAAATGTTTTGCGATAAGCAATATAAAGATTGCCCTGGGTATCGCGGACAATTTTTCGACTGTCGGGATACCCCAACCCTTTCAGGTCATCGGTCACATCCACATAGAAATCTGTTTTTGTGGCCGCTGCCAAATTGGGCTTGGGCAAATGGTTTGGAGAACTTTGTCGATTGGCAAATACGAGAAGACTTGCACCGACCAAACTAATTAGCCCGACAAGGAGAATTAGTAAGAATCTAAATTTATATATGGATCGATAGTTCATCATAAATTTTACACCATTAGAATGCTTGACAAATTTTAACCCCTTCGATCATTGTATGAATCTACGATTGACTTTTTATTAATATTAGACGTTTTTTGCTTGCATAAAACTTACAATTTATCTGTAGTATTAAAATTTTACCAATTAGGATCAGGGAAATCGGGGATTGCTTGCTAAATAGCTTGAACACCGAGGTCGAAAAGGATTTCTAGCCAGATAGATCGTTATACCTGATCTGATAATTGGATCAACTCTGGGGAACAGACTGAGAAATACTGTTTAATTTGGGTTTAGTGAGTTTGCTCGCTGCATCCGATTCTTGACTAAACGCTGGTAACCAAAGCGTAAAGGTGCTACCTTCTTGCGGTCTGCTGTCGACTGTCACGTGCGCTTGGTGGGCTTGCGCGATCCATTGAACAATGCTTAATCCCAGCCCGCTGCCGCCTAACTCGCGGCTACGCGCTTTATCGGTGCGATAGAAGCGATCAAAAATTTCTTTCTGGTTCTCCGGGTGAATCCCGATGCCGGTATCGCGGATCGAGACCTTGACCCAACCCTCGGTATTCTCCAAGCTTAACGTGATGACACCCGTCTGTGTATATTTGATGGCATTATCCGCCAGATTGAGTAGCAATTGACGGAGTCGTTCGCGATCACCCCAAACAATCGCCTGATCCTCGCTGCCCAGGCGGATCTCTAAAGGCTCAGCGCTTTTGCGCAATTCAGCCAC
>JBBQBY010000331.1:0-7659 GCA_038318235.1 Caldilineales bacterium
AAGATGTTTTCACTCATCAAAGTTGTGTGATCAGACCAAATGTCTAGCGCGGTTTATCACCTTTCTGTGATAAACCTAAATTTATGGGAGCGGACTCAGCGGCGAGCGTTGTGGGGCGCTTGGTAAATCGCCTGATAAGGCGCGGCA
This sequence comes from Caldilineales bacterium, assembly GCA_038318235.1. Taxonomy (GTDB): domain Bacteria; phylum Chloroflexota; class Anaerolineae; order Caldilineales; family Caldilineaceae; genus JAPLGZ01. The sequence goes on from JBBQBY010000331.1 coordinate 148, forward strand.
ATCAAACCGCGCTGTGGGACAGACCGCCGGCAGTGGATTCCCCTTGGCATCCGTCGCCGCAACGCGATAAACGGTATAGAGCAGGCGACCGAGCGGATCGAACCGGTCGGTCGCGATCCCAGCCGGGAACCGCGCGACAATTGGGGCCAGATCGGCTGCGCGCTGCGGCAGCACAAAGAATAATAGACCTTTGTGACCACCAGCCGAATTTTCGCCAGCAGGCGCGATGCTCGCTAACTGACCCATATCGTCCAGGTCATGGATCTCCGCTTGATAGGCCACAAAGCGGAAGACGCCATGCACGACATAGACCGCGGGGGCACCGAGCAGATAAGCGACATAATTGTGTTTTTCATCGGCCATTTCATGCGCCATGGTCACGTTGCCCAGATTGGGCATCAGCCGCGCATATTCTACAAAGTAAGTATTATAATTCAAATTTAATGTAATCGCGGCAATTGGACAACAGAGTAAAAGCGCCCACGCTCGATCGCCGCCGGGCCAGAAACGCACCAACCGATTATAGATGTTTTGTAAAAAGATCCCGGCAATTAGATAGACCGTCACGACAACCACGATCAAGCGGGGACCATTCGGCGAATCTTTGGTTAAAACGCCGGCTAACAACAGTCCAAGCCCGAGCCAGACGAGCAGCGAAAACTCATGATAGCGGCGCGCCCGCGCGATGACAACGCCCAGGCCAAGCCAAAAACAGAACAAAGTCAGTTGATCGAAGGCCGCCAGATCGCCCAGATAAAAGGCTGATACGTCACCCTTGTAGACAAAGAAGTTGAGGTTACTTTGCAATTGCGCCCACAAAAGTCGCGGCAGATCGCGCGGCCAGACGGCTTGGGGACCCAGCACATGTTGCATGGCTTCCAGGTTAAAGATACTGACGCCTTGGGTGCGATTGATAAAGGCGGGTATATCACGGCTATAGTGGGCAGCCAGCGGCGCGAAGGCGACAAAAATCGCCAAACCAAACATGCCGATCTGCGTATAGGTCAGCCGTTTTTTCCACCACAAGCAGAAGAGCAACAATACACCGATCACAGGCATCAAGCGCGAGCCATAGTAAAGATATTGGCCGATGCCAGCGGTCAGGCCGGCCAGTGAGATCTGAAGCAAAGGGCGATCTGCTTTGTCGGTCAGACTCGAATCGGGGCTTTCTCCACCGGGCACCCATTCAAGTTCGTAGACCAGGGCCATTAGCAACACGAACAGAATGGTACACCAGACCGTCTCAATGTTGTTCAAGGCGATGCGGCTATATTGTAGATAAAGATGCGCCACCGCAATCAGCCAACCACCCATAAAGCCAGCCACCCGCCCCCAGCCAATTCGCCCGACCAGATAGACCAGCGGAATGCAGAGCGCACCAAAGATCACGGACAAGATGCGTAACCCCGTTTCGGTTTCGCCAAAGATGATCATAGCCGCGGCTTGTAGATAGTGAAAGAGCGTCGGATGATCAAGAAAGCCGGTGCCAAAAAGCGGCAACGGCTGTGGGCTAAGCCCCGAGGCTGGGCCGTGGCGTGCCAGGAGCGCCAGCATGCCCATCTCACCTTCATCGCCGTGCAGGGCGGGGAAAAAGCCATCCAGACGATAGAGGCGTAAGGCCAAGGCAAGCAGGGTTAAACCGATTATCATCAGCCAATCGACGTAAGCAAGTTTCCACGGTAATCGCCACCCACCAGGGCGATCATGGAGAAAAGCCGCCAGTATGAGCAAGAGCAATGCCAACAACCAGACGAACCCATTCAAGCGATTGAACTGGTCTTGCCGATTGATCGCGGCGGCCGCGCCGCTGAGCGCCAACGCGGAAACGGCTAGGATTTTCCACCCATGATCGAGCATAAAAGGCTTAAATATCATTGCTTCTGTGGGGTTTTGGCGATCAGAGATTACCACATAGCCTGTCATACATAGCGTGCTCAAGAGTAGACAAAGCAGATTCCTGGTCGTAACCCCGAAGCTTGCTAGAAGAATGGCCATGAGGAACAGCAGGCGCTTTATCAAATTCTTACTCGTGGTTGGGCGCTTTATATTGGGCTAATTATCCACGCAGAACCCTCGCCTCGCGCCGTGGGGAGAGGGTTAGCGCGGGATCTGTGCAGGTGAAATGTCTTTGCGTTCATGATTTATTTCAAAACATGCAGTAAGGCGTTTTGGACAAATTCGAGCCCCGGATCGTCGATCAGTACCGTGTCACCCAATGCTTGCGGGATGATAAAGCGTAAAGTTTTGCCCGCCCGTTTCTTATCATGGCCCATGGCGAACAACACGGCATCGAGGTCATAACCGGTAACAGAAGTCGGCAAGCCCAGATGTTCGACTAAATTGGTAATCCGTGCGGCGAGTTGCGGCTCACAGCGACCAAGGGCAACGGCTATCTGCGCCGCCGCCACCAGTCCCACGGCAACCGCTTCGCCGTGGCGCATCGTAAATTCGCTGACCAACTCAATCGCATGCCCAAAGGTGTGGCCGAGATTGAGCAAGGCGCGCCGGCCACGCTCGAAAGGGTCTTCTTCGACGATCTGCACCTTGACGCGCACCGCATCGATTACCAAATGGCCCATGCTGGTGGGGCCATAAGCTTCTAGTTGTTGAAACAGATCCGGCGCACCAATAATGCCATGTTTGACTACTTCAGCCAGACCGGAACGAAATTCGGGGCCAGGTAAGGTCTCGATTACGGTTGGATCAATAATCACGACTTCTGGCTGTTTGAAGGCGCCCACCAAATTTTTACCTTGAGGTAGATCAACGCCGGTTTTGCCACCCACCGAAGCATCCACCATGGCCAGCAAAGAGGTTGGAATTTGCACAAAGGGCACGCCGCGCAGATAGGTGGCGGCGGCAAACCCAGCCATGTCGCCAATCACGCCGCCGCCCAGCGCAAGCACAGGGCTGCGGCGGTCGAGGCCGGCAATCAGAAACTGTTCATAGAGCTTGGCCACGTTCGCCAACGTTTTGTGCTGCTCGCCTTCTGGCACCATGCAAATGGCCGGTTGGAAGCCCGCCTCGCGCAAGTTAGCGGCCAACAATTCAGCATAATGCGCACCGACCATCGGGTTGGTGACAATCGCTGCTGAGCCAGGATGCACTTGCCGATTGCGCAATAAAATTCCGGTTTGGCTTAACAAATTGTCGCCAATACAAATATCATACGTTTCACTTGGCCCGCGCACGGTAATGCGTGTCATGCCCGCGGCTTCAGCATCGGCGTTGAGCGCATCTAAGACGCACTGCACAATCTGTTCAGGGCTATGGCCGGTAGTGTCGACCTGATGCGGAATCGCGGCATAGGCGTGGCGGCGCTCATACAAGAGGCTGCGAATGCGCTGCTCGCGTTCGACTTTGGTGCCGGGCAACATAGGGCGGTCATTCACACTGTCGATCCGGCGCACAATTTCCGCCACCGTGGCGGTCAGGCAAATTAATGTCCCTGTGCGCGCCAATGCATGGCGATTGGTGGGCGCAACCAGTGCGCCGCCGCCGGTGCTGATCACCAGGCCAGCTTGCGCAGCCAATTTCAGGCAAAGTTGCTGTTCCGCATCACGAAAAATTGCTTCGCCATCCTCGGCAAAAACCGTCGCAATTGGTTTGCCAAAGTGGGCGACCAATGCTTCATCCATATCGACAAACGGTCGGCTCAATTGGGCGGCCAGTAACCGGCCCACGGTGCTCTTGCCCGTGCCCATAAAGCCGGTGAGAATAATATTTTTGTTGGGTGGAAAGTTGGTCACTACTCACTACCTTGCTCAAATGAGGTGTTTTGGACAGTAATTCCTAGAAAAGTTTCAACTTCAGTAAGTACATTATGCGCAATTGTAAGGGCGTTATCTGCATCACTTTTATCAGAGAGTGCATCCGGGAGTGCACCCGGCAAAGCATCAGGATAGCAACCTTCCGGGAAGGGTATTTTCGCTCAGTGACCGAACGAATCAAGCCTTCCCGGAAGGAGGATGACCACCAATCAGCCGCTTGCCAGCCGCGCAACGGAGTCGCTGCCAAACCGATGGCCCGAACCCTTGAGAGCCGATTGAACCTGAATTTTTTTCATCCGTAAGAACTTTGGCTGCGCGCAAATCAACATAGGCATAAGCTAACCAACGTTTTGCGTCATCGTTCATAGATATACTTTGCCTTTTTCGATAATCTCTTCTTGCACAAAGCGTCGATTTGCGCATAGGTCAGCGAATTCTTCTGGTGTTGTAATATAGGATGTCAGTGCCAACTGTCGGTTGAAGCAGTCGGCTAATTTTTTGCAAGCGCTTAAAAAATGGCAACTCGGTTCGGTTTACAACGACCAAATCAATATCAGACCATTCATGCACGTTGCCAGTAGCCAGCGAACCAAACATGATGACCTTATCGGGATTCTCTTCTTTTTTCGGAATCCGTACATAGCGGTCTAATTCTTGTTCGAGCAGTTCTTTGCGCGCCGCAGCTTGCGTGTCCATACATTCCTTTTGCGCTCAGAATAACCCAAAGTTGTTCACATCCACACGTTGCGCTTGGTGCATTAACAGCGCATTCATCAGCTCAATCGCCATACGCGATTCTAGCGTAACGCCAGCCCGCACCCCGACACACGGATCGTGGCGTCCCTTATCGAGTAGGAAATCGATCTCCTCTAGATTCTTGCGCACCGACTGTTGCGGCTTGACAATCGTAGAGGTCGGCTTAAACCCGACGCGACAGACCAATGGCATCCCTGTCGTAATGCCACCCAACAGTCCACCATGACTGTTGCGCTGATAACCGGTGCTGCGGATCGGGTCATTGTTCTCGCTGCCGCGCCGTGTGATCACTTCGCTGCCCGCCCCAATCTCGCACGACTGCGCTGCATTCAAACCACCCAACGCACCCATCAAGCGCAATTTTAAGCTTTGATAGAGCGGATCGCCGATCAGCGCCGGCACATTGATCGCCACCACTTCCACCGCTGCGCCCAACGAATCGCCGTCAATACGCGCCTGTTTGATCAACTGGCCGGCTTCGTGCGCAAATTCGGGGTCAAGCGAGCGAATCTCGGCTGCATCCAACGTGGTTTCGATGCTGTTGATGGCTTCGGCGTTGATATGTAAAGTTTGGGTCGCCTGAATTTTCTCTTCAAAATAGGCGGCCAAACTTTTTGTCGTTTTGAGCGGCCCCACCTGTGTGATCGAAGAAAGAATGATGGTGCCAAAATGTTCCGCCAAAAAGAGCCGCGCAATCGAGCCACCAATCACGTCGGAGATGGTGGAGCGATAGCTGGAACGGCCACCACCGCGCACATCAACCTGGCCGCGCGATTTGTAAAACTTGACCAGATCCGTATGACCCGGTCGGACTGCGCCTTCCTCGCCTGAAAACTGCGCATAGTCACCGGATTTTTGTGAGGTCGAGAGCACGATCGCCGCAATTGGTTCACCGGTGCTATAGCCTTCTTCATAGCCGGTGGTTCGCGACTCAACGCCGTCAACTTGAGTCATAATGTCGCCGCCGCCTAGCAACTGGTCTTCGTCAGCATTGTAAAGCCCAGCGATAAAGATCACTTTGTCTTTTTCGTTGCGCGGCGTGCCATGTTTATTGCTGCCCGGTCGGCGGCGGTCAAGATAGGCCTGGACCACCGGGCGGCTGATTTTTAGCCCGGGTGGACAACCAAAAACAATCGTGCTAATCGCCGGACCATGGGATTCGCCCGCGCCGGCCACCCCAAACAGTGGGCCTCCTAGAATTTCCATAGATGCTTTGCCCTGTCAGGTTGAAAACGCATGCGCCATCGCGGCTTGATTCAGTGACATCGGATTCGGGAAACCGGCGCAGACCGTAGTCCAGTCTGCCTGAGCCACCTTCGGCAACCTAGATCGAGCGCCGGCGTGCCATGCGTTAAAAGGTTTCTTCTGCTCCAATATAACTTGCAGTATACACCAAAATGGTCACTTGCACCTAGCGACGACAAAAGAAAGGCGCTTCTGCTATTTGCCAGAAGCGCCTTTGGATAGAAAGGCGTTTAATCACGCCTAATTGCCTTTTCTTTGCTTACCTATATTGACGAATGCTTAGCCTGGATGCACCCAGAAGATCCACCAGAGAATAATCGGTAATGCAGCCGATGCTATGCCAAAAACCACCCAACTCCCATACACACCCAGGCGCCCCAACGTACCTTCGGGCTGGGCGTGGTGGTCTTCATTGGCAGAGGCATGGCCGGGAATACCACCACTCAGCGGCTTGTCGGCTTCTAGACCGTTGGCAATTAGAAAAATCCAACCAGCGACCACGACCAACCAAAGTGCATCGCGGATAAATGTTTCAAGTACTGAATTTACCATGATCAAGCTCCTTTCCCGGGTTCTGCCACTGCCGCTGCTTCAACCACTTCCTCTTTGAACTTTTCCAGATGGAGTGGCACCACGGTGGTCACGACCCCGTCAATGTCACCCAGCGCCAATTGTTCAATAAAGTGGGCATTTTGATGAAGAATTTGTGACATCGGATTGCCGGTGCGCAACTGACCAACGACCACCTGAATAAAGCCGCCGGGATTATGCCTGAGGCGCTTTTCCACATAAGCGCGCAACGGGCGTGTCAAGCTGCGATACGGCGAAGCCACAATCACCAACTCGCCGATGCCCACCCGCTCTTTCCATTTGCGCTTGATATCCTCGACGCGTTCTTCATGCACTGCAATGTGCACCGGCGTCCAGGGCACACCGAGCGAATTGGCAAATTCAACCAAGCGCAATGTTTCTCGGTGTACATCGCCGACCAACACAATCGTTTCCAGCCGGCGCTGTTGTTGGGTTATATGTTGACCGGCCGTGCTCAAGACGTGCGCCACATCTTGATAATGACGGTGAATGCGCATGAAGAGCAACAAGAGGCTTGGAATCAAGATCACAATGATCCAGGCGCCGCTGGTAAACTTCGTGACCAGAAAAATCACCGTGACAATGGCCGTGACGATGGCGCCAAAGCCATTGAGCAACATTTTGTAATTCCAGTGGCGGTCGTAGTGCAGCATACTGCCCATGGTGGCAATTTCGTTGCTAGTGGTCAGCTCGCCGGTTTTCATCAGCTTGCCAATGCGTAACCAGCGTTTTGCCATGCCCGACTGCGACATCGTAAAGCAGAGGAAAACGCCTATCGCATAGAGCGGGATCAAACGGCTTACACTGCCTTGAAAGATGATGATCAGCAAACTGGCAAAGGCCGCCAACATGATCACACCCCAGCTAAAGACCAGGCGACTGCCCCGGAAAGTAAATTGTTTGGGCAGAAAACCATCGCCCGCTTGGAGGGCCGCCAGCCGTGGGAAATCGGCAAAGCTCGTATTGGCCGCCATGATCAAGATCACCGTAGCCGAAGAGAGGGTGATCAGCCGCAGCGGGCCTGCCCCGTAGATCGTGCGGGCCACCTGTGAGATCAACACTTCTTGCTCCGAAGGTTTCGCCTGCACCAAATAACCCAAGACGCCTAGACCCAGAAACATGATCATCAAGAGCGCCGCATCCCAGACCA
>JBBQBY010000332.1:0-7627 GCA_038318235.1 Caldilineales bacterium
GCAAGCCTTAGAACGGAAGCACCCAGGGTTGCCGATGACTCCAGGCAAGGTCGAGCGACGCGAGTTTGAGTATATCCGGCATGGCACGGCGACTTTCATCTTGACCCGCGATGTCGTCACGGGTCAGGTCATTGCGCCACATGTAGGTGCTTCCCGCACCGAAGTCGATTTTCTCGCCCATGCGCAGGCGGTGATTGCCACTGGCCTCACGGCTTTGCGTTGGCATTTTGTGGTCGATAATCTCAATATTCATCTTTCTGAATCCCTCGTCCGATGGGCGGCGGATGAGTCCGATCGCGAACTTGACCTTGGCGAGAAAGGCAAGTCTGGCATCTTACAAAACACGCAAACGCGGGCCGCTTTTCTCAGTGATCCTACGCATCGGATTGTCTTTCATTACACACCAAAGCATTGCTCTTGGCTGAATCAGATCGAAATCTGGCTCAGTATTTTGGCTCGCAAGCTCCTCAGACGCGGTTCATTTTCCTCCCTGGATGCGCTCAAAGCGAAAGTTTTGGCCTTTATTGATTATTACAATGACTCGATGGCTAAACCCTTTACCTGGACTTTTCACGGTAAACCGCTTATGGCTTAACCATTGGCTTATTTACGCCGCTGTGTACTACTAGTGGTGTGTCAGGCGGTACAATAGCGCTTAGGCAGGCATCAGCCTTGCCGATCCAGAGCACAAAACCCTCAGGTTGGGTTGGTCGCTCGATCGACAATGGTTGAAGGGTTCGCGTTAGCAGTGGGTTTTGGATCGCCACGCTAAGTAGAATAACGAACGCGGGTTGGTCCTCGCCTAACGCAGGCATTTGCAGCTATTCGTCAACCGTAAAGACCTGACTTTCGATGGCCCACAGGTCGGCCATGCGCGTCTTGAAAAGAGCGACGGCCTTTAGCGTTAGCGGGTCTGGCGTATTAGGAAAATCAGAAGCATAAAGAATAATTTCCTCAGGGGGCCAAATTTAATCAGCGAAATTTGGCCCCCTGAGCACAGACGGCATTGATTTAGAACAAAGGTACGTCCACCCAAACGCCACCTTGCATGGCGGCCTCGTGGGCGCAGATGCCGGGCACGGTGAAGTCCATGGCGCGCACGACATCAATCGGTGGTTGGGTGTGATTATCGATCGCGTCGATAAAGTCGCGCACCATATAATATTCAGACGTGCCATGCCCGCCTTGTAGCGCTTCGGGCGGCGCATTGACATCAATCGTCGGACAGTCGATCACCTGCGCGCCGGGATGTTTAGCCATTTCCCCCTCGATATAAAGGCGACCTTGCGTACCGCCCCAGCCGCCTTCACGACCGTTTTCGACAAAGCCTTTGGTGCCATACAAACTGTAAAAGATCATTTCTGGGTGGCGCGGCGCAACCTGGCTGCGCAGAATTTTGATCGTCGCACCTTTCTGGGTTTGGAAGAGACCCACTTCCATGTCGAGAAAGCCCAAGCCTTCGTCGGGATAAATATTCTTGCCAGAATGGACACCCGTTGCTTTGACGATGCGATCATCCATCAAGGTTAACAATGGTCCCAGGCAGTGGGCGCAATACCAGATTGGTGCGCGGGTGTAACGCCAATGGTGGTGGCCGGTTTGGGGATCGATCAGAAGGTCGACAATCTCGTGCAAATATTCACCTTCGGCGTGGATGATCTTGCCCAGCTTGCCTTGTTGGATGATCTTCTTCCACTCGCGAATATAGTGAAAATAGCAGTAATTTTCGCCCATCATGTAAACGCGACCGGTTTTGCGAACCGTCTGCACCAGCCGCTCACAATCTTCGATTGTATAGGCCGCGGTCTGTTCGCATAGGACATGTTTACCACTTTCCATGGCGGCGATGGCTTGGGCCGCGTGCAGTTCGATAGGGGTGGCAATCACGACGATGTCAAGCGGGGCGTTGACAAAATCATCAAAATTGGTAAATAATTGCTGGTCAGTCAGGCCAAAGTCTTCGGCCATTTTGACCATAGACTCCGTCTTCAGATCACACAGGGCCGCCACTTCTACCCGTGGATGGCCAGCCAGGCTGCGCACAAGGCCGCCACCGCGTCGTAACCCCACAAAACCCACTTGCAACTTCTTCGTCATTGATGTTTCTCCTCTACCTGCCAAAGTTCTTTGAGTAGTTCGATAGCTGTATTCACAATCGTTTCAATCCCTTCGATCGCCACCCGGTTGGGGCCCACCAATGTCTCGTAGCCTTGCTGTTCAAAGGCCGCGCGCGTTGGCTGATACATAATCAGGTCATTGGTCAACTCGGCCACGACGGTGTGCGGGAATGGCGAGCGTCGCTTGATCGATAAGCCATGCTCCACGAAAAGTTCGCCTGGGTTCGAGGCAATCGCAAACGGACCAATGTGTGCGGCATTGATCGGCACGATCAGCGGATCGGGCATGGCGGCAATGTGGGCTAACATTGGCTCAAAAATGTCGGCGCGCCCACCGGCAGTGCCCCATTGCAAACGGCCAATCGCCTCGGGCGGTTGGGTCGCCGGATCTCGGCGCGCAACGGCTACATCACGCCGGGCCGCGCCGACACGAATCGGGCCTTCTATTTTTTTGGCCCGCTGCGCGGCTGCCACAGCCTGTTCGGCAAAATAGTCCGCCCCCTCGCGCCATTTAGGGCCACCCAGCGTGGGATTGATGTCGGCACAAGCGCCAGGTGTATACACCGTGATCACAGCGGGGCCAAAGGTAGCACGCATGGCCTCGGCCACCACACCAGGATAGTCCGCAGACCAAGTATTGCCAAAATGGGAATTGGTGTGCAAGGTAAAATTAAAAAAGACGCCAAGGGTTTTGCCGTTCAGGTCATCGAAGCGAACCACCCATAGCTCTGGATCAACCGGGCCACAGGTTCCCAGCACTTGGGGCACTAAATCTAGATCATTGAGCGCACCGGGCATCCAGGTGTTGAAGGCTTTACCGTCTGGGCATAAGACGCGACGATTGTGTAAACCGTGGTGAACAAGCGCACGCCCGATCTGCATCGTCGCTGGCTGCAACGCGTGATTGGCCTTTTCTACACTTTCAGCCACCAACGCCGGCAATGTCGCCAGATAGGGGGCGTCGGTGACATTACTAACGTACAAGCCTTCCATCGTATAAGGGCCGCTGTGGGTGTGGCTGCCCGAAATCATAATCGCTGAAGGATCGATCCCCGTGCGCTTGGCTGCCTCGGCGATCATTTGGTCGGCCAGGTCTTTAGGCACGCCAATCAGATCAACGCCAACCACGGCGATCTTCTTCCCGCCGCTTTGAGCGACCAAAGTTTTCGCCATCAACGGGTCGCTCAGGCCGACGTTTATGCGTGGGTCTAAGCTTCCACACATCTGTAAGCCAGTCGGCGGGGTGATATCCACTTCACCAAAACCGATCTGAAATTGTGGATCAGACATATCATTGTCTCCTTAATAAATTCACAGATGAAAGAATATCTTATCTACTCATCTGCAAACAGAAATTAGACTGAATTTGCACTCGATTGCTCTACCTTGTTACGTCGTCTTCATAGTAGACCCAACGCCTGGCTAAGCGAAATTGGATCAGCGTAAGCAACATCAGAATGACAAAGAGCAACCAGGAGAGCGCACTAGCGTAACCCATTCGAAAATAAAAGAAACCCTGATTGTAGATGTAGACGACCCAGAACAACAACGAATCCATCGGGCCGGCGGCGGCTTGCCCATAGTTGCTGCCACCCAACAGAAATACAGGCGTGAAAATTTGAAAGCTGCCGATAATGCCAAGGATGAGCACAAAGAAAATCGTGGGTGAAATCATGGGCAAGGTGATACTCCAAAAGCGCCGGAGCGACCCTGCGCCATCCAGGGCTGCGGCTTCATAGAGCACTTCCGGTACACCCTGCAAGCCGGCTAGATAAATGATCATGCCGCTGCCAATGCCCCACAGGCTCCAGAGCACAAGCGCTGGTTTAGACCAGTTGGGACTGGTCAGCCAGTTGGGTCCAATCACTTTAAAAACCTGAAAGAGGGTTTCATTGAGCAAACCAAAGCGATCATGCAAAATATAGATAAAAAGGGCCACCGAAGCCACGGCTGGCACGATCGACGGCATATAGAAAAGTGTGCGAAAAATGGTGATGCCGCGCACTTTCTGGTTGAGCAGCAATGCCAACAGCAGGCCAAAAACAACGCCAGGCAGCACAGAGGCACCGACATACCATACTGTATTATAGACCGCTAACCAGAATTGGGGGTCATCAAACAAAACTCGTTGATAGTTCTGCAGGCCAACCCACTGGGGCGGAGTCAGGCCATCATATTCAGTAAAGCTGTAATACAGGCCAGCCACAAAGGGCCCTAAAACAAAGATCAACAGCCCCAGTAACCAGGGGAGGATGAAGATGTAGCCATCCAACGCTTCGTTGCGCCGAACTCGACTCGACCAAATATTGCGGGCGCGACGATTGGACGGCACTGGCCCTGTTGGCAACAGCTTGAGCGTGTTTTTATCCGTGGTATTCATGCTTCTCACCCCCTTGACGCTACCCCTTTAGACCGCTCATGACGACACCTTGGATAAAGTATTGTTGGAAGAAAAAGAAGACAAGGATCACGGGCAAAGTCATCAGTAAAGCCATCGCCATCATTTCTTGAAAGCGCACATCGGTTAGTGTCATAAAGCGCCGTAAGCCCAGAGTTAAGGTAAATTTTTCTGGACTGTTGATATAGATCAGTGGCTCTAAAAAATCATTCCAGTGTTGCATGAAGCCAAAAATAGCCACTGTGGAGAGCGCGGGTTTGGCAAGCGGCAGCAAAATTTGCAGATAGATACGGTAATTTGATGCACCATCGATCGTCGCCTGCTCAAATATTTCGGGCGGAAGTGTTCTAAAAAACTGGCGAAGCAGAAAAATAAAAAAAGCGCCCCCGCCAAAATAAGCCGGGATGATCAACGGCTTGAAAGTATCCAGCCAACCCAGATTTTTGAACAGTACAAAGGTCGGAATGAGCGTCACCACCGACGGTAACATCAAAGTGGCAAGGAGGATACCAAAGAAAAATTCGCGGCCTGGGAAACGCAAGCGAGCAAAGCCAAAGGCCGCCATTGATGCAGTGAGTAATTGCCCAATCGTCGCCAAAATGGTGATGATGCTGGTATTTAAGAAATACAGACCAAAATCACCGGCTGTCCATGCCGTCCAAAAGTTATCCCAGCGAAGTGGCACAGGAATCCAAACTGGCGGCCAGACCGCCATTTGAGAATCGTCCTTTAGCGAGGTAGAGATCAACCAGATTAGCGGTGTAGCAAAGACGAGCGCCATTATGACGAGCAAGCTGTAGATCGCCACTTGCCAGATGATTTTACGAACCAGGTTTTCGGCATTGACAGTACTGGACATCAGACATCTCCCGTTACATTGAGAACGTTCGTCCATAAAACAGGGGATCAATGCCAAGGATATCGAACAACTAGAATTCAGAGCCAGATCATCCAATACCCTTGGCTTCTTGCGTCATCGTTCTACTGTTTGTTTGTCAAAGTCAGAGTAATATAGGCCTACGAAGGCACTGGATACGCATTATGTTTGTCAAGCAGCGTTTGCATCTTGGCTTGTGCCGTCTGCAATTCGTCGGCCATACTTTTGCCACCGATCAAGACATTATCAAACATCGTGGCGAGGAAACTGAGCGTCTCTAAAACGCCAGCGAAGATCGGGATCCAACGCACCGTATTGGCGGTCGCCACGAACACTTCACGCCGTGGGTCCTTTTTGGCCCATTCTGCCCCCACATCGGAGCGGGCCGGTAACGCCGAAAATTCATCCGCATAGGCCAAGTAAGTCTTGGGCTCCATAACGGTTTCGACAAATTGCCAAGCCTCGTTGAACTGCTTGCCTTGCTTAAAGAAGAACCAACCACCGCCGCCATCATAGTTGGCATGCACATTATATTTGGGGAAGACCGGCCCAGGGATCATCCCATACTCTAAATCTGGCGCGTATTTATCATAGCTACTGAGCACCCACTGACCATTCATGGCCAGCCCTACCTTGCCGGCGGAGAATGCATCAATCCCTTCGGCCAAGCTCAGACCCTTGGTAAAGGCAACGGCCCCTTCATACCCGCCCTGATCATCCATCACCTGTTTCAGGAAAGTCATCGCTTCCTCCCCTTTTTCCGTGATCGTGATCTTAGACATATCGGTATTGACCATGTCGCTGTCGAGACACCAAAGCACAGTCAGGAACATGAGGTAAACCGGTGGATTACCGAAGCTGGGCGTGAAGCCGATCTGATCCAGGCGACCCGCTGCGTCCTTTTTAGTCATTTTGACGGCCATTTCACGCGTTTCATCCCAAGTAAGCGGTGGTTTCTCGGGATCCAACCCAGCCTCTGACATCAATTTCTTGTTATAGAACAGCGCCCGTGTATCTGTCGTATATGGGACAGTCCATTTCTTGCCCCATGAAATGGAATCTTTCTGGAGTCGCTCCCAGATGTTTTCCCACTTGAAGGTTTTTGCCGTTGCAATTGCATCATCCAGAACGACCAATGCATTGCGCACGGCCAGATCTGTGGTTTGCCAGCGCCCCAGGTATGCCAGTGGGGGTGGGTTGCCCGCCGCAATCGCGGCAATAATCTTGGTAGAGCTGTCATATTCGCCCAACTCCCATTTGGCTTTAACACCATGGCCGCCATCATTAAAGGCTTTCATGAGGTATTCACCCTGCGGTTGCGTAGGGAACCAGAAGATAAACTCGCTCGCGGTGGCCGGTTGACCCGCCGCCGCAGGACCTGCTGGTGTGGCACATGCCGCCAACGAGATCCCGGCGGCACTGACGCCGATGGTGCGTAAAAAATCACGCCGACTTAAATTCTTTTCGTTTTTCACTTTTTGTCTCCTCGCTCCAAAGTTAACTTCTTTGACTATCCAGTTCTGCAACGTAACGCTAGCCTCGTTACGTTATAAATATCCTGCCAAGTAGCTTTTGGTGACATATAGCCGCTGGCTAGCTCGGACAGGCGTGTCACCCGGGAAGGAAATGCGAAACAGAATTTTTGTTGCTAGTAGGCTCAGTCAAGGGCTGACAATGCCTATGCTTTTGGGAATGCTTAGCAATGTACCATGATAAAATAATCGCGTCAAATGGGTTTTTCGAGTCTTTTCCAGCCCTTTCAAAGATTTCTAAAAACATTAAGCAGGTAAGCATCCAAAGTGCCTGGATCGCTTGGGCTACATCAAACGGAGCGCCAGCCTTACCTGTTGTCGCTCATACGCCGTCTCTTTGTTCCCATGCCATAGGAACTGGATAAAATACGTAAGATCAGATAAGTAAAGGGGCGACCAATAGATGAGTAAACATCAGTAGCGAAAGTTTTCAACACAAAATTTAGTTGAGGTAGCTAGTTATGGTATCAGCAGGCTGGCCATCAAGGGGTAACTACAGTTTGGGGATGTCTATGATATCAGGAAGTCCCCATAGCGCCACCCTATAATAAAAACAAACAGGGTCAACAGTTTTCTCCTGTTGACCCTGTTATACAGATATTTTAATTAATCCTATAATACGTGCGGAAACGACGGGATTTGAACCCGCGACCTCGGCCTTGACAGGGCCGCATGCTAACCGCTACACCACGTCTCCATGACT
>JBBQBY010000333.1:0-7623 GCA_038318235.1 Caldilineales bacterium
CGCTCCAAGAAGAAATAGAGCGGATTGACCGTTTGGATGCGTTCAGCGCTGCTCTGAATCGTGTTGTAGGGTGTTTTGTTCTGAGATTCGATGGCACCAGCGGACCCAAAGACTTCCGCCCGTTGGTCATACCCATACACGGCCTGCCGGCTATTGTCGATGATGCCAATTGCACCGTTGGTATAACGCAGGGTGATGACCGCCGTGTCAATGTCGCCGGCTTCCCCAATCGCCGGATCGACCATCACGCCACCCGCTGCATAGATCTCTTCGACATCGCAACCAATCAAAAAACGCGCCATGTCAAAGTCGTGGATCGTCATGTCCAAGAAAATGCCGCCGGAGACTTTGATGTAGGCAAGCGGCGGCGGCGCTGGATCGCGGCTGGTGATGCGCACGAGCTGCGGCGTACCAATCTTGCCAGCCGCTACGGTTTCCTGAATATGGCAGAAGTTACTGTCAAAGCGGCGATTGAAGCCAATCTGCAACTTGACGCCACAGCGCGCCACCGTTGCCAACGCTTTGTCGATCGCCTGTAAATCTAGCGCAATTGGTTTTTCGCAGAAAATGTGTTTGCCCGCTTCGGCTGCTTCACAGATCAGTTGGGTGTGGGTGTCGGTGCTCGAACAGATAACCACCGCGTCAATCGCTGGATTTTCTAAGAGTTCTCGGTGATTTCGTGTAGCCAAAGGAATGCTGAAGCGAGTCGCACATTTCTGCGCGGCTTCCAGCGAGAGATCAGAGATCGCCACCACATTGGCGTTGGCGAGGCGTGTCACCAGGCTTTCGGCATGTACGGTGCCAATCCGCCCCGCGCCAATAATGCCAAAGTTAATCATTTGCGACATGAAAGATGATTCCTTTGCTATGCAAAGTCTGCGGATGAACGTTGAAAAATTTAAGTGGGCGCCGTGTAGGGAGCATCCTCAGATGCGGCTCTCCTCGGCTAGAGCCGCATCTGAGGATGCTCCCTACACAATAGCATGACCGGTTTAGTGGCTTACTCTGCATCAGCAGACCGCTGATGCAACACGCTGTGCGTGATCGTCCTGAAATGCTTTTACAAACCAATCGACTGCAAATAGACCCGATTCCGTGTTGCACTTTCTTTGGGCGTGCCCATCCCAGGCAGCACGTCCTGTTCCACTGTGATGAAGCCCGTATAGTTGCGTTGGCGCAACCAGGCAGTTACGGCAGGGAAATCTACGCAACCTTGCCCCAATTCGCAGAAGACGCCCTGGCGTACGGCTTCAAAATAATCCCATTGGTGGAGTTTGGCCTGCGCCATCACGTCGGGATGGCAATCTTTGTAATGCATATACCAGATCCGGTCGGCAAAGCGGTCAAGCGCCTCGCCCACCGTGGCACAACTGCCTGCCCCAAAGGCGTAGTGACCTGTATCAAAAACGAGCCCTAATAAAGTAGGATCGGTCAGAGCGAGCAAGCGGTCGATCTCCGCGCGTGTTTCCACAAAACCAGCGCAGTGGGCATGAAAGACAGTACGTAGGCCGGTCTCCTCATGCACTTGGCGCGCAATGCGATTGGCATTGTCGGCAAACGTGTGCCATTGTTTGTCACTTAACGCCATCTCTGGCGTTACCCGTCCCGCATTTTTTGTGCGTACAGGATCAGCGCCATTGTCACCAGCCAGCACGATGAAGGGGCGCACCTGCGTGTTTAAGCCATCGGCTACGGCAGCTAGCAATCGAGCGGTTTGCATCACGACTGTTTCGCCTTCCGCCACTTTGGCGGGATCTTCCAGGGCTACACCGACATAAGCGCCGGTTATCGCGAGGTGACGGCTGGCGTACTCTGCGGTCAACATGGCTGGGTCGTTGGGCATGAAGCCCCAATCACCCAGTTCGCTGCCCGTATAGCCAGCCTCAACCAACTCATCTAACATGCGCGTGGGCGTCAGCCGGTTGCCCCCCATCTCGCCAAATTCTAAGGTGCCCCAGGAACACGGTGCATTGCCAATCTGAATTTTGTCCATATGCCTCACTGCGTTCGTCTATACACGTCTATAAAGCTTGCTCAATCGCGCTGACCAATTCTGGGCTATCGGGTGTGACCTGGGGCTTGAAGCGGCCTATGACCTGCCCATCTCGACCAACCAGAAACTTTTCGAAATTCCATGTGACATCGCCCGCCGGTTCAGTTTCGGTGAGGCGGGCATATAACGGGGTCTGCTCGGGTCCTTTGACATGAATTTTATTGAATAGATCAAAACTGGCTTGATACTTGGTGGAACAAAATTCCTGGATCTCTTCGATCGTGCCCGGTTCTTGCGCCCCAAAATCGTTGCACGGAAACCCGAGGACGCGTAACCCACGGTCGGCGTAGGTGCGATTGAGTTGCTCTAGCCCGGCATATTGCGGGGTGAGCCCACATTGGGAAGCGACATTGACGATCAATAAAACCTTACCCGCGTAACCGCGCAAAGGTTTGTCTGTGCCATCGGTTGCTTGTACAGTTAGATCAAAGATTGAACTGCTCATGTTAGATGCTTTCTGTATTGATTAGTTGAGAATTGAATATTGACCTCTCCCTCCGCCCTCCCCTGCTGGGAGGGAGCCCGATTGGTGCACAGACGAAGTAACTGGTTTTGTCCACCAAACAGTCCCCTCCCAGCAGGGGAGCGGGAGCCCTTAGGGCGCGGGAGGGGTCGTTTTTGTATTTTGTACCGTTTCCCATGATCCACTCGCCCACGAGCGAATCATGGCATTCTGAACATTCGCCAACTTTAGCGCATCGGCAAAACTGGGGGCGCGTTGCTGGCCGTCGACAATTGATTGCAAGAAGTTGTAGGCTTCGATGGTCTTCAGATCTTCATAGCCAATCCCGATGCCATCACCAGGGTTGAAGCGGCCATGATTGGGATATTTCGGCCCACCAAGTAAATTCGTGTAGCCATCGTGAAGGCCAGCCTCATCGGGCAGATAAAGCTCTAACTCATTCAGGCGCTCGAAGTTCCATTTGAGCGCGCCTTTGGTGCCGTTGACTTCAAATGACATCTCGCACTTAGGGCCATAGATGGCGCGACAAGTTTCAAAGCTGCCTTGGACGCCGTTTTCAAATTGCACCAGTGTGCCCACATAATCTTCGTTTTCGACGGGGCCGGTTGGATCGCCCGGCTTGCCCAAGGAAAAATGCGTACCTTGACCAGGAATGGGCAGGGGGCGTTCTTTGATAAAGGTATTGCGATTGCTGACCACACGCTGAATTGGCCCGACCAGCATATGCGCCATATCGGCAACGTGCGACATGATATCACCCAGCACGCCCAATCCAGCTTGGTCAGCCTTAAAGCGCCATGTGAGTAGGCCATTGGGATTGCTGCCATACATCGAGAAGAAGCGCCCGCGGTAGTGCGTCAATTGACCAAGCTTGCCTTCCTCGATCAATTGTTTGGCATATTGCACCATTGGCGCCCACCGATAGTTGAAACCGACAAAAGACATCACACCCGCTTTGCGCGCCAGATACTCGATCTCGGCGGTCTCTTCGGGGGAACGGCCCACTGGTTTTTCGCAGAAGACATGTTTGCCGGCCTGTGTAGCCGCCCGCACCATCTCCAGATGCAAATAGTTGGGCGACGTGATACTGACCACTTGCACGGCTGGATGCTCAATCACCTGATGCCAGTCGGTCGTCATCTGTTCAAAGCCGTTGATCGCCTGGGCTTGCTCGGCGCGCGCCGCCACATCGTCGGCACAAATAACCATGCGCGGGCGAATTCCACTGTCATAAAATCGGTCGGCGACATTGCGATAGGCTCGGCTGTGCGCCATCCCCATCCAGCCCATACCAATTACACCAATGCCGAGGGTTGTTGTCATATTATTTCCTATGATGGGATTTAATTTACGATTATGTCGCTCTACTGAGCGACATAATCGTAAATTAAAACTGCCTGCTCCACTCTTGTGGCCAACGCTCGACCACGACTTTGGTCTGCGTATAAAATTCGACGCCGTGGCGTGATTGCGCGTGCAGATCGCCAAAGAAGCTGTCGTTCCAGCCGCTAAACGGGAAGTAGGCCATCGGCGCAGCCACGCCAATATTGATGCCTACGTTGCCGGCATCGGCTTCGTAGCGGAACTTGCGCGCCGCCGCGCCACTGCTTGTAAACAGACAGGCCATGTTGCCATACGCGCGATTGTTGACCAGCGCAATTGCTTCATCAATCGTGTTGGCGTGCATCAAACTGAGCACCGGCCCAAAGATTTCGGTCTTGGCGATTTCGCCATTCGGGTTCACGTTATCCAAAATTGTTGGGAAGATAAAATAGCCGTCTTCGTAGCCGCCGACTTTATGATTGCGGCCATCCACCAGTACATTCGCCCCTTCCTGGGCACCGGCGTCAATCAACTTTTCGATGCGCGTTTTGCTTTCGTTGGTGATCACCGGTCCCATTTGGATGCCCGCATCCAGCCCATAGCCAACCTTGCGGCTGGTCGCCACATCGGCCATCGCTTCGGTAAAGGAATTTTTGGCCGCACCCACGGTAATCGCCACCGAGGCGGCCAGACACCGTTGCCCGGCGCAGCCAAAGGCCGAATCGCCCATAATGCGCGTCGTCGTATCCATGTCGGCGTCCGGCATAATCACCACCGGATTCTTGGCGCCACCCTGGCACTGCGCTCGCTTGCCATTGGCCGTGGCGCGGCTGTAGATGTACTTTGCCACCGGCGTCGAACCAACAAAGCTGATCGCCCGCACGGTTGGGTGGTCGAGCAGCGCGTCTACGGTCTCCTTGCCGCCGTTGACCAGTTGCAGCACGCCCGCCGGGAAGCCAGCTTCGTTGATCAATTCAAAGAGCTTCTGGCTGGTCATTGGGACTTTTTCGCTGGGCTTGAGGATAAAACAATTGCCCGTCGCCACGGCGTAGGGCAAAAACCAGAGCGGGATCATGCCGGGAAAGTTGAACGGCGTAATCGCAGCCACCACGCCCAGCGGTTGGCGGAACATGTGCTCATCGATGCCACTGGCGATATCTTCGTTGTTGATCCCCTGGATCAGGATCGGCATTCCACAGGCAACTTCGACATTTTCGATGCCGCGGCGCATTTCGCCGACGCTCTCGTTGTAGGTTTTGCCCGCCTCGTTCGTGATCGTCTTCGCAATCGCATCGATGTTGGCATCGAGTAGATTTTTGAATTTGAAGAGGAATTGAATGCGATCGCCCACCGGCATCCGGCGCCATTCGCCGAACGCTTTGCTGGCCGCCTGTACCGCCACGTCGACTTCTGCGCCGGGCGACAGCGGCACAGTCGTGAGCACTTCCGCCGTGGCCGGGTTCAAGACCTTGCCATAATTGCCAGTGCCCGACTTTTGCCAACCACCGTTGACGTAATTGAGTAATTGTCCGTTTTGACTCATTTTTTTTGATCCTTTTTCACGCTTTGATCGAATGCAACATGAACGCATTCTTGCTCAATATATACACCTTCTCGGCATTTATAGGAAATACCGCTCTTTGACGCGATTCTCTTCCCATTCCTCGCGCGCCGCCTTGACCGTATCCGACTCGCTCACCTCGGCAACGGGCACGTCCCACCAGCTTTCATAGCCGGGCACGCCCAGATAACGGTCGTTTTGCACATAAATCACCGTCGTGCGGTCGATACTCTTGGCGGTTTTCAGCGCGGCCACCACATCTTCGTAACTCTGGCACTCGATCACATACGCGCCCAAGCTGCGCGCATTCATCGCCAGATCTACGGGCAGCGTTTCCACCTGACTGCCATCTTGATCGGACGGCAACACGCCGTTCTTCGGATAACTATAGCGTGTACCGAAGCCTTGATCGCCAATCGAACGGCTCAAGCCACCGATGCTTTTGTAACCGCTGTTGTCCATCAGCACAATCGTCAGCTTGTACCCTTCTTGGATTGACGTGACCAAATCGGTGTGCAGCATCAAATAGCTGCCGTCACCGACAAGCACATAGACCTCGCGCTGCGGATCGGCCATTTTGACGCCCAAGCCACCCGCGATCTCATAGCCCATGCAGCTAAAGCCATATTCCATGTGATATTGGCGCGGGTGGCGTGAACGCCAGAGCTTGTGCAGATCACCTGGTAGACTGCCCGCCGCGCAGACCATCACCGCGTCGGGATCACCTTGGTCGTTGATTGCGCCGATCAGGCCACCCTGGAAGGGCAAACCGCTGTCGGCGGTCTTAATCGCATAGAGCCGATCGACTTCGGTCTCCCAAGCATCATGCAATTGACGCGCTCGGTTTTGGTTTTCTTGACTATTCGTGTAGCCATTTAAAGCATCAAGCAACTCTGCTAACGTGGCTTTGGCATCGCCGACCAGTGGCAGGGCGCTATGTTTATAGGCATCGAATTCGGCGACATTGATGTTGATAAAACGCACGTTGGGGTTTTGGAATTGTGTCTTGCTGGCCGTGGTGAAGTCGCTATAACGCGTGCCAATGCCGATAATCAGGTCAGTCTCTTTGGCAATGATGTTCGCCGCCGATGTGCCGGTGACGCCAATCGCACCCAAGTTGAGCGGATTGTCATAGCGCAAACCACCCTTGCCCGCCATCGTTTCGCCTACCGGAATCCCCGTCTGCTCGACAAAGTTACGCAGCGTCTCGGTGGCCTCGCTATAGAGCACGCCACCACCGGCGATGATCACGGGCTGCTGAGCGGCACGAATCCATTCAACCGCTTGTTTGAGGGCTGCGACATCCGGCCGATTGCGTGGGATGCGCCAGATGCGTTTTGCAAACAGGGCGATAGGATAATCATACGCTTCGGGCTGCACATCCTGGGGCAGCGCCAGCGTGACCGCGCCGGTCTCGGCGGGGCTGGTCAAGACCCGTAAGGCTTCGGGCAGGGCGGTGATAATCTGTTCGGGGCGATTGATGCGATCCCAGTAACGGCTGACCGGGCGAAAACAATCGTTGACCGAAATATCCTGGCTGTGCTCGGATTCCAGTTGTTGCAGCACGGGCGCGACGTTACGGCGCGCAAAAATGTCGCCTGGCAAAAGCAGCACCGGCACCCGATTGACGGTGGCGACGGCCGCACCGGTGATCATATTGGTCGCGCCGGGGCCAATCGAAGTGGTGCAGGCAAACGCCTGTAAGCGGTTTTTGTGTTTCGCATAGGCAATCGCTGTATGCACCATCGCCTGTTCGTTGCGCGTCTGGTAATAGCGGAAATCGGTGTATTGATGCAAGGCCTGGCCGATCCCCGCCACGTTGCCATGCCCGAAAATGCCAAAACAGCCGGCGAAAAAGCGTTGCTCAACCCCGTCGCGTTCCGTATATTGGTGCTTTAAAAACTGGATGACCGCTTGCGCCATGGTCAGGCGGACGGTGGCATTGGTGCTCATGGTAAGACTCCTTTGGCTTTCCCAAACGGTAGTTTTCGGCTACAATCTAGCTATCGATTCGCATATTTTCAGGAGGTATCAAAATGATCCCCGCCGAATTGTTAGACTCTATCCATGCTTTGCCAATCGATGACAAATTGTCGTTGATTGAAGCTATCAGGCAAATGTTACAGAAAGACTTGGCACGCGATAAAGAGTTTCCTTTTATAAAAAATAGCCAGCAAGATATGAAGGCTTTGGTTACAGAACTACTAAGCCGACCCGATCCGA
>JBBQBY010000334.1:0-7619 GCA_038318235.1 Caldilineales bacterium
AGACTGTAAGCGAATTGTTATTGTTAATTCCACCAAACTGTGCTACAATTACACCTGTCAGACAACTGAATATTGGGCGTTTTGGTAGGAAATCCACTACCAAGTAAAATGTTCATGGTCATGTGGTGCATTGGAGCAGTACGGTTAACTCTCCTGAAAGGCGTAGAGCCAAGTGCAGTTGTATAGGCCACACCTCAGCTATAATGGCGTTAGGGCGGTAACGCATCGGTGCGAGACCGTAGAAGCCCACCAGCTTTAGCGGTGGGAGCCGTCACATAATGTTACTATTAGCAATAGTGTCTCGACCGCCGAAAGCGGTGGCACCCAGGTTGACCTGGGTGGTCAGATCGCTGCTTCGGTCAGCGCACCGTTCGAGGCAGAACGCAAATTGGTGACTACGGCCTTACGCGATGGCAGCGCCGAGGCGCGCGCCACCTTGCTTGCTAGTTCGACCACAACCACTCTATTATGGGCTTATGCTAGTTTATTTTACAGGTTTAGCGCGTAATATGGTTGATATTGCTGGCAAAACGGTACATTTTGTCACATAAACGTACCGTATTTAATAATTAAACATTTATTTTAGCTGTATAGAATTAATAAGTGCTAGAAATTAAATTGTAGATTACTATTATGAAGTACACCTAGAATATTACCTGTTTTGCCAAGTTTTTACGCGTTTTGCACGTTTATAGACCAAAACAACTAGCATAAGCCCATATTAGGGTTTAACATTGGCAGGCGAGCAAACCGCATTTGGAAAAATCGCCTCAAAAAAATGGAAGCGCAGATGACGGTGATGATCGAAGAGGCTCACGAATTATACGCTGACATCAGTCAGGTGACGATAGATACTTATACGGCCATCCAAGGTAGTGTGCAAAAACGCAATCACGTGACGCTTATACATGCGACGCCAGCCAAAGCGATAAGTTAAAGGTGATGATTACCTGAGTTACTGGCCAATCCATCGGCCAGCAGATTCACGCCAATCACCAACGACGCAATGGCCAGCGCCGGGAAAATGACCACCCAGGCTGCCGTCAGCAAAAAGTTGCGCCCATCACTCACCTGCAAGCCCCAATCTGGCGATGGTGGTTGCACGCCCATGCCCAAAAAGCCTAAGCCAGAGCCGACCAGAATGGCATAGCCAAAGTAAATGGCGGTCTCTACCAGTAGCGTACTCATGAGGTTAGGCAGAATCTCGCGTCGCATAATGCGGCTATGCGACGCGCCGATCATACGGGCGGCATCGACAAATTCGCGTGTCTTGAGTTCCAACACTACACTACGCACCACGCGCGCAATCGCCGGTGCAAAGACCACAGCGATACACAGCACCAAATAGCTCATCGCCGATCCCAACGTGCTGAGGATGAGCAGCGCCAACAAGAGTGCCGGAAAGGAGAGCAAGACATCGGTGGCCCGCATCATGATTTCATCGATCCAGCCACCAAAATAGGCGGCCACCAGCCCGGTGAACGCACCCAAGAGCAGGGCGAGCGCGGTGGAAGCAGTCGCCAGCAGGATCATGCTGCGACTGCCAACGATCACACGGCTGAGGATGTCGCGGCCAAATTGGTCAGTACCCAGCCAATAGGTTGATGAGGGAGGTTGCAGGGCATCGTTCAAATGTTGCTCGGTGGAGGGATAGGGGGCGATCCATTCGCCGAATAGTGCCAGCACAAGGTAGATCAGGACAATCACAAGGCCAAGCAAGGCCGTTGGGTTACGCAGCATACGCGTCCACTGGCTTTGTGTCGCTCGTGTGCTTGTTTTTGGAAGATCAAATTGCTGTGTAACGCCTGCCATGTTCTGCGTAGGGAGTGAAATGCTTTGGGTCATGAGTAATCAAAATGATGAATATCAGATAGCTACAACAAATTGAGGAAGGAACGAAATCGTGTCGCTTGCCTTTCGTTCCTTCCCCAATTTGTTGTAGCTCCATGCAAATTACGAATAACGAATCCTGGGATTCACCCAGAAATATACCACATCCGCCGCCAAGTTCGCCAGTGTGTAGATCGCGGCTGAAAGTAAAGCCACCCCTTGCAATAAGGGCAAATCACGCTGGCTAATCGCCTGCAATAACAACCGACCTAGCCCCGGATAGGCAAAGACACGCTCCACCAGCACCGTGCCACTCATCAAATAGCCCACATTGAGTGCCAACACGCTAATAGCGGGCAACAGGGCATTGCGCAAGGCGTGACGCAGGATCACCCAGCGATTGGGCAAACCCTTGCTGTGCGCCGTGCGGATGTAATCACTATCCAACACCTCAAGTAAACTGGAGCGCACCAAGCGTGCCACCTCGGCCAGTGACCCCAGCGTGAGGGTAAGCGTAGGCAGGATCAGAAAGCGCAACGAGGCGAAGAAATTGGCATTGGCATCGATCATGCTCGATGCCGGCAACCAGCGCAACCAGAGTGAGAAGACGATGATCAGAAAGACGGCGATCACAAATGGTGGGAAGCTGACAAAGAAAGTTGTTACAATGGTGATCAGTCGGTCGGGCCAGCGATTGCGGTTTAAACCGGCGATGATGCCTAAGCCAATCCCCAACAGCGCGCTCACCACCCAAGCCAAGAGTGCTAACACCGCCGAATTGCCTAGCCGTTGCAGCAACAAAGGCGCAACCGGCAAGTTCATGATCAATGATTCGCCCCAATCGCCGCGCAACACGCCGCCGATCCACCGCACATAACGCAGCGTGGCCGGTTGATCCAAGCCCAAGCGGGTACGCAGGGCGGCCAATGTCGCTGGCGTGGCCTTCTGCCCTAAGATCATCTGCGCCGCATCGCCGGGCAGGATGGTGGTGACGGTGAAAACGACCAACGAGACGAAGAATAGGATCAGCAGCATGAATAATAGTCGGCGTAAAAAGAATTGAAACATAGCTTGCGTATAGTATAACAGATGATCGTTGGATAAACGTGGAATGAACGTGGGATGAATGTGAGTAGCGAGTCTTGTTACTTTTGCGCCACGCCAAAATGACACGAGATTCAGGGTGACAGGGTGAATCACCCTATCACCTTATCAATCCTATCCCAGCTTTGTCATCTTGTCTACTTCAGGTTTGCTCGCTACGTCAAGCTTGCGCACAGGCGACATGGAATGAGCAACGCCTGTCCACAAGCCGAGTTGATTCAGGATTACCGAAGCAATCATGCCAAAGTGCAGGAAAAAGGCACCAAAGAGGGTGATGATCCCTGGCGAGAGCGTAATCGTAAAACAGGTTTTCATGTGACGGTCAAAGTCTTTGGCTAGATCGAAGACTTCTGTCAACTGATTTAGATTTTGACGCATCAAGATCACTTGCGCGGTGTCCACTGCCACCGAGGATGCCCCACGCAAGGAGACTGAGATGTCGGCAGATTTGAGCGCGATGGCATCGTTGATCCCATCGCCGATATAACAGACCACTTTGCCTTCAGCCTGCATGCGCGCAATGATCTCTGCCTTTTGCTCTGGCAAGGTTTGCGCTGAGTAACTATCCATGCCCAACGCTTCGGCCAAGCGACGGGTAGGGGATTCATGATCACCAGAGATGATATGACAGGTTTTGATGCCACGTTGACGCAAGGCCGCCACAACCGCTTTGGCTTCGGGGCGCAAGGTGGGTTGGAGTTCGATAGCACCAGCGACCTGCTCCCCAATGGCGACCAAGACCACTGAATGACCCAGCGAATCGCTTTGTATTAAGGCATTCTGGATCTGCTCAGGGAGAGCGAGTTGGTGTAATGCCATGAAACGGGCACTGCCCACGCGCACGGTGACACCCTCGATCATGACCTCGATCCCGTAGCCTATTTTGTAGGTGGCTTGGTCGATAGCAGGCAAAGAGAGGCAACGCTCGGCGGCCGCTTGTAAAATTGCCTGCGCAATCGGATGCTGCTGGCGATGCTCGGCGGCTGCCGCGTAGGAGAGGAGCGTAGCTTCGTCATCGTCAGCTGTCGCCAGATGAATGGCAACGACGGTGGGTTGTTCCAGTGTCAAGGTACCCGTTTTGTCAAAGACAACGGTGTCTACCTCGCGCATCCGCTCTAGCGCACGCCCATCTTTGACCAGAATACCGTGATAGGCGGCTCGGTTGAGAAAATTCAATACACCCAGGTGGCCTAATAGAGTGATGTACAAGAGAGCCGTGCTCGAGTTCAACACAGCCAACGTGCCAGGCACGCCAACTAGGGGAAAGGCGATTGCACTAGTACACAAAAGCGGGAGCGCAACTCGGTCGGCTAACTGCTGCGTGCGCGAGACTACGGTTGTGCGATAATCGGTGGTGCGCTCCAAAATCTGCACAATTTGGGCAGCAACCGTTTGGTCGCCAGCCTTCTCCACTTCTATACACAGTTTGCCATTGAGGACCAAGGTGGTGGCAAAGACCGGCTCGCCTATCCCCTTCTCAGCCGGTTGTGCTTCGCCCGTCAGGATGTGTTGGTCAATCGTCGCCATGCCTTGTCGAATCACCCCATCGACCGGAATCGTCTCACCGGCATGAACCGCTACTAGATCGCCAGCTTGTACCTGCGCCAATGGAATTTCGACCTCTATCTCTTCTTTCACCACCCACACTGTTTGTTTGTGCAAACCAAAAATAGTAGTCAAATTCTGACGGGCATGATCTTCGGTTGCCATCTTTAAGATACGCGTCAACAATATGATTGGCAAAATGATGGCATAAATGAGCAAATAGACAGGGGCCACAAGGATGCCAGCGGCAATCGCTACTGTATCCAATACAGCAAAGAGCACGTCGGCATTGACCCGCCGTTCCACGAAGAGTGCATGACGCAGACCGTTATAGTCGTAACGGAGCAAATAGAGATCAACGGCTAAGGCTGGAATAACGAGCCAGGGTTGCAGGGTAAATGCCCCAATCATCAGCGCAGAGGCTAGCAGAGAAAGGTTCATCTCACGGTAGAGCGTGCGTGCCATCGGCGCTAGCACGGTGGATGGGTTATTCATGGCGAGATCGGTAAGCTGTTCCTTGCGATCTTTGTAGAGCCAACGTTCAAAACGGGTTTGTGTATAATGGGTGGCATGCTCATCCAGTTGGTTCAAGTTCTTCTGCACGGTTGCTATCCAATCATCCGCAACGACCCTCAGTTCAGCACCAATTTCTACGATTCCAGATCGTTGTGCAAGGGTAGAGTGATCGGCTTGCTTAGACTGTAGCTGAGGCGTAGCTAGGGCTGCAATGAGGGGTGTCGTTGCTTTTTTTATGCTCTGAATGCCAGCGAGAATGGCACCACTGGCTATCGCGATTGAGATAAGTGGTAACATAACGTTCTTCCTTTGATCTGTACATTGTTAAAAAAAGCATAAGTCGTGGTTCTATTTATCGACTTAATTCAGGCAGCCATTGTTTGAAAGAGTTCAAAATTTTCTAACACGATGCATCATAGATTATAGAGTTGTTCCCTAATAATTTTTCGACAGTGTGAACAAAATGTTCCGTTCTCTGGATAAATTTTAATAAGGAACAACTCTTATAGATTGATTGCAGGCAACTGCTTAATTATTCAGCGAAACTTCACGCAGATTGGGGATGGTGTCTGCCACCAATCCCTGCACATGGCTGCGCATGGCTTTGATATCGGCCCGGAAGTAGGGAATTAAGAGTGCGCCCTCTTCGCTGATTAGCGTTTGGATTTGGGTATAGAGTTCCTTACGTTTGCTCTCGTCTTGCGACGCAACTGCCTCATCGATCAACTTGTCTAGATCCGCATTTTGCCACCCAGTCGCGTTAAAAAGAGCGTTAGAGCGATACTCTGTGTTGAGGAGCATTCCTGGATCAATGTAGCCTAGACCCCATGATAATGCAAAATTGGCGTTGGCAAAAGGTCCGCCCCAATAGCCCTCTACTGGTGCTTTTTCAAGCGTTACCGTAATACCCACTGGTTTGAGCATCGCTTGTAGGGCGACCGCCGTTGCTTCCCAAGCAGGGCGTATAGGTGCATAGACCAAGGTTAGCTCCAATCCTTTGTCGTAGCCGGCTTCGGCCAGCAATGCCCGCGCTTTGTCCACACTGTATTCGGCCACAGGCACATTGCTCCAAAAGGGCGAAGCTGGTACAATCGGCTGATCATTACCGACGCTCCCATGTCCTTGTAAGACAGCCTTGAGCAATGCCTGGCGGTCCACAGCATGTTTGAGGGCTTGGCGCACTCGCACATCATCAAAGGGTTTAGCCGTGGTCCGCATGACCACGATATCATAGTCGCCCAACTTGTTTTCCACTAGCTTGACATCAGCATTCGTCTGTAACGTGGCTAGATTTTCTGTACCTAATTGCCAGAGCGCGTCGACTGTGCCGCCTGTCAACGCCGCGACTTGGGCGACTGCATCGGGCAGTAAGAGAATCTGTGCTTCATCCAAATAAGGCAGTTTTTTTTCCCAATAAGCCTCATTGCGTACCAGTTTTACACGGTCACCTGGCAGATATTGGGCCAGTTTGAAAGCACCCGTACCTGCGGATGCTTGGGCCATTTGCTCGTCTGTACGGTCATGGGGTGCGATGGGTAGCGTAGCAATGTCGCGTACTGCGCTGGCGATTGGTTGTTTTAACGTAAAGCGTACCGTCTGCTCATCTACCGCTTCCACTTTGTCTACATAACTGACCGAGGGTGCCTGCCAATAAGCAAAATCTGGATTTAAGATGCGCTTAACAAAGGTGTAAACCACATCCTCTGCTGTCAAGCTTGTACCATGGGAGAACTTCACTCCCTGGCGAAGCTTGAAGGTCACCACCTTACCGTCTTCACTGATCTCCCAACTTTCGGCTAGGAGCGGGCGAATGGGGTAGGTAGGGTCACTGGCATCTGCCCACCCCAAGCCTTCATAGAATGATCGTTCGAGCGTCAAATCTGGTAATGTAAAGCCACGATGTGGGACTAAATTGGTCATTGGCGCGCTAAAAGCAATGCTGACAGCACCGCCACGTTGCGGTTGTCCAGCGATTGCAGGTGCGGCTGGCGATTGCTCACTAGGGGCAATCGGCGAACAAGCAGCCAAAGCCCAAAGGCCACAACTGGTAGCCACCAGTTGTAGAAAACGACGACGATTTAAGGTGAACAGGTTAGAAGATGCAGAAGTCATTTTGTTATTTCCTCTTTGAATGTTCCTCATGAAACTCTAGTTTCCGGTAAAACGCGACACGGACAAGTTTAAATTTGACACAACACATAGTATGCAAATTTTCTAAAATACTATATGTGCGATTCTTGAGTAATCTGGGTGATTTGAAAAGAACGCAATATCGTGTTTATTAAAAATGAAAGTTTGGCAGACAAATGGTTATTGCACCAAAATGAAGTCACAAAAGGTAAAATTCAGTCAGTTTCTGTGAATTTTCGCCTTTCCAAGACCAATTATGACCAATAACCCACGATTTTTCGTATACACAAATGAGTGATCTGGTCAAATCCACAGCTTTGACGAATTTGTTTTACCGGAAACTAGAGTGAAACAGAAAACAGAATAAGAACACCAAGACTTCCTAAAAAAATCACATACTCTTTTCCAGAAGCTTTGAGTGTTCAGGTTGGGGTAAATGGAAAAAACTGTTGGTCGCTTGGCAACCAGGGAATTTTTTATGATAAGTTATGTAT
>JBBQBY010000335.1:0-7614 GCA_038318235.1 Caldilineales bacterium
ATTTTGCTGGTTTAGCCGTAGGTGCGGTTTGTAACCGCACAAATCACCAAAACGCATTGGTTTCTCTGGAAAAACGGCGTTTCGCCAGAGTTTGCGCAGCTACAAGCAGCGCCTACAATAATGTAGCATAACTTCGCCAACGCTGTACTAGTCCACCCATTGAATGTCTTGCTCCAGCCAATTGCCCAAATCACCGTTAATTGGCGCCAGCAAGGTGGCCGGACCGCCTGTGATGGGCACTGTCCAGAGCTTCCATGCGCCGTCTCGATTGCTGATAAAGGCAACCGATTGCCCATCGGGGCTAATCGTCGGCAAACCGTCAATGGCTGGACTATCCGTCAAGCGCACCACTTGCCCCGTGCTTACTTCAACCTGATAAATTTCTGGGTTGCCGTCGCGACCGTTGCTCATAAAGGCCACAAAGCGCCCATCCGGCGACCAGGTCGGTCGATCATCCGACTGGACGGTTGTCAGGGGCGCATGGTTGCTACCGCTACCGCTCATCGTCCATATCCCACAGCGATTACCCGAAGTGTCACAACCACTATAGGCGAGCTGGTCTTGGGTCGGATTCCATTCGGGCGATTGACCGAAATCGAGCTTGGTGGCCTCACTGTTTGCCTCGGCCCAGATCACATAAACTCGCCAGCGACGATCCCCATCACGATTGCTGGCAAAGGCAATCCGGTTGCCTTGCGCGCTCCAACTAGGTAACGTATCCTCGGCAAATTCGGTAAAGCGCAAAAGTAAGCCGGTGGCCGGATCGACTGTACTCAGACCCGACATATCTGTTCGTGTATTGCGAAAGACAAGCCGTTGACCGTCGGCGCGTAAGGCTGGCTGGGCGGCATCCTCGCGGAGCATTGTCGCCGCGCCGCCCACTACGGCTTGCGCCATGATCCGGCTATGGCCGGCTAGATCCTGGGCCGAGTAGAGAATCCGTCCCGCCGTAGGTTTCTCCCCTGGGTCCGTGCTGACCGCAGTTTCGATCGGCGTCGCTTCCACACTGGCCTCGGTGGCGGTTACCGTGCCGGAGGACGTTGTAACGCTCGTGGTGTGAGTGGCCGTGATGGCATCGGTTGTTTGACCACTGTCACACAATGTTTGGGCCTGATCGCGCTTGGCGATCAGGCCGGGTGTTACCACCATTGCAATGGCGGCTGTATACTGTTCTGCAGCTAGACAACCTTTATTTTTGTCCGTTAGATCGTCGCCATAGCCAATCAATGCAGCATGCAAACGATCCGTTACATCACGGTAATCGGGCTCCTCCGCATATAATGTTTTTAGGAGATCGACCGCGTGCGGCCAATCGGCACCCTCAGAATCTTGTGCGTCCAGATATTTTCCGATCAAATCGCTTTCGCGCTTCGCTTCGGGGTCATCGGCACGCAAGGTCAGCGCTTGGTTGTAAAGCGCCAATGCCTCTTCCAGATGGTCCTCATTATCTTTTTCGTTGGCCAGGTTTACATAGGCTTTGAAGATCAACGTATCCAGTTTGTCTGCCATATAGCTGGCGTCGATCTGGCGAATCGACAGTAATTGGTTAAGTGCTTCCTGCCAGCGTCCGGCATCAAAATCGGTTTGTGCGGCTCGCAGCAGACCCGCCAATTCCGGTTTTGTGGGGGCTGCGGCTGCGCTGACATTCGTTTGCGTTGCTGTTATCGCAGAAGACGCGTTGGGCGTGGATACATTGGGGTTTTGCTGCGTTGCACCCTGGGCCACAGGATTGGGGGTCGTCGGATTGGGGGTTCTGGCCGCGGCCATCTGTAATAAATTGCTAATCCCCTCGACGGCCGTTTTATTGCCTGGATCTAAGACAAGCACGCGTTGATAGGCATCCAGCGCAGCTTCCAAGTTGCCTTCGGCGCGAAAATCAATCGCCTGTTGGCTGGCAATCCCGACCTGCTGACGCCGTTGCATATCTAGTTGTTGCTGCCCGGCGCGTACGCCGAGCATGACCGCCATGATCAGCAGTGACACTGCCAAAAAGCTAACCGCGCCGATGACCCAAAAGGCCCAAGCTGGAACACGTTGATGATTATTTCGACTCACGCGTAAAACCTATCTAATTAGCTAGAATATAAAATAACAAATAATACAACCACGATTAACGAAAGTCCGCCCGTTGAAGTTCCCGCCGCAGACCTCTCTCCGCAGCGGAGGGCCACCATTTTCATCGGTTATTTTAATTCATAGCTAAGCAGTGGGCGTTTTGTCGAATCCTGAAATTCGAGCGAAATCTTTCCCACAGGCAGCATCCCTTTGACGAATAACTGATTGAACGGCGCATCCGGGCTGGCTTGCACTGTTTTGCGTAGCTGTTCCTTGCCGTCAAGCAGGAACACCAAGTCGCCTGTGATGGGGCGATTGGGATAGAAGCCAACGCGCACCCCAGCCGCCGAGCGTTGCACCGTCAATGCCGCCAACTCGTTAGCAACAGTTAGATCGCCAATCCCGTGAACAGGATACCAGATTTCGTGCCAGTTGACCGAATTATTGGCCGCCAAGCGATACGTATCACTAAAGGTGGCCGTCAACCCACCGTGTAACTCTATATAGGATGAATCATCATCGGTAAAATTATCGCTGGTCAGGCGATCGGCCCAGCCCAGGCCAAAGACCTTGCTGCCTTGCATCACCTCGGCGGGATAGATGCGGACGACGCCAGCATCTGTGATCGGATCATAGACGCCGACGAAGGGGCCGTGGGCGGCGGGTGCTTCAAAAAAACCGATATATTGTTGCCAGTTGCCCAGGCGGCTCAAATCCCGATTCTGATAAATCGGCCAAGTGAAAGTCTGCCCTGGCTGGGGCAGGGTCTGATCAAAAGTGCTGTGGATCGTCATCTTGTCGCTGGGCAAGACCAGATGCAACTGTGCATTGAGCTTTTTGCCCGAGCCAGGGGCTAGTACCGCATCTTGCCAATAGCTAAAATTCAAAGCATGGTCGCTCACATTGGTGATCGTTGGTTCAAATGCAAAACTTGCGGCCCCAGCGCGTAAAGAAACGGTGATGCTGGTATTGAGATAGCGACCATCCTGTGGCGTAGAAAGCGTGACGGTCGCGAGCTGATCATTTTGTTGCGAGGACGTATAACTCCACGCCCTGCCCCAATCATAACCATGCTCGCTCACGGGTAGATCCCACTCCAGCCCGCCTAAAGCCAGCCAACCCAGTTGATTGGGACTGCCCCAATGGGTCGGTTTAACGACAGCATTCTGATAAAACATGGGTTTGCCGCTCGGCTTATGGATCACCTGCCAGATGCGTCCACCCAGTTCCGGCAAGATCATCACTTTTAGGTAACGATTCTCCAGGATCAGCAATTTATAAGTGCGCGGGGTCGGCTTGGGGGCTTCGGCGCGAAAGCGCTCGATGTCAAATTTTTTGTAGGGCCAATGATAGGTGGGATCGATGGCATCAGTCTGATATTGCTCATACGGATAGGTGGGGATCACCACACTCGTTTCGGCATAGACCACCGTATCCGCTGCTGGTGCGGCCTCCACTCGTAAGGTGGTTGGAGCAGC
The DNA here is from genome assembly GCA_038318235.1 of Caldilineales bacterium. Classification (GTDB taxonomy): domain Bacteria; phylum Chloroflexota; class Anaerolineae; order Caldilineales; family Caldilineaceae; genus JAPLGZ01. The sequence continues at coordinate 3,534 of JBBQBY010000335.1, forward strand.
AGCCGTTTCCAGCAGGGGCGAGATTACCTGATAAAAGTCAGCCAGCGACGCGGGTGCGATTTGTGAAGCGGCCGTCGAAGTCTGCCCTGGTTGGTTACTACAGGCCACGATCACGAGTGGGAGGAGACTGATGTAAATGATTAACCGGATCGGTAAACGTTGTAAAAAGAAAGTTTGTTCAAGCGAATAACGAAAGCTGTGCCAGGCACGGAGGCGAAATTGCTGAACTGGTGTCGGTAAATTCATGGGTAACATTATACAACTGAGCGCAGGATTGGCGTAAAAGGCCGCAATGGCGAAAAGTGGACAAAAATATAGAGAGCGGCGTGATTCATCAATGATCACGCCGCTCTCTATATTTTAAAATCTCAGCCACATCTATAGCTATACTGAAGTCAATTTGGAAAGCGGAGTTTTGACCGCTTGCGAGTCCAGACCCCCACCTAACCTCCCCCTGCTGGGGAGGAACGGCGGCTCCGTCGGCCCCAAACGGTTCCCACCCAACAAGAGGTAGGGTGAGTTCAAAACTCCGCTTTTCGTTCTGATTTTGGTATAGTTCTACAAGCCAGCGGCATCGCGCAAGGTCGCGGCGCGACTGGTATCTTCCCAAGGCAATTGAATATCATCGCGGCCAAAGTGGCCGTAGGCGGCGGTCTGGCGATAGATCGGGCGGCGCAGATCTAGATCGCGGATGATCGCGCCGGGGCGCAGATCAAAATGCTCGTCAACCAACTTGGCGATCCGCTCGTCGCTGATCTTGCCGGTGCCGAAGGTTTCGACATTAATGCTCAGTGGGCGCGCCACCCCAATCGCATAGGCCACCTGAATTTCGCAACGGGACGCCAGGCCAGCCGCCACGATGTTCTTCGCCACCCAGCGCGCCGCATACGCCGCGCTGCGGTCGACTTTGGTGCAATCTTTGCCGCTAAACGCGCCGCCACCGTGGCGACCCATGCCGCCGTAGGTATCGACAATGATTTTGCGCCCGGTCAGACCGGCGTCACCCATCGGCCCACCAACAACAAAGCGCCCGGTGGGGTTGGTGAAGACTTTCATCTGATTATCGACCAGTTCTTGGGGCAACACGGGCATAATCACATCTTCCATCAACGATTCGCGGATCTCATTTTGGTCGATGTCCGGGGCGTGCTGCGTGCTGATCAAGACGGTATGAATGCGCCGGGGTTTGCCTTTGGCATATTCAACCGTGACTTGGGTTTTGCCGTCTGGGCGCAACCAAGGCAGTTGGCCGTTCTTACGCAGTTCGGCCAGGCGGCGCGCCAACTTGTGCGCCGTGTAAATTGGCAAAGGCATCAACGTGGGGGTTTCGTCGCAGGCAAAGCCAAACATCATGCCCTGGTCGCCGGCGCCCACGGCTTCAAGTTGGGCCTCCGCCGACATCGTGCCGTCTTTGGCTTCCAACGCTCGATCCACACCCATCGCAATGTCTGGGCTTTGGGCTGCAATCGCCACCTGCACCCCACAAGTGTTGCCGTCGAAGCCTTTATCACTGTGGTCAAAGCCGATATCTTTGACGACTTTGCGGATCAATTCGTCAAAATTGACAAAGGCATGTGTGGTAATTTCGCCCAGCACCATCACAAAGCCAGTCTTGATCGCGGTCTCACAGGCCACGCGCGACATCGGGTCTTGTTCGTACATGGCATCCAACACGGCATCGCTGATCTGGTCACACATTTTATCGGGATGGCCTTCGGTCACCGACTCGCTGGTAAAGAGCAAGCTGGGCGAGGTCATAAAGGTTGTCATAGTAGAAGGATCTCCTGTTAAAAGAATAATGGTTAACGGTTAATGGTTAATGGTTAACGGTTAATGCAGGTTCGAGGTGACAGCCGCATTAACCATTTATGATTAACCATTAACCATTATTTTAGTGTCCTGTGCCCAGGCTCCACTCGTTCAGATAGGACGTTTGCTCAGCCGTCAACGTGTCAATTTCTACATCCATCGCCTTGAGCTTGAGTCTGGCGATCTCGCGGTCAATGATGTCAGGCACATTATAGACTTCACCGGTCAAATTTTTTCCCTGTTTGATCATATATTCGGCGGCCAGCGCTTGATTGGCAAAGCTCATGTCCATCACGGCGCTGGGATGACCTTCGGCAGCGGCCAAATTGACCAGGCGACCTTCGCCCGCCACATAGATGCGGCGACCATCGGGCAACGTATATTCGTCCAAGAATTCGCGCACGCGTGTGATTTTTGTGGCCATCTCGGTCAATGCCTTCATATCAATTTCGACATCGAAGTGACCACTGTTGGCAAGAATGGCCCCATCGCGCAGCAGCCCGATATGCTCGCGGCTGATCACATGAATGTCGCCCGTCGCGCTACAGAAGATATGCCCAATTTTTGCCGCTTCGGCCATCGGCATCACACGGAAACCATCCATCACGGCTTCCAGCGCGCGCAACGGGTCGATTTCGGTGACGATCACGTTGGAACCCATGCCATCGGCGCGCATGGCAATGCCTTTGCTACACCAGCCGTAACCGCCGACGACAAAATTCTTGCCAGCCAACAGCACATTGGTGGCGCGGATAATGCCGTCGATTGAACTCTGGCCGGTGCCATAGCGGTTGTCAAAGAAGTGCTTGGTTTGGGCGTCGTTAACGGCCATCACCGGGAACTTGAGTTTACCCTGGGCTGCCATCGCGCGCAGACGGATCACACCGGTGGTGGTCTCTTCGGTGCCGCCGATCACGTTCTCTAATAGTTCGCTGCGACTGGTGTGCAACATCGCCACCAGGTCCATGCCATCGTCCATCGTAATGTGAGGACGGACGTTCAACACGCTGTTCATGTGCGAATTGTATTGCTCGTTGCTTTCGCCTTTGATCGCATAAACCGGCATTTCGTAATGGACGACCAGCGCGGCGGCAATATCATCTTGCGTGCTCAGCGGGTTGCTGGCACACAAAGCCACTTCGGCGCCACCGGCGATCAAAATGCGCATCAGGTTGGCGGTTTCTGACGTCACGTGCATGGCCGCAGCCAGACGAATGCCTTTGAACGTTTGCTCTTGCGCAAAGCGTTCTTCGAGCAGATCCAGTACGGGCATCTCTTTGGCGGCCCACTGCATGCGGAAACGCCCCTTGTCGGCCAGCTTGATGTCGGCGATGTCGTAGGTTAAATCTTTGGATGTAGTCATTAATTTTTCTCCCGCATAAAATAAAAAGATTGACGATTTTTGATTGACACTTTAAGCTTGCTTTCGTTTAGGAACCCCACCCTAACCTTCCCCTAGGAAGGGAGGGGATTGATTAGGGATAGAAGAAGTGGGCATTCTATCCGACCAACGGTCCCCTCCCCTGGTAAGGGAGGGTTAGGGTGGGCTACGTTACGCTATCCGTTTAATGCCATCACCTTCTAGGAAAGGGCAGTAGACTGTAAAACCATAACGCTCATAAATTTTACGGGCCGTTAGATTGCGCTGATTGACATTAAGAAAAATATTGGTAAACTTTTCGGCGATCAAAGTGGCGACAATCGCTTGAAAGACGGTACTGGCATACCCTTTACCGCGCTGATCGGGCCGCGTATAGATATTGCCAATCGCCGCCACGCCTGACTGCCGTTCGAGAATATGGGTGCCGCCGGACGCTAGTAGCGCATCTTCTTTGCCTACTATATCTTTGCCTAGATTGTCTTTGCCTACTATATCTTTGCCTACTATGCCAAAATAGACTCCATCCTGTAATTGGTAAGGGTCAAAAAAGTCTGGTGTAAATTCGCCGCCGTGGCTGTAAAGCTTTTGCAGCCGCTCGCCATCCTCCATGTTCAAACGCACGAGATTGGTCAAACTCGGAAATTTTATCTTGCTTGGGCCGGTTGGGATCATGCGCCACATTGGCTGGATGCGATCCGCAAAGTCGTAAAACTGGGCGATAGGCGCATAGTGCTCTTCACGCGCGCTGATAAAAACCTCTGCTGGCAGATCCGCTTGGGCTAGTGCCGCGCCGACGGCTGCGGCTGGCCCCACGGTCACCAAAATTGGTGGGTTCAGGACAGTAAAAATCAATGCCAATCCATCCCCCTCATCACTCTGTCCCACCCACCA
>JBBQBY010000336.1:0-7611 GCA_038318235.1 Caldilineales bacterium
CCGCCTCTTGCGCCAGATCAGAATCGGCAAAATTGGTGATCACAGCCGTGAGTGCGCCCTGCTTGCGCGCTTCTGCCAATACACTTACAATATCTGGGCTTTTACCGCTTTGGCTAATGCCCAGCACCAAAGCATGGGCCAAGCGTGGTGGTCGCTTATAAATCGTATAGAGACTGGGGGTTGCCAGCGCCACGGGCAAGCCATTGACGGCACCAAAGAGATAGTTGGCATAACGACCGGCATTATCGCTGGTGCCGCGGGCCGCAATCACCACATATTCGATTTGGCGGCTGCGGATATCGGCCGCTAATGCTTGGATGGTTTGCCGTTGCCGGTCGAGCAGTGTACGCAGCACCTGGGGTTGTTCGTGAATTTCGCGATAGAGATGGGATGTCGTTGGCATTATTTTTGTCCAATGTCGGTTGCTAAAAAGCAAAAAATGGGCAGCGGAATTGTGCTGATGGCCGGTTTCTCATAGCGTTCATTATAAACAAACCGGCAACAATGCCAGAATCAGCATCCTATTCAATTACGTATAAACAACGCGACTCTCCCCCCGCCCTCCCCTGCTGGGAGGGAGCCAATTGGTGGATAGAATGTCCGACTTCGTCTGCCCCTGATCTGTCCCCTCCCAGCAGGGGAGGGTTAGGGACACTGCCATTCAGTTAAGCGAAATAATGGGTCGCGTAGGTGCGGTTACAAACCGCACGTGCTTGGGGAATCCACCCATCGTGCGGTTACAAACCGCACCTTCGTCTGCCCCTGATCTGTCCCCTCCCAGCAGGGGAGGGTTAGGGAGGGGTCCATTCTGTGCGAAACAAGAACAGTCGATTGTTATCCAAAGGATAAGCTCATGCCCAATATAACCGAAGAAACTATTGGCACGCTCCAGCTCGAACTGACCGGTGACCAGAAAATGTTACAAGATCTGGCGCGCGATTTTACGCGCAAAGAGATTATGCCCAAAGCCGAACATTATGATCGGACCGGCGAATGGCCGTGGGATATTTTTAACAAAGCGCGTGAAGTTGGGCTCGTGAATATCAATATTCCCGAAGAATATGGCGGTCTGGGGGCCAGCGTGCTCGACGAGTGTATCGTCACGCAAGAGATGGCCTATGGTTGCACGGGGATTCAGACGGCGCTGATGTTAAACCAACTGGCCGTTTTACCGATCTTGATCGCCGGCAATCAAGCGCAGAAGGAACGCTACTTCCCGCGCCTGATCGACGATGGCAAAGTGATCTCTTATGCGCTCACGGAACCGGACGCCGGCTCCGATGTGGCGGGCATCAAGACGGCGGCGGTGCGCAACGGCGATTATTATGTGCTCAATGGCGCAAAAACCTGGATCACCGATGCCCCGGTCGCCAGCTATTTTGTGGTCTTTGCCAAAACCGATCCCAACGGTGGGCACAAAGGCATGAGCGCCTTTCTGGTCGAGCGCGATTTCAAAGGTGTGAGCACGAGCAAGCCACTGGAAAAGATGGGCCAACACGCCGCGCAGACCGGCATGGTCTTTTTGGAAAATGTCGAAGTACCAGTGGAAAATCGCCTGGGCAACGAGGGTGATGGCTTTATGATTGCCATGAAGGTCTTCGATAAGAGCCGCCCGCCCGTGGCCGCCGCCGCCACCGGCCTAGCCCGCCGCGCGCTGGATGAGGCCGTTAAGTATGCAGGGACACGCACGACCTTTGGCAAGCCGATTGCCACCTATCAAGGCGTTGGTTTCATGCTTGCCGACATGAAAATCCGCACCGAAGCCGCGCTCAGCCTGGTCTGGAAGGCGGCCTGGCTGGTGGACAATGGCAAACGCAACACCATGGAAGCGGCGATTGCCAAAGCCTTTTGCGCCGATGCCGCCATGCAAAACGCCACCGATGCAGTCCAGGTCTTTGGTGGCAACGGCTATAGTCGCGAATATCCGGTGGAAAAATTGATGCGCGATGCGAAGATTTATCAGATTTACGAGGGCACCACGCAAATTCAGAAGATGATCATTATGCGCGAGCTGTATAAAGATGCGCGCTAAGGCCATTTTAAATAAATAAGGATCCACCGCATTCCGGGAATGGGCCACAGCTGTTCACGCTAACCAAACATCTCCTGGCCCATTCCCGGAATGCTAGCGACTTTTGTGAACAATTTATTTTTTAAAATGGCCTAAGTAAAAATCGGTTCGACGTGACGACTTAGTGGCTTTTCAGCGCGGGCGAATTATTAACGCTTGACGGCCTTGACATAGAACATGCGCTGATCAAAGACTAACTTGCCGCCTTGACGGCGCACATTGAAGCCGGTGGCGTCGGTCTCCAGGCCGGCTTCGATCATTTCACGGACGGCGGTGCGGCTGCTTGGGTCCGATTGCATGTCGGACAACCAATTCTCCAATTCGCGTTCAAAGACCGCCACCGTCTCGGCCTCAATCGTCAAGCCAGCGCCGGTGACTAACTTGCGGTATTGGTCGGTGCTGCGCGCCGCCACGTGGCTGGGGTTGCGCCGCGCTTCAATCGTATTCTGCGTGGCCCGCTTCACCGGATCGTCGGCGCTGAGCAGGTCAGCCAGCACCAATAGGCCACCCGGTCGGAGCAGACGCACGCACTCGCGCAAGATCAACTCTGGCTTGGGCGTATGGTGCAGCACCAACCGGCAGATCACGGCATCATAGCCTTCGTTTTGAAAAGGCATTCGTTGCGCAGGCGCCAATCGATAGCTGACCTTTTGGGCGGCGGCTGAACTGCTACTCAAACGCAAATATTCAGCAATTTCCAACATCGCAGGGCTGATGTCCACGCCTACTACTTCACGGGCGCCCTCTTCGGCCAGCAACAAGGCCAGGCGACCATTCCCCGATCCGACATCGAGCACGCGCAACCCCGCCGGCAAATTGGCAAATTTTAAGAGATGGCGAATCCGCTGATCATGACCTTGGTCCATTAGATCGATGTCGGTAGAAACGGTACGATTGTAGACCCTGGTCACTAGGGCCAGTTCTTCTTCAACGGCTACCGACTCGACGCCTAACGCAGGTTCTGGCACGCTCTTCGGCAGTGGTAAGGGCGACAAAGGATTATGTTCCAGCCGATTGACGTACATCAAACACCATTGGCCGGCTTGGAAACTGATTTCCGAGATGCTCGTATGGTTCACGGCGACGGAGAGATCGTGATGGCCCAACAAGCTACGCAGGGTCGTCGCTACAGCGTTGCCATCCAATACCACCGCAATGGTTTTGCCCCAATGCTCATGCAAAGTATGCTCTAGCGCCGCCATTAATTTTTGCCTGAATTCCGCATAATGTTGTTCGTCGGCAAACTGTTCCTTCACATGGAGCAGACCAAAGACTTGTGGACTATTGGTTACGGGGTTTCCCGTAGTCGGGAGCACCCGCACCTGATGGGGCAAATCTTGATGCACGGTGACAGGGCGGCCAAGCGCCTGCCCGATTCTTTGTGCAGTTAAGCGGCTGCGCAAGGGCGGGGCGCTGACCACGACATCCACGCGTTCATGCGTGGCTAACCAGGAAGCCAGGGCGTTGGTCTGTTCCCAGCCACGTGCGGTTAGGCCACTGTTTTCGACGCTTAATTCGGCATAACGACTATGCATGCCTTCAGCCTGGCAAATTAAGAGCAAGCGCACACCCGGCGCGTCATCGCCATTCGACTGGTTTTGTATAGGAGGAGCGATAAATAACGGTTGAGATTGGGTCACTTTCGTGGTTATTTGCGCATGAGAAGAGGAATAATTACCAGTAAGACTTGCATTTAGCGTAGATCATACCAAATCGCCCTGCGGTTACAAAATTAGATTACACGTCAAATGCTATCGCTGCGCAAAAATCATTTGGGGAAAATTTAATTAGGCATAGTTGGTGTAATGAGGTGCAGTCCTGATTGGGGGCATCTTCCTTTTAGGAAGATGCCAAGCCTGAGGCTACAGCCAGCGATTTTGTCTGCATTGACATAGCGCTTATTTTTCAGTACAATCTGCGTAGCGCAGTTGTACATAACGCTCCCTTTACCTCAGCTCTTTAACATGACAGGAAGGCAAAGATATTCGCTTATTCATTGATCCTATGCTGGATCGGGCATATGTCTGAGTTTTGTCATTGATGGCTGTAGAGTCACGCCCTATGTGCCTATAGAGCGTACTCATACAATTTCCCAATTATGCATCTGCCTGCATCCAATCAGAATTGTTAGCGAGCGCGAGGGCGATCATTAACAAGCTTGCATGCATTGTTTTAAGGAGGAATAATGGCGAAGTTCAGTACGGCTCAAATCCGCAATATTGCTGTCCTCGGCCACGGAGGATCGGGGAAGACCACGTTAACCGAAGCCTTGCTCTTCAAAACTGGCGTGACAACACGCATAGGCCGCGTCGAGGATGGTACAACCACCGCCGATTGGGATCCAGAAGAACAAAGGCGCGGCATCTCGATCAACCTTTCAGTGATTCCAATCGAGTTTGAAAATCTTAAACTTAATTTTATTGATACGCCCGGTTATTTAGATTTTTCGGGCGAACAAATTAGTGCCCTGCACGTCGCCGAAGCCGGTCTTTTAATCGTAGATGCGGTGGCCGGCGCCGAAGTAGGCACAGAATTGGCGTGGGAGAGTTTGAATGAACAGCAACGCCCACGGATACTCTTCATCAACAAAATGGAACGCGAGAATGCCAATTTTCAGCGCGTGATCGAAAGTTTGCGCAGCGCGCTTGGCAACTCCAAAATCATCCCCATGCAGCTGCCAATTGGCGAGGCCGATAGCTTCCGCGGTGTCATCAGTTTGGTGACGATGAAAGCTTATCTGGGCAAAGAAGGCAAGGAAGCGGCGATTCCGGATGAGTTGTTGGCAGAAGCAGAGACGGCCCGGTTGGCGATGACAGAGGCCGCGGCCGAGACCCGCGATGATTTGATTATAAAATACCTGGATGGCCAGGAGTTGACGGCAGAAGAGGTGCGCCAGGCGCTACATGAAGGTGTGCGCTCGGGTGCGATCACACCGGTCTATTGTGGCAGTGCCTTAAACGATATTGGCTTGGAGCGCTTGATGCAGGCGCTTGGGCGCTATGTGCCAGCCCCCACCGAACGGACGATCATGGCCGAACAAGGCGCAGAAGCGATCGAGTTGACCTGTGATGCCAACGGTCCAGTGGCCGCAACCGCCTTCAAAACGATGATTGACCGCTACGTTGGCCGCATGAATTATGTGCGCATTTTTTCTGGCGTTGTGCATAAAGATACGCAGTTGATCAATGAACGCACCCACCACCACTATCGCATTGCCAACCTTGCCACGCTGCGCGGGAAAGAGTTGATCAATGTCAACGAATTGGCGGCTGGCGATATTGGTGTCGTTACCAAGCTCGAAGACCTCTTAACTGGCGACACGCTGACCACAGCCGAACAGCCACTTCAAGTGACCCATGCCACTTATCCCCGACCGCTTTATTCGGTGGCGATCACGCCGGCCACCCAGGCCGACAGCGCCAAACTGGGGCAATCGCTGCATGCCTTAACCGAAGAAGATCCGACGTTGCAAGTGCAGACGATTTCCGCCACCCACCAAACCGTATTGCAGGGCATGGGCGAATCGCATGTGGATATTGCCGTCCGGCGCCTGGAGACCAAATTTGGTGTAAAGGTGGAAACTTCGATCCCCAAAGTGCCCTATCAGGAAACAATTACGAAAATCGCCTCGGCCCAATACCGGCACAGAAAACAGTCGGGTGGCGCCGGCCAATTTGCCGAAGTGCACATGCGCGTGGAGCCGCTAGAAACCGGCAAAGGATTCGAATATGTCAGCGAAGTCTTCGGCGGGTCGATCAGTGGTGTGTATCTGCCCTCGATCGAGAAGGGGGTCAAACAAGTAATGCACCAAGGTGTAATCGCTGGTTATCCAGTGGTCGATGTAAAAGCGGTGGTCTTCGATGGCAAAGAGCATCCGGTGGATTCAAAAGACATTGCCTTCCAGACCGCGGGTCGTGAGGTCTTCCGCCATGCCATGCAGGAAGCCAACCCCGTTTTGTTAGAGCCGATTTATCGGGTGGATGTGATCGTCCCCGATGAGTATATGGGTGACGTCATGGGTGATTTCAACACCCGGCGTGGACGAGTGCAGGGGATGGAACAGAAAAACAATCGCACGATTGTACATGCTTTGGTGCCGCTAGCCGAAATTCTACGCTATGGCACCGATCTACGATCTATGACCCAGGGGCGCGGCGTCTATGCAATGGAGTTTGACCACTTTGACCCCCTCCCAGTCTATCTGGCCGAAACGGTGATCGCCCAGCATAAACATGTAGAGCATGAAGAATAAAAGTTTCTAATGACTTGGCGTGATGACTTTAGCCGTGCTTGGTCGCGCAACGAACGACTAAAGTCGTCACTACGAACCACGCCAATCAGTCTGGCCGCGCGCAAGAGCAAACTACGCGCGCCATTCGGCCAAGGCATGACGCATGGCGGCAAAAACCAAGGCACATTCCGTTTCGATTTCCACCACAAAATGGCCCAAGATATCCATGTTGCGCGAGCCACTAAGCACATCTTCTAACATCTGACTCAATCTAGCCAAGCGCATAGCCCCAAAGGTGGCACTGCTAGATTTCAGATTATGGGCGGCCAAAAAGAGCAAGGATAGATCACTTTCGCGTACACCGAGCAGCATGTTATTCACTTGGCGCGTTGCCTCTGACAAAAAAGCTTCGACTAGCTCGGTTAAGATGATGAGATCACGGTCAGAAATCATTTCCGACAAGTCAAATAACGCGCTATCGGTTAGCGTGGCAAGCCCAGCCGCAGGCCGTAAATTACCGTTATCCACGGGCAAGCGTTGGTTTGTGCTTAGATCGCTGGCATCATTAACACCATAGAGGGAAACAGTTTGAGAATTCATATAAATGCCTTCAATTTACTATCTATCGCTTAACAACGTACCATTAGGCCATTCCAGAAAAATAAGTATACGCGGAGGAGGCGTTCTCTTACGCCGGTGTACTCCTGTAAACGCCGCATTAGAGAATGCTCCCTCCGCGGGTATATGGATGATTTATTTTTTGGAATGGCCTTAGATGGCCGGTGAATCAATCAAACGCACGGCTCTATACTGGCGGATTCTTTACAGCTTGCGATTTGTACAAAGTGTGCTCAAATCAAATTTAGCAGAGATATCACGGTTATAAATCAACAATCTGGCGCTAAAGCAAGTGCGCAATTCCTGCTAACCGCAACCCTTTTTGGTCAAAGTGTACTTATTATAACACAAACGCCTAGAATATCTTCGGTCAAATGGCCTAACCGCTTACGCCAAAACGCTGATTTTTCGACCAATTCGTAAGGTGCAGGCCCATCCTAGACGGATCATCTATAATGTGAGCTAATAACAAGGCTACAAATATTCTATTGGGGGAAGGTAAAATATAAACGGAAAATTTTGAAAGAAAAACTATATCCGCTATAATGGGCTAATCCAGCCGGCGAGCGTCGTCGGCTGATTTTTTTTGCAGTACGACATATGATTGGCCCCAATGACCTAGCGTGAGTTACAGTCTGGGACAACCGTACGTTCAAGCTGGCTGCTACTAATTTGAAGGCAAATCTCCATG
>JBBQBY010000337.1:0-7602 GCA_038318235.1 Caldilineales bacterium
CGATTGCGTTCGCGATCCAATTTTTTGATCCACAAGGTGACTTCTTGGCCCACTTTGAGGAGATCACTGACTTTACCGATCCGCTTGACCGACAATTCAGAGATGTGTACCAAGCCATCGCGGCCTACGCCAATATCGACAAAAGCACCGAAGTCGGAAACCCGCTTTACCAGGCCCTTTACCGGCTGACCGACACTGAGCATGCGTACAACGCGTTTGGATTCATCACTTTCATCATCGCCGTCGCCATATTCGCTGGCATCATGATCACCGTCAGCGTCGAGGTTACCATCGGTGTTTTCACCAGCAGTTACCTCCGTGCCCGTAGCGATCATTTCGGCATTTTCATTAACAACTTCACTACTTTTTACTTCACTGCTTACTTCACTGCTTACTTCACTGCTTTCATTCGACGCCTGGGCTGTCGGCTCAGACGTATTGGCGGGTGCTGCATTCACAGTTGTTTCGCTCGGCGTTGCAACTGCATCAGCAGTTACCTCTGTACCCGTAGCGGTCATTTCTGTATTTTCACTCATCATTTCCTCCCCAATCCTGGCAGCACGTTAATTAATAGGCTAAAATTAATAGACTAAAATTAATGTGCTGCAATCCCCAATTCATTAAATGTCCTAACTAATTTTATCCATTATACCGCTTGATACCCATATTGCCAAAGATAAGTTTGGCTTGTGAACATTGTAACAGATGGATTTTGATCAAAAATGTGGCACAAATTGGCGCGGAAATTGAGCAATAAAAAGATTAAATTATCTAAAGTTTTAGCGTATATGATATACTGACTTGACTAACAGCAGTTGATAATGGTCTACGAGCAAAGGCAAACAACGCTGAATCTGAATACCTGCATCGCTTCCAAAGAGGTTAGGTAATTACAAAAAACAGGGAAAACTATTGTGACAGAAAACACGCAGACGAAAAGTATTGACGCAAAGCGGGCCAATTTGTTCGAGCGCTTACAAGAAATTAATGATTTGACATCGGCGGCAGCCTTGTTAAACTGGGATCAAACCACTTACATGCCGCCGGGCGGTGGCCCGGCGCGTGGCCGGCAATTGGCGACCCTGCAACGGCTGGCGCATGAAAAATTCACTGATCCAACGGTAGGCAAGTTGCTGGACGATCTGCATAGTTATGCGGAAAACCTACCCTATGACACCGACGACGCCGCACTCATCCGCTTGACGCGTCGCACCTATGAAAACGCGACCAAAGTGCCCTCTAACTTTGTGGCTGAAATGGCTAGCCATACAGCCGCCACCTATGAAGTCTGGGCAACCGCGCGCCCGGCCAATAATTTTGCGGCGGTTCAACCGCTGTTAGAAAAAACGCTGGACCTGAGTCGTCGCTTCGCTAACTTTTTTCCTGGTTATGAACATATCGCCGATCCGCTGATCAACCAATCGGATTATGGGATGAAAGTGTCGATTATTCGGCCACTCTTTGCCGAACTGCGCGCGGCCTTGACGCCGCTGGTCAGAGCAATTGGGGCTCAGCCGTCGGTGGATGCAAGTGTTCTTCACCAATTCTTTCCAGAGGCAGATCAGTTGGCCGCTGGCATCACGGCGATCAAAAAGTTCGGCTATGATTTCCAGCGCGGTCGCCAGGATAAAACCCATCATCCTTTTATGACCAAATTTTCGCTGGGCGATGTCCGCATCACCACGCGCGTCAACGAAAATGATGTCGGCGATGCGCTGTTTAGCACACTGCACGAATCCGGCCACGCGCTCTATGAACAGGGCATCAATCCAAAGTTTGAAGGCACACCATTGGCGGAGGGTACATCGTCGGGCGTCCATGAGAGCCAATCTCGCCTCTGGGAAAATCTCGTGGGCCGCAGTTTGGGCTTTTGGCACTATTATTACCCCAAGTTCCAAGCCATTTTCCCGGCGCAACTAGGCGATGTGCCGCTAGAAATCTTCTACCGCGCCATCAACCAAGTGCAACGCTCATTGATTCGCACGGATGCCGATGAGGTCACCTATAACTTGCATGTGATTATCCGGTTTGACCTGGAATTAGCCTTATTAGAAGGTAAGCTAGCCATCGCCGACTTACCCGACGCCTGGCAGGAACAATACTCAACCAGCCTGGGCCTTATGGCGCCCGACAACCGCGATGGCGTGTTACAAGACGTCCATTGGTATGGGGGCCTGATCGGTGGCGCCTTTCAGGGTTATACATTGGGCAACATTATGGCCTCGCAATTCTATGCGGCCGCCTTGCGCGCCCACCCCGAGATCCCTAACGAGATCTCACAAGGGCAATTCTCAACGTTGCATACTTGGCTGCGCGGGAACATCTACCAGCATGGCAGCAAATTCACCACGACAGAATTGTTGCAGCGCGTCACCGGTGGGCCATTAAGCCTTACGCCTTATATCAATTATTTGCAGACTAAATACGGCGCCATTTACCAATTGAGTTGAGCCTAGGTGATGCGGATTGCGATCTTGGCGGATATTCATGGCAATCTGCCCGCCTTTGAAGCCGTATTACGGCATGTGCGCCAGCAAGGGATTGACCAGCTGATACTTGCCGGCGACCTCATTAATGGTGCGCCGGACTCTGCGCAATGTTGGCAATTGGCGCGAACTGTCCCTTGTACGATCTTGCGGGGCAACCATGAACGTTATATTTTTGACTTCGGTCTGCCCCATGCACCACCAGTGTGGCAGACCGAGCGGTTTGCCCCCGTGCAATGGACCGTTGCGCAGTTCAGCGCCGCCGAACGTCGCCAGTTAAGCGAATTGCCGTTTGCTCTGCGCCCGCCCGACGCCCCCAATCTACTCGTTGTCCACGCCTCATTGCGCCGCGATAACGACTTAATTGCGGCCTATACGCCCGAAGCCGAGTTACCGGCGATGTTCCCCAATGGCCAAGAACAGACCATCGTGCGCGGGCATGAACATTGGTGCCAGGTGCGCCTGTGGGGTGAACGCACGATTATCACCACCGGTTCTGTAGGCTGGGCGCTCGATGAAAATCAAGCCACAGCCCAATACCTGATCCTGGAACAGCGCGCCAATCGCTGGTCGATTCAGCATCAAGCTGTCCCTTATGATCTACATCTGACCGTGCAACGCTTTCACACCACCGGTTATCTTAAAGCAACCGGCCCGATGGGGCAGTTGATGCTGCGCGAGATCGCAACGGCTTCTTCACAGATCGTGCCTTTTTTGCGCGCCTATGAACGCTGGTTACTGGAAGAACCCCAGGAAGAACCACTATCGCTGGCGGAAGGGCTTGAACGATTTTTCAAACTTTATTAAGCGTTGCATCTAGCTTCCGCCCGACTGCATGTCCTGCTGTGCCATTATTTCCCTCGCCAGCGAAGGTCGTTGGCGGCTTTACCGTCTACCCGATCCACATTGATCGACGTTAAAATCGCGTTGCCATCTTAAACTTATGCGATTTTGCAAAGTTAATGTATAATTATTCTCTTACTTCATGCGCAGCAATATTTGTCTAAACCAGTGATCGAGAAGAGTATGACTGAAGAACAGAAAACCGAAACCGCCTTGGAAAGCTTTGAACAATTTCATTTGAGCAAGCCGTTGATGCGCGCTGTCGATGAAGTTGGCTACGAAGCGCCAACGCCGATTCAACTTAGAACTATCCCACTCCTCCTGGCCGGCCGCAACGTGATCGGCCAGGCACAGACAGGCACGGGCAAGACCGCCGCCTTTGCCTTGCCCATCCTCCAAAAGCTCGATCTTGGCCGCAACGCTGTACAAGCGCTGATTCTGACGCCAACCCGCGAACTGAGCATTCAGGTCGCCGAGGCTTTTCATACCTACAGCAAGCACTTGGGCCAGGTGCGCGTGTTGCCGATCTACGGCGGCCAACCAATCCAGAAGCAACTTGGCAAGTTGCAAAGCGGCGTGCATGTGGTCGTTGGCACGCCGGGGCGCGTGATGGATCATCTGCGCCGGGGCACGCTGAGCTTTAGCAAGCTCAAGACCGTCGTGCTCGACGAAGCCGACGAAATGCTGCGCATGGGCTTTCTTGAAGATGTTGAATGGATCTTGGAACAAGCCCCCAGCGAATTGCAAATTGCCCTCTTCTCGGCCACGATGCCCGAGGAAATTCGCCGGATCGCAGACAACTATCTCACCGACCCGGTGATGGTTGAGATCAAGCAAAAGACCCTGACCGTACCGACGGTTGAACAGCGTTACATGATCGTGACCGAGCAGCAGAAACTCGACGCGCTCACGCACTTGTTGGAAAGCGAAACTGTCTCTGGCGAAGCGGTGCTGATCTTTGCCCGCACCAAGATTGGCGCTGGCGAGTTGGCCGAGAAACTGCAAGCGCGCGGTTATGCGGCGGAAGCCATGCATGGCGACATGAACCAGGCGCAGCGCGAAAGCGTGATCCGCCGTTTGCGCAGCGGCCAGGTTGAAATTGTCGTCGCCACCGATGTGGCGGCACGCGGCTGGGATGTCGAACGCATTACCCTGGTCGTCAACTACGATGCGCCCTACGACAGTGAATCCTACATCCATCGCATCGGGCGCACGGGACGCGCCGGGCGCGCCGGCAAGGCGATCCTCTTTGTGACCCCGCGCGAACAACGCATGCTGCGCGACATTGAGCGTTATACGCGCCAAAAAATCGACCCAATCAAAGCGCCCACCAAATCCGATATCGCAGCCCGGCGCATTACACTCTTCAAAGAACGCATTTTGAAAACCGTGGAAGCGGGCGAACTCGATCTCTACTTATCGCTGGTCAGTGAGATTGCGATGGAGAGCGGTCATGAGATGGCCGAGATCGCCGCCGCCGCCGCCCGCCTGGCCCAGGGTGACAAGTCGCTGGAAGTTGTCTCGGCGGCGATCCCCGACGAGGTGCCGCAGACCGGCAACAACGGCATGGCGCGGCTGTTTATCGAAACCGGGCGCGACAGTGGCGTCCGTCCCACCGACATTGTGGGCGCCATCGCCAACGAGTCGGGCATCCCAGGCAACGTGATCGGTGCGATTGACATTTTTGACTACTTTACGTTGGTGGATATCCCCGCCCGCTATGTGCGCCAAGTGCTGGATGGCATGGCCAACGCCGCGATCCGCGGTCACGACGCCAAAATTCGGCTGGCGACGCCGAATGATGAAAGGATGTCCGGGGGCAAGAAAAACCCCATGAATCGACCGAAGGGCAAAAAATTAGTGCCGCCGGGACGCAAACGCTTCCGCCAACAGTAGGAAATTTACGTTTTTAGCTTTGTGACGGCCATCTAGGCGCAGTGATTGGCTGCACCTAGATGGCCGTGCTAGTTTCTGGGACATCAACCTGTGCCAGCGCAAACGCAACGGCTTGGTCTGTGGTCATAGCGTAGCCGGCGGCATAGGCGCGGACATACGCGGTTTCACCAAGTTGGGTGCGGGCATTTGCCATCATTTGTTGCTGGCGCGGTTGTTCGCTGGTGGGTAAAGGCACGCTAATCAGCTTGCGCAAGCTTTCCGCCGCGCCGAGCAATCTAGTAGCTCTTTCCGCATCTTTCTGCACACCAGCCACGGCGGCCAAATTTTCCAACCCGGTGGCAATATCTAATTTTTCCGTCAGTTGGTGGGCAATCCGCAAGCTTTGGCAATAGCATTGACGCGCCTGCGCCAAGTCAGCTTGGGCAAAGGCTAGGTCGCCCTGATAGGTCAGGTTGAGGGCTAGGATCGGCGGCAAACCTACCTCTTGAGCCAGCCCAAAACCCTGAGCAAGATAGTTGGTCGCCTGGGCAAATTCGCCTTGGTGGAGCGCGATTCTGCCCAGTTCATTGAGCGCATTGACGATGTCCTCGTTGTCGCCGAGTTCCCTGGCGAGCACCAGCAGTTCCTCGCAATACAAGACCGCACGCGGATACTCACCTTGCTGGAAGGCAACCGCAGCAAGACCGGCCAGGACATTGGTGATCCGCGTCAGATCCCCTGACTCGCGTTGCAATGCCAAGCCTTGCTCATAGTGTGCTCTTGCCTTTGCATAGTCATGACGATTCATGGCCAGATGGCCAAAGACGATGTGGACGGCGGCAATGCCCCTTTTGTCTTCGTTCGCCTGAAACCAATTGAAACTTTGCTGATAGAAAAACTCGGCCTGTTCGTAGTGATGCTGTTTACGATGGATCCCCCCTAGTTGCAGAGACGCCCCAGCGATCTCCTGCGGGTCATTGGCGGTTTGGTAGAGCACTAGGCGCTGTTCAACAGATGTTTGCGCCTGGGCATGGTTCCCCAAAATGTGATCCATCATCCCGGACGCGCCGAGTGCCCTCGCCCGTACAGCCAAGGGCGCATCGGCACTGATGGCAAGGGACTTTTCAAGCCACTGCTTCCCTTCTTGTACATGCCCGTGCCGGCTCCAAAGCCATTGCATCACTATACAAAGACGTAAGGCAGTCGTGCTGTCATTCGTTGTAAGCGCCCAGCTAAGTGCAGCACGGAGATTGTTATGCTCCGTCTCCAGGTAGGCGAGCCACACGGCCATTTGTGTACCAAACAACTTCGGTTCCACCGTCTCGGCCACTTGCAAGTAATAGACGGCATGCTGCCGTTGCACCCAGTCTACTTCGTGGTTGACGGTCAATTGTTCACGCGCATATTCGCGCAGCGTTTCCAACAGTACAAAGCGCCGTTGCGCGGCCAAGTCTGGGGTGTCAAAGGCGGGTCGTGGGGCTACATGCACCAGGCTTTTGTTGATCAAGGCCTGCAACGCCGCTGCGTCAAAACCAAAGTGCGCCACGGCGGCCAGGTCAAAGCCATCGACAAAGACGCCTAACGTGCGAAACAACCGGCGTTCGTGTTCCGCTAACAAATCATAGCTGTATTGAATCGCCCTGCGCAACGTGCGCTGGCGTTCCGGCACGTCCTGCGCGCCGTCGGCGAGTAAATCGAGCCGCCGCTCCTGCAAGCGGGTCAGCATGCTTTGCGGTGAAAACAGATCGATGCGGGCGGCGATCAGTTCAATCGCCAATGGCAAACAGTCGAGCCGCCGACAGATTTGCGCAATGGTTGAAGTGGTCGCCGCGGTCGGCGCAAATGTTAGATCAACAGCCTGCGCCTGTTGTACAAACAAGGCCACGGCAAAGCCCAAGTCGAGCGGCGGCACGGGATAGCGTTGTTCGGCGCGCAGATGCAACCGCTCGCGGCTGGTTACCAACAGGTGTAGCCCTGGGCATTCTGTCAATAACGTGGCCAACAACCCTGCCGCCGCCAAGATCTGCTCAAAATTGTCGAGCACCAAAAGCAGCTCTTTCTGGCGTAAACCGTGGATCAAGCGGGTCTGCGGCGCTTGTTTGCCGTTATCGGGTAGTTCGAGTTCAGTGGCCATCGTGGTGGCGACGAGTTCAGGGTCGGATACGGCCGCCAGTGGCACAAAACGGGCACCATCCTTGTACAGTCGTTGCGCGCGCGCCGCTACTTCCAGCCCCAAGCGCGTCTTGCCGACGCCCGGCGGGCCGACCAGGGTGAGCAAACGACCCTGATGGCCGCGCAAGCGCTTGACAAGCAGGGCGACATCTTGCTCACGCCCCAGGAGTTCGGTGGGGGGCGCAGGCAAACGCGCCCAGGTCCCCGGCTGTGCCGTGAACGTGTC
>JBBQBY010000338.1:0-7557 GCA_038318235.1 Caldilineales bacterium
AAGGCTTTCTCCCACTTTATAAAAGGGTTTGATCTCGTTGATTGGCAAGTGGGAGGCAACCCCTAAATTCATTCTGTTTTAAGCCACTAAGTGGGACATAAATTTCAAAAGCCCGACAAAAAATGACCGAACCGTGAGTTATCACTCGTCACCTATCACTTTTCAGGCGCGTCTGATTAAAAAAACAGTAGAAAGGCGATAAATCAATGACTGAACTACGCGCCGGCTTTGGCCGCGCTGACATTACACCCAAAATCGGCTGCAAATTGGTGGGTTATGGCAACCGACCGACCGGGGCTACCGGGGTGCATGATGCCCTATTGGCCCGCGCCCTGGTCTTGGAAGCTGAGCAGGGCACATGGGCGTTGATTTCCTGTGACATTTGCTACACCAGCATTGAAACAGTTAACGCTGTGCGCGACGCGGTGCAAAAACGGGTCGGAATTGCGCCGGAACATATCTTGGTGGCCGACACGCACACGCATGGTGGCCCCCATGATCGCCATCCAGAAAACTGGGATCGTCCCTTAGCCGATATGATCGCTGACGCCGTCGAAATGGCCTACCAGGCGCTGCAACCAGCGCGTATTGGCAGTGGCAACGGTGTGCTTTATGGCTATTCGATCAACCGACGTTGGCTGGATCGCCCGATCGATCCCGGTATTACGATCTTGCGCGTCGATGATTTGAATGGCAAGCCGCTTGGTTTGTTCACCAATTTTGCCTGTCACTCGGTTGTGCTCGGTTATGACAATTTACAGATCACTGGCGACTGGCCAGGTTATGCTATGCGCAAACTAGAAGAACGTTTGGGGCCGGGCACGACCTGCCTCTTTACGCAAGGCGGTTCTGGCAATATCAATCCCTTGACCTCCGGTGTACGCAAGCATTTACGCGGCAACGAAACCATCCAGGCGATTGGCAATGTCAGCACGTATTATGGCCCAGCTGACGATCCGGCGAAATGGAACATTGGTGACCGCGGTGGTGGCACGTTTGAGGAAGCCGACGAACTGGGCGAAGCCTTTGCCGAGGAGACCGCCTATGCGGCGGGCCGGATCGTGACGACCGCATCTGTCGACGTCTTCTGGTCTGAACAAGTGACCGTAAACGCCGCGGCTGCGCCGGGTGAGCATGCCACCAAACCCAATTCTGTCTTGACAACGGAAAGACCGGACATTCAAGATCCCGACAACATTCCGGCGGAGATTATGCTCCTCGGCATCGGTGATCTGCTCTTGGTCACCCAACCGGCTGAGGTCTTTAGCGAGACCGCGATCAACCTTAAAACCCATTTGCGGGCACTCGGTTATAAAATACCGGCGCTGGTTAGCTATACCAATGGCTTTTTGCTCTATCTGCCCGAACCGGAAGATTTCCCCGAAGGTGGTTATGAACCGAATTGGGCCGTCTCGTTGGGGTTAAGCAAACAGTTTCAACCGCGCTTCCGGCAGGCGATTGAGCCGGTTTTGCAGAAGCACGTAAAGTAAATTATTTCCTTTAATTTGTCTGGTTGATTTAGAACTGATTGTCTTTGAGTGGGAGCAAGAATAAATTCTTGCTCCCACTCAAAGACAATTTTGTTTTATAAAAATCACATTAGTTCTTAGAAACTGTTTTATGATATTATCAGTACATCTGCGAGGGGAGGTGAAAATTTGTGATTAAACGACTAAAAGTTAAAAACTACCGAAGTTTAGCCGATATTGACGTAACTCTGGAACCACTTACTGTGTTAGTGGGCCATAATGGCTCGGGCAAAAGTAACCTGATTGATGTATTACGTTTTGCTCAAGATGCAATGCGCCTTGGTTTAGATGCAGCCATCGTCAACCGTCACGGTATGAGCGCATTGCGCCGTTGGTCAGACAAAGGTCGGCCTTATGATATTGAAATTAATTTGACGATTGAAACCAATGAAGTCAATGGAATTTATGGTTTTACACTAGGGAGTGAACGTCGCGGTCAATATCGAATTAAGCGCGAGATTTGTATGCTTTCTCAACGCGGCAATCATGCACGTACAGTTCACTTTGAAGCGAACAACGGTGAGTGGGTGCATCGCCCCCCTGAACTTGCGCCCCCGATTGAAGAAAATACGCTTGTTTTGCCGCGGATTGCTCAGACTGAGCCGTATCGCTATTTATACAATTTTTTAGCAGGCATGAGTTTTTATAATATCTTTCCCAATGCGCTAACCGAGCCTCAAAAACCTGCTAACCCTTATCCATTGGATGAGCACGGTATCAATTTAGCCTCTACGTTGCGTGAACTGCAACGGTCCAAAAGCCATCTGTTGCCAGAACTGGAAAAGTCAATTAATACAGTGATGCCAGATGTGGTCGATTTTCAAGTGAATCAAGTCGGTGGCTATCTAGTGACCAAACTTCGTCACAAAATTTCAAATCAGTCACGGGCACTGTTTGAATTGTCACAAGAGTCAGATGGCACACTGCGCATGTTGGGTATATTAGCTGCACTTTATCAAGATCCGCCCCGTACATTATTGGCCTTAGAGGAGCCTGAACTTACGATTCACCCTGGGGCATTACGGCTTTTGTGGGAAGAAATTGAAAGTGCCTCAGAACGCACACAGATGCTTCTGACAACCCATAGTCCTGATCTGCTGGATATGTGTAAGGCGGAGTACTTGCGGATTGTCGAAAAGATTGAGGGTATTACTTACATCGATCCAATCGAAGAGATCCAAAAACAAGCCATTCAGGAAAGACTCTTTGCACCCGGCGAACTCTTGCGCGCCCAAGGTCTTCGCCGGGAGATTCAAGGGGAATTAGTCCTAGAAAATAACGATGCGTAATAAGATTTATGCCATTGTTGAAGGCCATGGGGAAGCAAATCGCCCATCGCCAGCAGAGCAACCGGCTGTGGTTGTGCTAATTAACCGATTGCTGCGAAAGTTACAATGTCAGACGCTTTTCGTTCCAGAGAAAATACCACCATTTCGGTTAACTTATAGCCAGTTTTTTCATGATGATAAATTTGAGAATGCGATAAGATACCATATCAAATATGTTGACTGTGCTGCGCTGTTAATCTTGTTGGATATGGATGATGATTGTCCTAAAGACCGCGCTTTTCATTTAACGCAACGAATTCGCTCAATCGGCTTATTACCATTTTCGGTCGCCGTCGTCTGCGCGAAACGTGAATACGAAGCTTGGTTTTTGGCAAGCCTCGAATCAATTCATCCAGGACAATTCTATAACGGTGACCCGGAAATTCCTCGTGATGCCAAAGGTTGGTTAAGAAAACAGTTTGGCTATCGGCAAATTTTCGACCAATCAATGTACACGCGCAAGCTCGATATTGAACTTGCGCGTATACGCTCGCGGTCTTTTCGTCGTCTCTGTCACGCTATTGAAGAAATCGTTACCTCTGTAGCTAACGAGCAATGTATTGTTACGCCATCGATTGAGTGAGCAGACCTGCAAAGTGACTGTTCCAGGTTACTCGTCACTGTTACGAAAATAAGGTCTTGGCAAATGCCAGATCTTCAACGATTAACTGATCCACATCGTGCTCGGCCGTATATTCTGCGGAGAAACAGATGGGACCGGTGTAGTTCATCTGCTTGAGCTTGTCGGCCACGCTCGCCCACGAAGCCCGGCCTTGACGCCCCGATGTCCAATAGACCTCCCACTTGGCCACTTCTGCCTCTGGACCATTTACCCTGCGCCAATAGGCGTTTTTTAAATTGACGACGCAGAGATGCGCCTCCACAATATCTAGCCCAACTTCCGGTTCTTCGCCCTGTAACCCATTGTGGGCTGGGTCCCAAATCGCGCCGGCATACTTTGGATTATAACCTTTCAGTAGATTATAGAGACCCATCGAATTGATCGGCACAGAGCCACCATAATGGTTTTGTACACCAATTTGGACATTATATTTTTCACAGAGCGGCATCGCTGCATCTAGTTGACGGCGAGCATTGGCTTCGGCTTCCCAGTAGCCCATCTGACCGCGACTAAAGATTACACGATTCATGCGGATATCGGCCGCCTCACAAGCGGCATAAAGTCGTTCATCATCGAGTGGTAAGGCTACGGTGACATTCAACACATTGACGCCCAACTCGGCCAACGTTCTAACCGCTTTGGGCAGATCTTGCTCGATATTTTCTGGTGTACAGGCAAACCCAGACCGCACAGGTAATTCGATCCACTGGAAACCCAGCTTACGTACATGTTCACCTACTTCAACAATTGACATCTGCTTCCACGGCTTGGCAAAGACAGCAAATTTTGTTTGATTAACGCGCATCATTTTTCTCTCATTTTAGAATTAGGAACTATAAATTTTTATGATAGCCATCCCCTATGACTAGGCGAGGTCAACGGAAAAAGTTTATGTTAAGCGGGTCGGTAACATCGATACGAGCTCAATATTAACGTGTGATGGCATCGCGGCAATCAGCACCGCCACGGCGGCGACATCCTCCGGCTGGAGCATCTTTAACCGTTGCTCCTGGGGCGGTGGCACTGGGCGGCGATCCAACAGCGGCGTATTGCCAACCCCAGGACAGAGCAGACAGGCGCGCACGCCATGTGGATTGGCCTCTTCATTCGTCACTTGGGTCAGCGCATCCATGCCCTGTTTTGATGTGCTGTAGCCAACGCCGCCCGCCAAATGAGGATGCAAGGCGGCGCGCGAAGCCACGTTGATAATTGTGCCCGCTTGGCGTGCGATCATGGCGGGCAAAACGGCTTTGGTAAAGAGAAAGGCGGCGGTCAGATTGACATCGAGCAGTTGCCGCCATTGTTCCAGGCTCGTATCTTTGATGCTGCGTTGCGTAACGTTCATGCCGGCGTCATTGACCAGAATGTCAATCTGACCCAGCGCCGTTTCTGCTTTGGCCACAATCGCCAAGATTTGCGCCTCGTCGGCGATGTCCCCCGCACAGACAATCGCCTGTACGCCCTCGGCTTTGGCCTGATCGACCACTGCCTGTAGGCGTTCTGCATGGCGGCCTACCAGCGCCAGATCAGCCCCTTCCGTCGCACAGGCTAATGCGATGCCGCGCCCAAAGCCACTGCTGGCGCCCGTGATCAGAATTTTCTTTCCTGCTAAACGTTTCAAAATTTACCCCCTCCGATAGCTACGATACACCCCACCCGCGCCCTAAGAGCTCCCGCTCCCCTAGGAAGGGAGGGAGCCGTCACGGGACAAAACGCATCACCTCGTCTGTCCCCAATCAGTTCCCTCCCTTTCTAGGGGAGGGTTAGGGTGGGGTTCCTAAGTTGTCGCTTGCCTCGCACACCCAGGCATCTGGATATGTTCTAACTAGTCCTACTTCATCCACGGTTAATTCGTTGACATAACCACCTTCACTCGCGTACCGATAGCGGTCTTCTGCCGAGCGCGTATACGTTTGCGCAAAGGGTCGTAACATCAGGCTTGGAAATTGCAACCAGACGGCGACAACGTCTGCGCTTTCGCCTACAGCCAAATTGAGGCGACGAATCGGCAACGTATTGGTCGCCGGCGTAAAACCAAGATCAATATCTTGGCAACCACGAAAGGCCAGCAATCCTGCACCCGCCTGCCACCAGCGTCGGTCTGCGTCAACGCGCAAATCAAACTGGTGAACCTTGGCTCCTTCTGCGATTTTAACTTTCACGCGGCGCGTCTGCCAGGTCCGATCACAACGGATAGCATATTGGATCCGAAAAGGGCGCTTCTCGTCTGTGACTACAACTGTGCCCATCAGCTGCCAACCAGTTTTGGACGCCTTGAGTGAAAAATATTCTGCGCCAGGTCGATCAATTCGCCGCCACACTAAGGCTGTGTTTGTAGCCATACTGATCTCCACCAGGGTTTCAAGCCGTACTAAGCCAGCAAATCGGTGCTCAACAGTGATGGGCACCAGAACTTCTCAATGTATTCGATCACCAAGCGCGTCCCTTCGGCGTGGCTGACATAGGGTGAACGCACTGGGTTATACATGGTGTCGGTGAGGTCGCGCACCAAGGCAACCTGTACACCCCACTTTACCATCTGCTTGATCGCAAACGAGCGGTTGAGTACGCACATATTTGTATGCACACCTAGGATTAAGACCTGTTCGATCCCCTGTTGTTGCAAAAAACTGTAAACTTCCTGGCCTTTATCCGAAATCACATCCTTGGTCTGGTCGATTTCTAACGCGGCATGTTGCCGGCGCCACGCTTTGTAGGTCTGCAACTCGCCTGTGTCCGAGCCTTCATCGCTGGCATCAATCGGCAAGGGTGGATTGTCATGTTCTAGCGCTGGTGGTGGGTCGATAACCGGCACCGCTAAGATCCGTTGGCGTGCCGGCGCTTCGGTATAAAAATCCATCGTATCCGACGGCGCATGGATAATGTGGACGCCGCGTTTTCGAGCCGCGCTGAGCACCTCATTCATGTAAGGCGCCATGGCATCCACCCGTTCGGAAGCGCCGCGACTCCAATGCTTGTCCCACATGTCGCAAATGATAATCGCGGTTTTGTGCGCAGGCACGCAGCGCGGCGTGTTGATCTCCTGCCACTCGTTGTGATCAGTGGCATCTTGGGTCAAGCGCCACTGGCGTAAGTTGAATTGATATTCGTATTGGTCACTCATTGGTCGCCTCGCGTGCTTTTCTATTCTGGTTTGTAGGTATAGACTCCACCTGTGTGCCCTAGGGGGCTCCCGCTCCCCTGGTAAGGGAGGGAACTGTTTGGTGGATAGACGAACCCAGATATTCCGACCCTTCATCAGTTCCCTCCCAGCAGGGGAGGGTTAGGGAGGGGTCTGGATCCGCAATGGATGGGTAACGTAGACCTCTCCCCGCGCCCTCCCCTGCTGGGAGGGCGCCCGTCACGGGACAGAACGCATTGCTTCGTCTGTCCACCAATGGCGCTTTCGGGTGCCCACTGGGCGCGCGGTGCGAACGGTCCCCTCCCTTACCACGGGAGGGCGCGGGTGGGGTTAAATCAACGCCGCGGAATTCGGATCCAAATATAGCTGTGCATGGCCGAGTGTGCGCAGAATGGAACCGGGGCGGTCTTCGCTAATTGGCTCGGTGAGACAAGCGCGTACCGCTTCGGCTTTGCGCGCTTCGGGGACAATGCACAAAATGCGTTTCGGGGCCAGCAAGGCCGGAATCGTCAGCGTAATGGCATGAACCGGCACATCATTCAGGGTGGCAAAGTGGCCTTCTCCCACTTGTTGTCGGCGGCTGGCGTCGGCCAATGTCACGACTTTTACCCAGGTTGGATCATCGAAATCGGCGTAGGGGGGATCATTAAAGGCGATGTGGCCGTTTTCGCCCCAGCCCATCGCAACCAGATCGGCTGGGTGTTCATGCAATAGCTGCGCATAGTCACGACAGGCCTGATCAACATCGTCCACCTGGCTGGGTACTGGATAAAACTTGCCCGGCTTAACTTTGTCGAGAATATGTTGGCGCAAAAAGAGTGGGAAACTGGCCGGATGCTGCGGGTCGATGCCCACATATTCGTCCATGTGGAAGACGGTCACTTTGGCCCACTCAATCCCTTCTAGATCGCGCAGGGCATGCAAAAATGTGAGTTG